>JBGSYJ010000414.1:0-19362 GCA_041750915.1 Thermoanaerobaculia bacterium | reverse complement strand
CCCTCTGGGCTATCCACTATGGCGCGGTGCGGATCGGGTACCTCGACGAGCTGACCAATCGGATACAGAACAGAGCGCCTCAAGAAGAGAAAAGCACGAAAAGCTCATCAAGGGAAAAAACAAAAGACGAACACCAAGATTGGCTGTTACGGTGCTACTTAACCGTCCTCGATGTCTCCGGTTAGTGTCCTCGATGTCCCGGTTCGTTCAGGGGCAAGGGGTGAGGGGCCGTGCAAGCAACTCATATGTTGGCGATCGCTGCAGCAGCTGCAAGCCCACAACTCCCCTCTCCCGGCGCGCGACCATCTCGCAAGTCCTGAACGTCTGCGCGGATACCGCGCGCCACCCTCTCCCCGACTTCGCGGGGAGAGGGAGAGCACGAGGGTGTCTGCAATCCTTGGTCACACCTGCGCGCCCAGAACCCAGAACCCAGAACCCAGAACCCAGAACCGGATACGATACGCGGCATGAAACTGCTCCTCGCCCTCACCATGCTGACTGTATCCTGCGCGACGATGCCGTCCGAACCGCAGACTGGTTTTCTCAACCGGACCATTACGAGCGAAGGGCGCGAATACCGCTACGTCGTCTGGGTTCCGCAGGAGTTCGACCAGGCGAAGCAGTGGCCCGTGCTGCTGGCGCTGCACGGTGCAGGGGAGCGGGGCGAGGACGGAATCCGGCCGACGCAGGTCGGGATCGGCAGCGCCATCCGGTGGAATCCCGACCGCTTCCCGATGATCGTCGTCATGCCACAGGTGCCCACGGACGAGCGCTGGCTCGACGCGCCGGCACGGGCTGCGATGGCGGCACTCGAAGCGTCGATCCGCGAGTTTCATGGAAACCGTGCGCGCGTCTATCTCACCGGGATGTCGATGGGTGGCTACGGAACCTGGGCTCTCGCATACGAACATCCCGAGGTATTCGCTGCGATCGCACCAGTCTGCGGCGGCATCCTGCCTTTCGAGAAGGCGAAGTCGACGCGCCAGTTGCCTGCTACGATCGGATCCGACGATCCGCACGCGATGGTCGCCGAACGCCTCGCAGACCTCCCGATCTGGATCTTTCACGGCGCGAATGACGACCTGATTCTTCCAACGGAGTCCCGGAAGATGAATGCCGCGCTTCGGCTGGTCGGTGCCGATGTCCGCTACACCGAGTTTCCTGACGCGAACCACAACGCCTGGGATCCTGCCTACGGCACGCCGGAGTTATGGCAATGGATGCTCTCCCAGCGCCGTGTCGCCGAATGAACATTTCTAAATACTGAATTCTCTATTCTTAATTCTTTAGAATGTCTCCATGATCAATCGCAGGGACTTCACGAGACTCACCACCGCGGCCGTAGCACTCGCCGGTTCAAACCTCTTCGCGCACCAGGTCGCCGTGCCTTCTTCGATCATTCGTCCGAAGAAGTTGAAGGAGGGCGACACCGTCGGCCTCGTTCTTCCCGCCTCGATGGCGTTCGAGCCGGACGAGATCCAGTTTGCGAAGGAACAACTCGAAGCGATCGGCTTCGCAGTGAAACTCGGCAGCCATGTGTTCGACCGGCATGGCTACTTCGGCGGCACGGACCGCGATCGCGCCGCCGACATCAACCGCATGTTCGCCGACGACTCGGTCGACGGGATCTTCTGCTTCACGGGAGGGTGGGGATCGCCGAGAGTCCTTCCGCACCTCGATTACGACATGATCCGGCGGAATCCGAAAGTGATCATCGGGTACAGTGACATCACGGCTCTCATCAATACGATTCACCAGAAGACCGGCCTCGTCACGTTTCACGGGCCCGTCGCGGCTTCGCGAATCGAGCCGTGGACACTCGAGAACTTCCGAAGCGTCGTCATGTCCACGGATCCTCCCGGGGCCCTCGGCAATCCTCCGAAGCCGGAGGGACAGCTCGTCGAGCGTGACTACCGCTTCGTGAGGATACGAGGCGGCAGAGCGACTGGAAAGATCGTCGGCGGCAATCTGACGCTGATCGCCGCAACGATGGGCACACCGTGGGAGATCGACACGGAGGGCGCTCTGCTCTTCCTCGAAGATGTGAATGAGGAGATGTACAGGGTCGACCGCATGCTCTCGCAACTTTTTCTCGGAGGAAAGTTTGAGAAGGTGAAAGGTCTCATCTTCGGGCGGTGTACCCGGTGCCCCGTCAACGGACCATCATTCAGCCTGCACGAGCTTCTCGTCGAACGATTCGGCGAAGCAGGAGTTCCCGCAATCTCCGGATTCGCTTTCGGACACATCGAGAAGAAGCTCACACTGCCGATTGGAATGACCGCAACCCTCGACGCGGATGCGGGAACGGTGACGATCGATCAGGCAGCAGTGGTGTAGAAAGAGGAGAACGCTGATGGCTGACACGGTTTCCCGTCGCTCTTTCGCGAAGATTATCGGCGCCGGCGCCGCAATCACTGCCCTGCCTCCGATGGTCTTCATCGCGAACGGCCAGACGCAACGCGGCAACGATCTCGCGCGCCTGCACTTCAACGAGAACCCTCATGGCCCTTCTCCGGCTGCACGGAAGGCGCTGGAGAATGTCGCAGCCGTGGCCTGGCAATATCCGGGCGCCATGCGCGACGCTCTCGTGACCGCGCTGGCGAAGCTTCACGGAGTGTCGACGGATCACATCCTTCCGGGCAACGGCTCGTCGGAAATCCTTCACACGGCGGGGACGACATTTGTGACTCCGGAACGAGGGGTTCTGGTCGCCGACCCCACTTACGAAGCCCTCGAGCAGTACGCTGCCTCTGCAGGAGCGCCTGCGACGAAAGTTCCTCTGAATGGATCGTGGGCGCACGACACGAAAGCGATGCTGGCGACGGGAAAGCAGCACGGCATCGTCTACATCTGCAATCCGAACAACCCGACCGCGAGCATCACGCCGAAAGCGGCGGTGCGGGAAGCCATCGTGAAGACCCCGCCGGAGAGTGTCGTCATCGTCGACGAGGCGTACGCGGAATATGTCACCTCGTCCGATTACGAGTCGGTTGTGCCGCTCGTGGCGAAACATCCGAACCTTCTCGTTCTTCGCACGTTCTCGAAGATTCATGGGCTCGCCGGTCTGAGGATGGGATACGCCATCGCGCAGCCCGCTCTTCTGGCGAGACTGCGCGCGCGTCAGGCCCGCAATTCGCTCAACGCCGCTGCAATCGCGACGTCGCTGGCGAGCCTTGGCGATCAGAAGTGGCTCGAAGAGTCTCTCGTCAGGAACGCCGCGTCGCGGGATCATGCGATCGCGGAGCTCGCGAGCCTCGGATTCGAAACGATTCCCAGTCATGCAAACTTCTTCATGGTGAACGTCGCGCGTGAGATCCGTCCGCTGGCGGATGCGATGCGCGCAGGAGGTGTCGCCGTGGGGCGGCCGTTCCCACCGCTCACGACGCATCTCCGAGTCACCGTCGGGACGGACGCACAGATGGAGAAGTTTCTGGAGCTCTTCCGCGGTATCGTTTCGTAGGGGTGGGGCGTCGTATCCCGCGGAAACGACAATGTGTCGTCCCGAGCCTGGTTGTGCGGGCGTGAGGGGCGAGGGATCTCGCGCGATGGCACATAGTTGCCTTGAGGGGAGATCCACACGTCAACTGTTTCTCGATGGATTGACTATGTACCATCGCTGGAGATCCCTCGCCCCTCACGCCCGCACAACCAGGCTCGGGATGACAAGTCCTGACGGTCGCCGCACGACTGTTGAAGCTCACTAGAACCGCGCCGGCGTCACTCCTCGTCGATCTTCGTCCTCAAATTCACGGCGGTCGCGATGAGATCTTCATCACCCCCACTCGCGATCAGTTCGTCCAGCACGCTTTTCGCCTCGGCAAGTTTCTGCTCCCTGACGAGAATGACTGCGCGGTTGTACATCGCAAGCGTCTTCCCGTGCTCCGCGAAACGCTCGATTGCGGCGAGCTCGGTTCGCAGTCTGGTCTGCAGCTGTGCGTCTTCGGTCTTTTCAAGGAGCTGAACCATCAACAGCCGCGCATCATCCGCTTTCCCCGCTCGCAGCAGATCGTTCACACGCTGAACGCGCTGTTTGACGATCTCGTCTTCGAGATCGGCGATCTTCTGCGGGTCGCCCTGCCTCACGATGTAGTTGTTCATCACCTCTCTGGCTCTTTCTTCGTCTCCATTCCTGACGTGCAACAGCGCGAGGTTGTGAGCAAACCGTGTTACCGATGGAGCCATCTCGAGGCTCTTCTCCAGATGTGGAATCCCCTCGACAGCGTCACCATCGGCGAGGTACGTCGTTCCAAGTCCCGCCCACGCGCGGGGGATTCGATCGTTCCGCTCGAGGCTCAGGAGAAACAGCTCGCGAGCTCTTTCTGCCGCCGCGGGACGGTTCACGGGAGGAAGGGACGAGAGTCCACGTAGGATGTTCTCCGCGGCGAGCAGGTACGGAAGAAACTCTGATCCTGAATTGCGAAGAGCGAGATCGTAAAGTCGGGCGGCTTCGTCTTTCCGATCCTCCAGCGCGCGGAGATACCCGAGGGTTGCCCAGGCGCCGCTGTGGTGAGAATCGATCTCGATCGTCGCGTTGAGGAAACGTTCAGCAACCTCATGATTCCGCGGATGCGTATGCGCGAGCAGATCGCCGAGGTGATAGAGCGTCTCCTCGCGCGACATCTCTGTAGGCTCGCCTATCTGACGTGATCTCAGCTCGCTTACGCGATACGTGTGCGTCAGAAATCGCATCTGCCGAACGTAGTTCCTCACTTCCGCCTCGAGCTTCCGGATCGAAATGCCGAAAGCCTGCGTGACTGCGGTCTCCGTGCTCTTGCCTTCGTGGATCAGCGCCATGAACTCAGGCATCTGCTTCTTGCGGTCAATGTTGCCGAACAGAAGGTAGTGAACCATGGCCCACGACTGCGCGTAGAAAGCATTCTGCCGCGAGCCTTCGCTGTACTCCTCCGAACTCCGGTCGATCGCGATCAGTCTGCTTATCGGCATGGTCAGCCGGGTGCGCAGAGCCCTGACGTGATTCCGCTTCGAACGCCCGACACTCACCACGTCGCCCGTCACCCGGAACGTCGAGTAAACCTCCGCGAGCCCCTCGTCCAGCCACAACGGTAGATTCGGATTCGTGTTGTGGTTGAAGTAGTGCATCAGCTCGTGAAACACGATGCTGCGCGATTCGCGCTCGGTGTTGATCGCGATGTAGTTTCCGTCGCGGTGCGCGATGAATGCGCCCGTCATCGGCCTCGAGTGATCGAACATCGCATCGCGGTACGGATCGAACGTCGCAGTGCTCCGGAAGACGTAGAACTTCGTCGTCAGCGGCGTGCGGACGTTCATGCTCGTTGCCTGCGACACGGCTCGACGCATCGACTCGAGGTTCTGCGCGACTTCCACGGTTACGCGGGGAGATGCATTGCTGTAGATCTGGAAGCCGTCGATGTGCAGCTCGAGCCAGACCTCATCCGCGGACGGCAGTTCGATCGCCTGCGCCGCAAAAGCGGACGTGAGCGCGACTGCAATTGCCGCAATCGTGCGGCGTAACCGCAGGGACATCGAGGATCTCCGAAGTGCGGAGACAGTTATACCGGAAAACGGGAGGGAGGGGGATGGGTGGAAGTTGGCCTTAGGGGCATAAGCTTTTCTACCCGACCGCCTGAGAGACGAATGTTGAATGTTGAAATTGGGAATGTTGAATGTTTAATTGGGCTACCGGTCTCCATTCAACATTCAAAATTCACAACTTCAACATTCAACATTGGCTTTCTTGAGCAGACGTGCGTATGCCCAGAAAGGCAGGGGATCGGAGTCCCCTGCCACATCTGCCACATCGGTTCAGTCGCGGATCCAATGGCAGGTATAACCGCCCGGATTCTTCTGAAGGTAGTCCTGGTGGTAATCCTCGGCGGAGTAGAACGCCGACGCGGCGGCGATCTCGGTGACGATCGGCTTTTTCCATTTGCCCGAGGCATCCACTTCAGCTTTTACCTTCTCGGCGACCTGACGCTGGGCGTCGTTCTGCACGAAGATCGCCGATCGATACTGGGTGCCGATGTCGTTGCCCTGACGGTTCAGAGTCGTCGGATCATGGAGCCGGAAAAAGAAGCGCAGAATCTCTTCGTAGCTGATCCTGGCAGGGTCGTACTCGATGCGAATCGACTCCGCGTGTCCAGTTCCGCCAGTCTTCACGACGTTGTAGTCGGGGTTGTCGACCTTGCCGCCCGTGTAGCCGACTTCTGTATCGATGACTCCGGGAAGCTCGCGGATGAGTTCCTCGACTCCCCAGAAGCACCCGCCGGCGAGCGTGGCGACTTCGGTCGTTGCAGGGGACGTCGTTGCATCAGCCGCTCCGCCTGCCGGCGCAGCTTTTCCAAACAGCGAAAGATACTGACCGTATCCCTCCGCCTCGAGTGCTTCGACCGGGATGAACCGCATCGCTGCGGAGTTCATGCAGTAGCGCAGTCCCGTCGGCGCGGGACCGTCCGAGAACACATGTCCGAGATGCGAGTCCGCATGCTTTGAGCGGACCTCCGTCCTCTTGATGAAGAGTTTGCGATCCGTCTTCTCGACGATGTTTGCAGGGTCGAGCGGTTGCGTGAAGCTCGGCCAGCCCGTTCCCGAGTCGAACTTGTCTTTCGAGCTGAAAAGCGGCTCACCAGAGACGATGTCGACGTAGATGCCGTCGCGTTTGTTGCTGTCGTACTCGTTGCGGAACGGAGGCTCTGTCCCTTCATGCTGCGTCACCTGATACTGCATCGGCGTGAGGCTCTTCTTGAGCTCGGCGTCGGACGGCTTCACGAAATCTGTCATTGATGTTCCTTTGGCGACCCTGCTTCCCTCCGCGGCGTGGGCCGGCTCCGGCGTCTTTTGCGCTGCGAGGAGCACGACGATGACCACTGCAATCAGGGCAGGAATAGCGAGTTTGAGTAGTTTCATTACCACCTCCAACCATCCGGGCGCGCAAGTTGTTTCGCGCACTCTGATACGGAGCGGCAGGAAGGGCGGATTTCGGAGAGTGGAGGCGCCGGACTGCCGCCTGGTGTCATCCTGAGCGAAGCGAAGGATCTTCTCGCGGGGATCGAGCGTCGCAAGATGATCCTTCGCTTCGCTCAGGATGACACTAGTTGTGGTCCCCGCGGGTCGGGTGGGGGGAACTCACAACCCACAACCGGAGGGGCGGAAGGGCGTGCACAACTCACAACTGGGCGTGCGGGGGTGGGGCGTGCACAACCCAGAACCGGGCGGGTGGGGGATGATCCCGGCCCGGCTTCGCGTTCTCGCCCGGAGCGTCCCACTTTCGGCCTACAGGAGAACCTGTTGAAACTCTCGATCCTCGCATCCGCAGCCCTCATTCTTGTCGCGTCCGTCTCTGCGCAGCCCGTGAAAAAGATCATTCCGGCACCCGAGGATGTCGCGGGGCCACCGGCCGCCGCATCCACGACGGAGTCGGGCCTGTCGAGCCGGGTCATCACGCCCGGCAGCAGCGAGATCAAGCCCACCCTCGACGACATGGTCGCCGTTCGTTTCACATCGTGGACGACCGACGGGACGATGTACCAGCATTCGGGGGAGAGGGAACCGGTGTGGGCGCCTGTCTCCGCCCTGATTCCAGGATGGCGTGAAGGCGTACAGCTGATGTCGCTGGGAGAGACAAGGCGCTTCTGGATCCCCGAGGCACTCGCTTACGCGGGGGCCGAGGGGAGGCCCGCCGGGACAATGGTCTTCGATGTGGAGCTGCTCGACATCATCAATCCGAAGATTGCACCTGATGACGTGGCGGCGCCACCCTCCGATGCAGAGGTCACCCCGTCCGGGCTTGCCTCAAGGGTCCTCCGCGAGGGAACGGGCAGCGGGCATCCCAGGGGCTCGCAGGAAGTCACCGTTCACTACACCGGATGGACGACGGATGGTGTGATGTTCGACTCGAGCTACATGCAGGGCGCGCCGGCAACGTTTCGCCTGACCGGAGTCATCCGCGGCTGGACCGAAGGGCTGAAGCTTATGGTGCCTGGCGAGAAGCGGCGGTTCTGGATTCCATCGAACCTCGCCTACAGGGGAGAGCGCGGAAAGCCGCAGGGGATGCTGGTGTTTGATGTGGAGCTGTTGGGTGTTGGGAAGTAGTCAGTAGACAGTTGTCAGTAGCGCCTCGGGCCGGTGGGCATGGCGTCAACGGAAAAGAAGGTGTCATCCTGAGCGCAGCGAAGGATCCCCTTACTACTGGCTGTACCGCAAAGTTTGAGGGGATCCTTCGCTTCGCTCAGGATGACAAGCTTGCGTTGGCGCCATTGGGACCGGGTGGGCGGCTACTGTCTACTGTCTACTAAACTGCAAGGGTGGGGACTCTCCCGCGGGATGGTCCGCAGAAGAAGATCCCCACCCCTGCTCACCGGCGCTCGATTACAGCGTGGCTTCGTCGCTGTGGACTTCGATATCGAGAGTCCCGCTCGTCGACGACCCATCTTCGCCCTTCATCTGAATTTCGAGATGGCGCTTTCCGACGCCGCCTTCCGCACCGGGGGCGACAACATGAACGCGTGTTTTCGCTCCTTCTTTGCCATCGACGCGAATCTTCTCAATGCTCTCGACGATCACCGGCTCAACACCGGCGGCGGCATCCGGTGCCGGATGACGCATCACTTTGACCATCACCTGCTTCTTGCCTTCTTCTCCATCGACCGCACCTTCGACGCCAGATTCCTTGAGGATCCGGAGGACGTCGGTTTCCTTATCGATGCCCTCGCCGTTTCTCTGCAGAACCATGACACGGGGGCTGGCCCCGTCGGACTTCGATACGACCGCGCCGTCGGCGTTGGGATCAACGGCGAGGCCTACGGACGCAGCGGCCTGAATCAGGACCAGGTGCGCGGGCATGTTCCCGGCTTTGATCGTCACGCGGTCGAGTGTACCGATCGACGCCGCAAGCTCCGGTGCGAGTGAAACTCTCACGCCAGTCTGATTCGAGATTGCGTTGAAAACCTCTTCGACGGACACCTGCGCCATCTCGAGAGTGATCTTCTGGTCGAGCCGCTCGAAGGTCGCATGCGCATCCGGGGAATCCATCTTCATGACCCGGACCTTCGTCTGAGCTTCCGTGAGTGAAACCGCACCGATCATCAGGATCATGGCGGCAAACAATACCGATTTGCGGGAGTGCTTCTGGAACGTTGCAATCATCGTGATTCTCCTTCGCATCTGCTCTTTGTGGTTAGTGATTCCTACCAGCGCCGGAACCGGACTGGCCGTTGGGATTGCTTCGATCAATTTGAGAATCGTGCGGCCATATCGTGGCCTCTCGTCCTGCCGGAGTACTGCCAGTGCAAGCTCGTCGCAGGCGAGCTCCCTTTCCTCGCGCATGCGGGAAAAGGCGAGCCAGACCAGCGGGTTGAACCAGTGCACGGCCTGAACGAACGAGCTCACCACGTTCAGCGCCACGTCATGTCGTCGGAGATGGGCGAGCTCGTGCAGGAAGATGTACTCGAGCTCGTCGCCATCGAACTGCTCGATCAGTCCAATCGGCAGGAGGATCCGAGGGCGAATGATTCCGTGGAGTGCCGGAGCATCGACGGATGTCGTCTCGACGAGGCCGACTTCTCTCCGAATGTTCATCCGTCTGCGCGAGCGGTCGAGAAGTTTGCGAGCCGCCTCCAGGTCACTCCCCTCTTCTGCAGTTTCCTGGCGATCGCCCTCGATCATCGATGCCAGCGCGCGGGTTCGCGTCGATGCCCGGAGCAGCAGAAGCAACGCACCAAGAGCCCAGACACCGACGGCGATCGTACCGGCAGAGTAAAAACTACCTCCCGAAGACGCCGGCGGCACTGCTTCCGCCACGATCGCAATACGCGGCAGGGAGACGCCAGGGGGAATCCCGACGGCAGCTGGAACGCTTTGCTGCTGCGTGGCGGCGGGATTCAGGAGATTGAACACGCTGAACCTGCTTTCCGGACCGGCCGGCAGGAGTAGGCGCAGGACAACGAGCAGCCACATCGCGTACCGCCAGGCCGGCGGGATCCGGTCGCGACCGAGCCACTGAACGAGCGCCACGACGAGGATCAGCAGCGTTCCCTTCAGAGACGTCTGGAGGAGCGAGGCGAAGAACGAAAGATCCTGAGATAGCAGGCTCATTTGCCGCTCCTTTCCAGAATCTCTCTCAGACTGGCCAGATCGTCGTCGCTCAGATCACCGTTTTCCACGAAGTGAACGAGCATCGGTGTCGCCTGGCCGCCGAAGACACGGTCGAGAAAGCTTCGACTCTCGACACGGACGAACTTCTCGCGGGAGACCGCGGGACGGTAAGAGTAACGATTGCCTTCGGCCCGGAATCGGATTGCGCCTTTCTTGACCAGCCTGGCGAGCATCGTCTTGACCGTCTTCGGGTGCCACTGCATGCGCTCGCAGAGTTGGTCCGCGACTTCGCTTGCCGTCCGCGGAGAGCTCTCCCACAGGACGTTCATCACTTCCCATTCAGCATCAGATATGTTCGGATCGTTGGTCATTGAAGCTCCTATCGACTACAAACGTAGTCCAATATGATTACAGTTGTAGTCGGTGTCAAGGAGAAACGCGGTGACGAAACGGTGAACGGGCTGAAGGGAAAGTAGACAGTACACAGTAGACAGAAGACAGTAGCCCACCCGCCCCTCGTACTTTGAGCCCTCACTGCCCATCACGGTTGTCTGAGCCTTCCTCGAACGTCTCCGTCTCGAGGGCGCGAAGGCGCGCTCAACAGCGGCAATTCAATGCGATCTGCCCCTTCCGTACTCCCAGGGATCACTGAAGCGAGGATCCGTGACGAAATCATGATCGGTCAGCGCCTCGAGAAACGCGATGAGGTCTGCCTTCTCCTCCTCGGAGATCGCGAAGGGCACGAGTGGCGACTTTGCGGAAGTGCGAAGAGCCGCTCTTCCTCCCATGGCGTAGTGATCGATGACTTCGCCGAGCGTCGCGATGCTGCCGTCGTGCATGTACGGTGCGGTGAGCGCGATGTTACGGAGCGTTGGCGCTCGAAAGTGTCCGACATCCGCTGCAGCGTGTGTTGCTTCGAGAAGTCCCGCATCGGATGAATCGTAACGGCCATCGATGCCAACCCCGTACACGTTCGTGTTGTGGAACATGGGCGGCTGCGGGATCAGATCTGCGGCCACAACCGGACCGGAGAAGTTGAAGGTCTGGTGACAGCTCGAGCAGCCCGTGCGCTCCGAGAAGAAGATTCGCATCCCCCTTTTCGCTGTCTCCGGCATCGCTGACGATTCCCCTCGGAAGACGACGCGGTCCCACGGAGAGTTTCCGGAGATCATCGTCCGCTCGAACGCCGAAAGAGCGCGCCCGATGTTCTCGATCGTGAACGGATCAGCCTCTCCCGGAAAGGCCAAAGCGAAAAGCAGTGCGTAGCGCGCGTCGCCACGCAGCCGCTCGACAACCTCCGATTCGCGCCCTCGCACGCCCATCTCAACCGGATGTTCGTTGAACAACGGCACGAGCGTCTGAGCCTCGAGCGTATTGATCCCTGGATCCGCCCATGTGAACGACGCGTTGTAGGCCACGTTGGTGAGCGTCATGCTGGAGCGAGGGTGTCGCTCGCCCGTCGACCCGATCGCGCGGGCGAGACCGTCGGTGAACGCGAGGTGCTGCTGATGACACGTGCTGCACGACTGGTAGCCATTTCCAGAAAGCCGGTTGTCATAGAAAAGGTGCCGCCCCAGCTGCACGAATTCCGGCGGCTCATCGAGCAGCCCCACGGGCACGGGCAATCCTCGGGGAATGAGGTTTGCAGCCGAAGCCGGCGCCGTGGTCAGAAGGCCGGGAGGCGGGGGCGTATCCGCGACTCGCGCGATGCATCCCGCGCCTGCGATCGACAGGATCAGCGTTGCGCCCAGGAAATGTACCGTTGTGGGTGAGTACGCCTTTCGCACGCGACAAGTCGCTCCGCAGAACGGCCTACCAGCTCCGGCCCGCGTCCTTCACTACAAGTCCAGTATTCTGCGAGGCGATCTCGCCCCTTTCGGAGAGCCATGAAGCGAGACCCTCGACTGCCGCAGGATCGGCACCGGCGGGATTCGCGCGCCGCTCCTCGATCCACTTTTTCATCGCCTGCGCGAGCTCGTCCGCACGCGGACGGTCGCCGGCGAAAAGAACCAGATACGCGGCTTTTGCATCATCGACTCGGTTCAGTCCCAGATACGCTTCAGCGCGATACTCGATCGCTTCCGCGAAACGAGGCTCGATCGCGAGGCTCTTGTCATACGAGTTGAGCGACTCATCGAACCGACCGACTTTCCGGTACGCGTGACCGAGCCCGCTCCAGGCCTGATACATCCGGGGATCGTTCTGTGTGGCGGCCGAGAAGTCCTTGATCGCTGCCTCCCACTCCTTGCGGATCTTCCCCTCGGATTTCGCTCGATCAGCCTCTTTGACTGGGACCGACTTCTCCTCGAGCTTCAACGCCTTCGCCTGCCTCCGGAGTCCGCTGTTGTACTTCTCGATGGCAATCTGTTGCGGAGTGCGTGGCGTGCTCGTCTGCTGAGATGGCATCGATGGCGTGTTCGCGCCAAAGGCCACGGCGGCGGAACAGGTGAGCGCCAGCATGGCAAGTCCGATGGCTCTGATCATAGGGTCGCCTCCAGTTGTTGCGGATCTCCCAGTATATGTCCGGCCCGGACCCGCTTTGTAACGTTTCTGCGAACGAGCCCCGGCCGCACCGAATGCTTTCCGCGAAGGTGCGTTTATGTCACTCTCTCGCGAGTAAATCCGGAGGACTGCCAGAATGACGCTCGCACCTGATTCCCGCTACCCGATCGGCAGGTTTGATGCTCCCGACTCATCGCAGGATGTCGATCGATGGATCGATGCGATTGCCGCGGCTCCAGGCGAGCTTCGACGCGCCGTCGATGGTCTCGGCGATGCACAACTCGACACGCCGTACCGCGACGGCGGGTGGACAATCCGCCAGGTAGCGCACCACATTCCCGACAGCCACATGAATGCGTACATCCGTTTCAAGCTTGCGTTGACCGAGGAGTCTCCCGTGATCCGGCCCTACATGGAAGATCGCTGGGCCGAACTCGAGGAAGCGAAGAATGCGCCTGTCGAGATGTCGCTCCGGCTTCTCGAGGCGCTGCACATTCGCTGGGTTGCTGCACTGCGAGCGCTCGATGCTGCGGACCTTGAGCGGACCGTCCAGCATCCCGAGCTTGGAACTGTTCCGTTGTTCCGAATCATCGCGATGTACGCATGGCATGGGCGCCATCACATCGCACACATCACGGGCGCGCGTGAACGGATGAAGTGGATTTGAAAGGCAATCGTTAACCACACGCGGCGGTGTCATCCCGAGCGTCGAGCGAGGGATCTGGGCGGTGGTCCAGCGCACGAAAACAATACTGGATGCTGGATTCATGACCAAAGGGCCCCCGCCCAGATCCCTCGCTCGGCGCTCGGGATGACACATCCTCATCTTTCATCCTTCATCCTTCATCCCTCATCCTTCATCGTTGCGACGTACGCCACCGAACGTTGAATCGTTCCGCGTTTACTTCACCAGCGCTGCTGCCCGCTCGACCTCAGATGCGAATCGCTCGAGCGTCTCGGCCACCACTTCGATCTGCTGTTCCGCCTCCTGCCACTTTCGCAACTCGATCGCCTCTCGCACGGCAGGCAATGTCTTCACGCCGTAGCCCGTGTACTGACCCGGAGCGTAGATCTGATGCCTGTACCAGGGGCGTCCCGGAAGACCTTCGTCGCGGGTCAGTTTTCTCTCGAGCTGAATGAAGAGGGCGTCGAGCTCGGAGCGCTGCTTCGGCGACAGAACGCTCCTGTCCGGGCCCGCGATACTCAGGGCCGCTTCGGCACGCTTCAGGCGCGACAGGGCGTTCTCCACCGGCGCGAAGTTCAGGTGCGGAACAGGATCGTCCCCCTGGGGAACCACGTATGTTTCCGTCGGATCAGCAACAGCAACCAGAAAACCTTCATCGATAAGAAGGTTCGTCTCGACGGTGTCGTTCCGCATTCCATCGATCAGCGTCCGAAGCTCATCGACGTATCCGGCCACAGTCTCGACGAAGTTCGACACCTCGAAGGGAAGAACGTCGGCATTCGCCATGCGAAGCGTCATGCGGCCGGCGGTGCTGACCAGAGTTGCTCCGTATTGAAAGCCGGGATCGATGAAACGCGTGAAGTGCTCGAACGTGTCGTACGCGGAATGATACGAACCGCCGCCACCCTCACCTCCGAATCCGATGTGAATCGACGCGATGCCGAGGTGCTGAATGAATGGTGTGTAATCGGATCCCGAGCCGAGTGCACCGATGGGAAGATCGGCCCTCCCCCGGATCCGGTTGCGCGCCTCGCCCGACGAGCTGACGATCGCGTTCGCTCGGGCGCGCCCGCCCACCGTCATGTCACGCTGAGGATCTCTTACGTCACGGCCCACCTGCCCGACAAACTTCTCCAGTGTATGGGAGCCGGCGGCGTACATGAATCCGCGCGCGTTCGAATCGGTGTTGATGTAGACGACAGTCTTCTGTTTCAACTCGGCTGCATGCTCTTCGGCCCACTCTGTGGAGCCGAGGAGCCCCTGCTCTTCAGCATCCCATGCTGCGTAGATGATCGTTCGCTTCGGCCGCGACCCCTTCGCCGCGAGCTCTCCAACGATCCGCGCCTCCTCGAGAAGGGCTACCATTCCGCTGACCGGGTCGTTCGCGCCGAAGTTCCATGCGTCATGGTGATTGCCACGAATGATCCACTCGTCAGGACGTTCGGATCCCTTCATCATCGCGATCACGTTCCAGGCGGGCGCTGTGGCCCAGTCGAATGCAACCTTCAGATGCACTTTCGCTGGGCCGGGCCCGATGTGATAGGTGATCGGTAGAGCACCCCTCCACGATGCGGGAGCAGTCGGACCTTCGAGCGCTCGAAGCAGCGGCAGCGCGTCACCATACGAAATGGGGAGCGTTGGAATCGTGGTCAGCGTCTTCGCCTCAGCAATCGGCAGGCGCCTGGCTCCCGGAGTCGATCCGACGCCGGGCGTGAGCGGATCGCCTGTATAAAGCGGCATGTCAGCGACTGAGCCGCGCTGGACGCCATGCTCGTTGCGGTAGGCCCCCTTCGGGTAGACGTCGCCGTGAAAATATCCGTCATCTTTAGGATCGGAGTAGATGATGCAACCGATCGCCCCATGTTCAGCGGCGACCTTCGGCTTGATTCCCCGCCACGAACCCCCGTACCTCGCGATGACGATCTTTCCGCGAACGTCAATGCCCCGCTGCGCAAGCTCCTCGTAGTCTGCAGGAATGCCGTAGTTGACGTAGACGAGCTCACCGGTCACGTCGCCATCGATCGAGTATGCGTTGTACGTTGGAAGGCTGTCGATTGATGAGGTGGCGTCGCCTTCGACGGCAGGCTCGCTGAGAACCGCCGTGAACCGGGCCGGTTCCAGCAACTCGAGCCGGCGTTCGGTCGGTGTGGGAAAGAGCACATCGAATCGCTCGATGCGCGTTTCATATCCCCACGACCGTAGGAGCTTTGCCATGAACTCGGCATTCTCTTTCCCGTAGGGAGATCCGAGGTGGTGAGGCTGCGCGGACATGCGCTGCATCCATTGGCGCAGATTGTCTCGTTTAACGCGGCTGTCGAGGTCCGCCTCCAGCGCGTACTGCCTGCGCGCACTCTCCGCGGTGAAGCCGAGCAGCGGCTTCTGCTGAGTGACGGTCTGTGAGAGGAGAGTCGAGGCAAACGACAGAGCCAGAAGGAAGGCAGCAGCACGGCGCATAGATGAAGGTCCCCGGGTGGTGTGTGCGAGTAAGCGCGATGATCGCACAGTGCAGCGGAGTACGACACCATGTGGCAGGGCCTTCCGCGGCCCTGCCTCTTCTGCATCGTGAAGCGGTCCGACAGTTGGGGCACCATCGGTCTCTGGTGCATGCTCCAGGTGTCGTACATCGTTACTGCCCGAAGAGGCAGGGCCTCGGAGGGCCCTGCCACATGGGCGGAACGCTACTGTTTAGTGAAGGCGCTTGGGTCGGCGACGACAGCCGCAAACGATGACCAGCTGTCTCCGCTCCGGTTGTCGTTCGATGCTGCGTAGCCGATCCATTCGAATGCTGCACTGCTCTCCGGCTCGAACAGAAGCGACAGCGCGCCGAAGCTGACGGCCGGAATCGCGATCTGGTTCATCGAGAAGGGCGGCACGGTGATGACGAACTCCGCGAGCTCACTCTCGCCAAAGACCGTGACTAGAAAATTCTGCGCTGTTTCCGAGAGGTTCACCGCGCCGGCATTCACCCGGAAGTTCTGGTCCTGGCGATGTCCCAGCGCCAGTGCTTCGGTCTCGAACTCCAGGTAGTCGGGATAGATCGCAGGAAAGCTCTGCGAAAGCTCTCCCTCGTCGCCCGGCGTCAGCAGCCGCGAGTAGGCGTCAATCGAGGACACAGGATCAAATGCGGCGTTCGCGTCACTCGTGATCGGCACGATGTATAGCGAACCGACGCCGGTCTGGCCGAGCTCGGCCAGTATGTTCTCGATGGTGATCGGAGGAGCGTCTTCGAGCGTGGCGCGCACACCAGTTGCGTTACGGTTGTCCTGTCCGCGGGCAAGGTAGAAGATCGCGATGTCCTGCGGACCATCACTGAGATTCACCAGGGTCAGATCGGAAGTGAAGAACGATCCGAATCCGCCTGGCGTATTGGCGACAGCTGCAATGACGATGATCTGGCCGGAGCTTTCAGCGACGACTGCTGATCCCTCTACGCCTTTGCTCGCAACCTGATGGGCGCGAGCCTGCTGGGTGAGCTGTGAAATCTGGCCGGGAGACCAGTCCAGCGGTTCGAACCTGATCTTTTCCGTCGCGGGGCCGAAGCGACCCTGAGCCTCGACTGCCTGTGCGGGGGCAATGAAAAGGAAAAGCGTTGCGAGTGCTATTGCGTACTGCCGCATGTTGAATCCTCCTCGGGATGAGTTCTTCAGGAAATGTATTGCTGGTCGTGGAGAGCTGCAAATTGGAAGCCGCCCCGAACTGCTCACTGCTTTCCGGAGCTGACCTCGTCTGCTTCCAAACCATTCGCGCGCAGAAGTCCCGCAAGCCGCGACCACCGCTTCATCGATATCCTGCTCTGCACTGCGAGCTCGACCGCGCGTTGCTGCCCGACGATGACGACGAGCTGCTTGCCCCGAGTGACTGCGGTGTAGAGAAGTCTCCGCTGGAGCATGATCCGGTGCTGGGTCGTCAGCGCAATGACGACCGCCGGATACTCGCTTCCCTGTGACTTGTGAATCGACGTCGCGTAAGCGAGCACCAGCTTGTCCGTCTCGTCGAATGCGTAACCGACCTGGTGACCATCAAAATCTACGGAGATCCGCTTTTTGTCCCGGTCGACGTGTCGTACAACTCCGATGTCCCCGTTGTAGACCTCGCGGTCGTAGTCGTTCTCGATCTGCATCACCTTGTCGCTTTCCCGAAACGGCGATCTTCTCTCGTCATTTCCGGGATTGAGCCGGCTCTGAAGCGCACGGTTGAGGGACTCGGTCCCGACCTCACCCCGGTGCATCGGCACGAGCACCTGAATGTCCCGCGCCGGATCGAGACCATACTTTGCGGGGATTCTCTCGCAGACGATTCTCACGACCATCGCGACGGTCTTTGCGGGATCTTCCGCGCGCGCGAAAAAGAAGTCGCCATCCTTCGCGCCAAGGTCCGGCAGGACGCCGCGATTGATGCTATGTGCGTTGCGGACGATCGCGCTCTCCGCGCTCTGCCGGAAGATCTCAGTCAGATGAACGACAGTCACCGACTGCGAGTCGATCACGTCGGCGAGCACCTGCCCTGGTCCCACAGACGGAAGCTGATCCACGTCTCCGACGAGTACGAGAGCAGCCTCGGGAGGTACAGCCCGCATCAGTGCGTCCATCAGAGGAACGTCGATCATCGAGGCTTCATCGATGATCAGCACATCGCAGTCGATCGGATTCGACTCGTCGAGCGTGAAACGACCGGTGTGCGCGTTCATGCCGAGCAGACGATGGATCGTCGTGGCCACTGATCCCGTCGTATCGGCAAGTCTTCGCGCGGCGCGACCCGTCGGCGCCGCCATTTTGATCTCGCAACCGTCGAGGACCTCCAGAAGCGTTCGCACGAGTGTCGTCTTACCGACGCCTGGTCCTCCCGTGATGACCGACACTTTGGAGTCGAGCACGCGCTCGAGCGCATCGCGCTGCGAAGGCGAAAGCTCATCGACTGCAGCCGGAACCTCGAGGGTCTTGCGATCCCACGGTGCCTCCCCCTCAGTCAGCCGCCGGAGACGTCGGGAGATTCGCTCTTCCCCACGGTAAAGGCGCGCAGAAAAGATTGCATCGCGATCCGCCAGAACGCCTTTCACAACGAGACCTTCGCGCATGAGCGGAGGAAGCGACTCCTCGATGACCGGCGCTGGAATCGAAAGAATCCGTCCCGCCTCGTCCAGGAACTCGCCGACTGGCAACCCACAGTGCCCCCGCCGTTCCGCTTCGCTCAGCACGTGCATGACTCCCGCTCTCGCCCGAATCGGCGCGTGCGGATCGACGCCTAGCCGCTTCGCAATTTCGTCGGCCGTGGCGAATCCGATCCCGCGGATCGCCGTAACGAGGGCGTACGGATTGTCGTTGACCTTCTGCATCGCTGCGGCGCCCCAGACCTTGCAGATCCGAACCGCCTGCGCCGCGGTGATCCCGTAACTCTGAAGAAAGATCATCGTGTCGCGCGACTCCTTCTGGCCACGCCAGCTCTCGATGATCTTGTCGGCCTTTGCTTTGCCGAGTCCCTTCATGCTGCGAAGCTTCTCGGGCTCGTCCTCGATGATCTGAAAAATCTTCGTCCCGAACTCGCCGACAATCTTCTTCGCGGTGGCTTTTCCAACACCCTTGATCAGCCCTGATGCGAGATAGCGACGCACCCCTTCGGCCGTGCTCGGCGCGATGATGGTGAGCTGTTCGGCCCGGAACTGCTCGCCGTACGTGCGGTCGACGATCCAGCGACCTGTCGCGCGGACATGTTCGCCTTCACGGATACCGGCGATCGAGCCGACGATCGTACAGAGATCGTCTTCCGTCTCTACCCTGAGAACGGACCAGCCGGTCTCCTCATTGTGGAAGGAGATCTGGTGAACGATTCCGCTGATGGTCTCGGACATGACGAATGACGAATGACGAATGACGAATGACGAATGACGAATGAGGGTACGACAGAAGTACGGGTGCTTGTCATCCTGAGCTTTCAGAATGGTTCGACAGGTCATTGTCTGCGAGAAATGAACGAGCTTGTCATCCCGAGCCTGGTCGTGCGGGCGGGAGGGGCGAGGGATCTCCGGCGATGGTACCTAGTTGCCTATCGCCCTCCGCCGCCACCCTGTGCCCTCACGAATCACAAATGTACGATCGCCGGAGATCCCT
>JBGSYJ010000413.1:0-14765 GCA_041750915.1 Thermoanaerobaculia bacterium | reverse complement strand
CGCAGCAGCGGGTGGCGGCGGCGCAGGTCGCGAGGGCGGAGGAGCCTGAGCAGGCAGCGGAGGGACGACGGTGCGCGGAGCCGCAGCCGGCGCCGCCCCTTTGGCGACTTTCTTCTTCTTTCGCCGGATGCTCAGCCATGCAACGAGCGTGGCTCCGGCAACGAAAGCCAGCAGCGCGATAATGATCAGCGCCACCAGCAACCAGATCGGCAGGTTCAGTGTTGTGTCGGCATCCATGGCAGTCTCCCGACTTCCTTTCTCCTGAGGTGTGGCCCCGGCGGGCAACGTAGCAGACGCAAGGGAAATCCCGGACGCCCGCGTGGTCCACCCCGGACCAAAACGTGTAGTGAGCTCGTGATAGAAGTGGCACGTGGTGCAGTCACCCAGCGTCTGCCTGCCCACCATTCCCTCAGTTCCGTGGCAAGCCGTGCATTCCTTGATTCCTGGCATCGATATGTCCCGCGTTGCGGCGGACTTGTCGACGCCCAGATGACAATCGACGCACTGGAGCTTGAGACTCTCGCTGAGATGATCCACGTGGCTGAAGTTGGACATGCCTGCGAACCACTGACGGTGAGTGATCGGGGGGATCACCTTCGCGCCCGAAGAGTCGAGCTCGTGACACTGGATGCATCGCACGCGCAGGACGTTCCTCGCGTTGCGGACAGTTGCGCTTCCGACGTCGAACGACGAGGGCGGGCGCGCCGCGAAGATTCGGAGAACTTCCTCAGGACTCTGGTTGAGCAACCGCGTATTTCCGCTGTATGCATTCGCGATCACACCCGCAACCGTGCCGAGCTCCAGCCGGTGCGGAACCGGTGGGAAGCGGTTGTCGAATGTAAGCAGATGACATCGCGAGCATGCGGTCTGGTAATTGAACGGCTCGATCCTGCCGTTGGCCGTATTCACCGTATGGCAGGAATCGCAGGTGAGTGTTTCGGCGGTGCTGCGCGTTTCTCCCGCTGTCGGCGGGCGCTTGTTGCAGTCGCCAACCATATGACAGCGATGGTTGAACTTTAGAGAATTGGTGTCCCGCTTGAGCTCCGGGTTCTTATCGTCCACCGCCACGAGCTGGTTGTTCAGACGAAGGCGGAACTGGGGGTGATCCTTCTCGAATGATGAGACCTTCATGGCCACATTCGCATCCGGATAGCGGCCAGTCAGGTCGGAGTGACAGTCGATACAGGCTTCCTGGCGCACGAGCGCAAGTCTCGGAATGTCGCGGTGCTCGGCATGACAGGAGTTGCATGCGCCGAGGTCGGCGAACGCCGCCTGGTGGAAAGCCTGCTTGTGACAGGACATGCACCGGACGTCCGTAGCGCCGCCAAATGGTTCATGACACGCCGCGCAGTCGCCATCTGCGATCAACCTCTCGCCACTCGGTAGCATCGCCCCGGCATGAGCAACCGAGAGGGCTCCCGGGACAAATGCATCCTGGCGATCTGTGAACAAGATCATGGCGATGGCAATCGTCGCGACCAGAAGCCCGAGAATCGAAAGGTTCCGCTTCGACATCAGCCTGTTCTTGAGCTGATAGGATTTCCGGTAGTCGACACGCGGAGCCTTGAGTACGCCGCCTGCCGGCCCCGTTGCGGCTACCGAAGCGGGGCTCGCGGTCTCCTCGGCCACATCTGCGAGGGGCTGGTCCGCTGTTCTGTCGACACGGAGAAACAGCGCCCGTGTGGCCTCCGCGATCTGCACGACGATCCGGAGGTCGCCGATCTCGATCTGATCTCCCTTTGACAGGCGTGAGGCTTCGACCGGCCGTCCATTCAAATACGTTCCGGTGATGCTCCCCTTGTCGAACAGCTCGTAGCCTTCACCCGACTGTTCGATGTACGCGTGCTCGAGCGCGACCGCGGCATTGTCGGATCGGAGATGAGCGTTTGTTCCACGCCCGATGCGAAGGGTCCTCCCCTTGACCTCGCTCAGCGAGATTCGCGGACCGTCAATACTTTGAATGATGAATGCCATATTTTTAAAGGATGAAGGATGAAGGATGAAGGATGAAGCCGCCGTCCTGCCCGCCGCGGATATCATCGTGTGTCATCGGAGTTGCGCAGTCGTTACGCATGCCTTTTTCTTTCATCCTTCATCCTTCATCTTTCATCCTTCATCTTTGCTCCCACGGCCACGGTATGAGCACCGAAACGTTGCTGTAATAGAAGGCACCCCAGATGTGCGCCACGATGAGAACGAGCATCACCAGCGAAAGCGGGAGATGGAGAAACAGCCAGAAGTCGAGCAGGTTCTTGTATCGCTGCTGGGCGACGAGTCTGATGTGAAGTTCTCTGTGTTGTCGGGAAAGCACGAGCAGCTGCCGCAGGTCGGCCTGTTCGTCGCTGCCGACGCTTCCTATCTGCTTGGTCCACTCACCCTGACTCTTACGCAGCGCGCTTCCCCGCGCGTCCGAGAGCAGAAGCCGCCAGCCGGCAGCCCAACCCGGGACGGCCTGCTTCATCAGATCGCGATAAATGCGCTGGAAAGGAGCAGATTTCTCTGACGCGATCCGCGACATCGAGCGCGCGAGCTGATTGATCTGATCGCTCATTTCGTCGATCGTCAGGTTGCTGCCCACTTCCGTCAGCATCCGCGGCACCAACCGGTACAACACCGCACCGAACATCCCGCTCAGTATCACGACAACGATGACGACGAACAGCGACACGGCTACCTTGTCCTGGAAACGGAATCCCGTATGCGCGAGGATCACGAAGAAGCTGAGAATCCCCAGGTACATGTGCCCCTGAAGCCAGCTCTCGAGCTTTCCCCATCGCGAGCGATGCCACCGCTTCCGCATTCCGAAGAAAACGAGAATCAGCATCAGCGCGAGAGCGATGAATCCGTAGATCAGCCCTATCACCGATCCGCCGTGAGGGAATGCCTCATTCTGGGTGTACCACCAGTACGACACCAGAAGAGCGATGAACAGCACGAGGCTGAGCAGTTGCCATCGAAGGCTGTATCGCTTCAGTGGCACTATTCCTGCCCTCCGGTCACGATCAGCTCCTCGAGGGTCGTCCGGTACTCTTCGGGCGTGACTCGAATTGCAGCACCGGTCGGGCAACTCCGCACGCATGCCGGCCCGCCCTTGATCTCCCGGCAGAGATCACATTTGACGGCCAGAGTCCTCTCGAACTCTTCCTCCTGCTCTTCACCGGCGAAGAGCGAAACGAGCCAGTTCCAGATGCCGCTCTTCTGCTCCGGATGCACCATGAAGATGTTGTCGTAGGGGCAGTTCTTCTCGCAGTTCCCGCAACCGATGCAGTTGCTCTTGATGTAAACCTCACCGCGCGGATCGCGCACGAGCGCGTCGGGCGGACAGTCGAGCATGCACATCGGGTTCTCGCACTGCCAGCAGGAGTTCGGCGCGAGCAGGTTGTAGAGGTGGATTCCGGTGAGCGAGAGTCTCGCCTGGCCGTCTTCGTGAACCGACTCACACGCACGGATACAGTTGTTGCAGCGCACGCACTTGTGGTCGTCGATCATGAGCGAATGCGTGCCCATGACCACTTCCTCCCGGATCAGGTCCTGGAGAATGTTTCCCGAGTCCGGCGTGGCCTCGGCGATCAGCGAACCGATCCGCCGCTCTTCGAGTTTCTTCAGCGGTTTCTCGCGAAGATGCGGGTATCTCACGAGGAACTGATCGAAATCACGCTTTGACAGGCGTATCAATTCGGAGGGAAAAATTGTCGAGACGGTCGCCGTTCGAGGCGCATCTGACAACAGCGCGCTCTCGCCGAAAAAGTTACCCGACACCAGGTAAGAGAGGACCATCTCCTTCTCGCCTGACGTCCGTGAGATCTTCACCATGCCGTTCCGGATCAGGTAGAACGCATCACCCGGCTCATCCTCCCGGAATACCACTTCGTCTTTGCCCATCGACCTGACGGTGGCCTTGGAGATCAGCTCACCGAGAGTCGCTCCCGGAACATCAGGAAAGAGATAGCCCTGGACTGCCCGGATGAGGAACGCCTGATCGATCAGCAGATCCACCTTCGGTGCCGTGCGTATGAGCTTGAGCATCGCTTTTCGCGGAACCTCGATGATACGGGTCGGGCCGACCGCGATCGCGGATGCATTCCTGCGACGCCCTGAAATCAGGCTCATCTCTCCGAAGAAATTGCCCGCTGTCAGCTCTGCGACGATCCGCTCGGGCGCTCCGTCCGGCTTGACGCGAATCTCCACGCGGCCCGAGGCGATGATCATGAACTCGTTCGTGTAATCGTTCTGCCGGATGATCAGCTCGCGATCGCGATACTCCCGAACTGTCGTGGCGAGAAGCATCTCGCGGAGCTGCTCTTCGCTCGCGGCCCCGAGCACCGGGATGCGCTCGCGCAGCAGTCCGATCCGTTCGTAAACAGTTCCTTCGAGAAATGGCAGCTTCTCCTTGAGAACCTGCTCGTCGGCCGGCTCGCATTCGCGGCCCATGAGGCGCTCGACCACTTCGTAACCCTGGTTCATGCCGAGCTTGATCAGGTCACGACCACTCGCTGCTCCGATGAGGTACAGGCCGGGCACGCTCGTCTCGTAATACTGAGTGAGAATCGGTTGCGCGTCCGGACCTTCGCCGTTGTACTTGATCCCGCACTTCTCGAAGAATTTCCGCGGGGGATCAGCGCCGAGTTTGAGAAAGATCATGTCGGCCGGAACGCGGACGACATCGCCGCGAACATTGAGATCGACAAAGCCCTGCTCAATGTGCTTGAGCGTCGTGTTGTAGTAGATCGACATGCTGCCGTTCGACGCCCGGCTCACGGCCTCTCTGATGAGAACGTCCTTCGCGCGGACGATCTCCGCGGAACGGACGATCAGGCTGACACGGTTGGTGTCGGCGAGCGCCAGCGCGATCTCGAGTGCGGAATCGCCTGCGCCAACCACGAGAATGTCCTGGTCCGCATGATCTGCCGGATCCACCAGGCGATATTGCACATGGGGAAGATCCTCACCCTCGACCCTCGGCTTACGCTGCGAGCCCTGCGTACCCATGCCGAGGATCACGTTGCTGCCTTGATACTCGGCCGTCGGGGTCTTCACGACGAAGCCGTCTGCCCCACGGGTCACTTCCTTGACTTCCTGATTCAGATGGACGTTCAGGCCTCGGCTTGCCACATGTTCGTCCCATGCGCCGAGAATCGATTCGCGTGATCCCGCCGCGAACGGAAGCTCACCCCGCTGAGGGATCAGCGTCGGCTCCGCCATGACGTATTTCCGCGCCTGATAGCTGTAGATCGTGTCCGATACGTGATCTACCCGCTCGAGGATGACGTAGCGGAGACCACTCTCCTGAGCGCGGGAAGCCGCGCTGAGTCCTGCCGGGCCGGAGCCCACGATGATCAGATCGTAACGTTCCTGTGAGGTCATAACCGGGGATGGGTTCCTGTCAATGGGTTGGAAGTTTCGTCATGACCGTGGCGCTCGGCTCCAGATCGGCCGCGACGCTGAAGGTCAGATAAACCGTTCCGAGGCGGATACGGTCATTGTTCTGGAGAATTGCCGTCTCGATCCTCTCGCCGTTCACGAACGTTCCGTTGCGGCTCTTCAGATCCTCGATGCGATATCCGGCCCGCGTCCTGTCGACGCGAGCGTGGGTACTCGAAACGCTGCCGTGCGCGATCCTGACGATGTTGTGCTCGGACCGGCCGATGGAAGTCTGCTCGTCGAGGAGCGGATAGGAGGTCTTGCTCTCGTCATCCATGGTGAGAACTGCGAAAGGCAATTCCTCATCTCCGGCGGCTGTATCGAACGGCACTTCCGGCTGCCTGGGCAGATCGTGAGCCGTCGCATCCATCGATTGCTGCGATTCGGAGCTCGCCGGCTCGGCGTGGGATACGCCCGGTCCATCAGGCATCGGTTGCCACTGCGACGGGAGGGGTTCCGGTGGAGGCGCGGGCGCAGGTTCCGGTGAGGGCGCCGGCGCAGGTTCCGGTGAGGGCGAGGGTTCGGCAACCTGCGGGGGAATCTCCGCGGGAGCGTGTGCGGCTTCCGCCTCGCCGGTCTTCTGTTCCTCGATCAGCCCGCGAACGCGGAGACGGTGCAGCAGACGCGAGATCCCGGCGTCATCTCCATGGCCGGCGCTGACGAGATCTTCGAATGAGCAGCCGTGTCCAATGGCGAGCAACAGCCGCATCTCCTCTGCCGAGAGCGTCACACTCGATGGAATCGATTCCGAGGAGACTCTGAAGCGGGCGTCTGCAGCCGGTTTCATCGCGGTAGCGGCTTCCGCGCTGCGGCGGGAAGCTTCCGTCTCTGCGCTCTCGAGATCGAGCTCGAACAGCCCGAGCCCGGCCGGCATGGTCTGATCATCCGTCCAGCGAAACTGACCCGAGTCCCAGCTCAGCGCATCGATCAGAATTTCGTTCGCCTGCAGACGCCCGAAGTTGCGCAGCTCCTCGGCCGAAAAGTGACCGCTGTTCTCGAGCGGTCCACCCGACGCCTGCATCGCTGCATGAAGCTTCGCCCCATCCTCGGCCGAGATCACCTCGCGCCGCACGAGCAGCGAAGGAAGTTGAAAATCAGGATCGTCGCAACGCATCGCGAACCGAGGACCCGAGCGCATGTGCAACTCGGCTGACCGTTCCGGCCCGCCAATCCTGACCAGACCTTCTCTGCCGTTTTCGGCGAGCAGCCGAATTACCGACGACAGAGGAAGCCCTTCGAGAGACCCTTCTAGAAATGCATTCATGATGTCCGCCGAACCAGAGTGACTTGGATGCCGGTGATCTTAACGGACAAACGAGGATGGAACAACCTCCCATTCACGAATGGCCTTTCAGAGCGGCGTCGGAAGCTGAAATCGGAGCGGGCTGGCGCGAGAGCGCAACAGCATTCTTCGAATAGCCAGCGCTACTCCAGATCGCGGGCGAAGTTCGCACGAGTGTCGCGGCAGAGGTCTCCTGCGGCCTCACACCGAGGGCCGAACATGCAATGTTCGCCACTGCCGCCGGCAACTGGGAGTTCCAAGCTATACTCCCCTCCTCCATGACAGCTTCAGTCGGTTCCCGGTTCGGCCCGTACGAGATCGTCGCGCCGTTGGGCGCTGGCGGCATGGGTGAGGTCTGGCGTGCGAGGGACACGCGCCTCGGGCGCGACGTCGCGATCAAGATCCTTCCCGCTGGCTTCGCGCACAACGTCGAGTTTCGCGCGCGCTTCGAACGCGAAGCAAAGACCATCTCCTCGCTGAATCATCCGAACATCTGTACGCTCTTCGACGTTGGCCACGAGGACGACACTCACTACCTCGTCATGGAGCTCATCGAGGGAGAGTCGCTCGAAGACCGGCTGGCGAAAGGCGCGCTACCGCCGGATCAGGTTCTTCGTTACGGAGCGCAGATCGCCGACGCGCTCGATCGCGCGCACCGGCAGGGCATCACGCATCGCGATCTCAAGCCCGCGAACGTCATGCTCACGAAGACGGGCGCGAAGCTGCTCGACTTCGGACTTGCTCGTACCGGCGCGGAGACGGCAGCCGTTCAGGGCATGACGGATATGCCCACGCAGGCAAAGCCCCTCACGCAGGAAGGAACGATCCTCGGCACATTCCAGTACATGGCGCCGGAACAGCTCGAAGGCACCGAGGCCGACGCGCGAACGGATATCTTCTCGTTCGGGGCTCTGCTCTACGAGATGGCGACCGGGCGCCGCGCGTTTCAGGGCTCGACGCGCACGAGTCTGATCGCCGCGATCGTAGGGTCACACCCGGAGCCGATCTCGAGAGTATCTCCGGCGATCCCACCGGCTCTCGACCATATCGTGCGCAAGTGTCTGGAGAAGGATCCGGACGACCGCTGGCAGTCGGCCCACGATCTGGCGAGCGAGCTGCGGTGGATCAGCGAAGCCGGATCGCAGGCGGGCGTTGCGACTTCGGTGACGATCCGCCGAAAGACCCGCGAGAGGCTTGCATGGGCGCTCGCCGGGATCTTTGCGGTGGTTGCGGCGATTGCAGTGGCGGTCTCGGTGAAAACGCAGCCGGACCTGGCGGAAGCATTTCGCGCAACTCTGGATCCACCCGCTGAGACGGCGCTTCTCCCTTACGACGTGCTCGGTATCGCCCTCTCTCCCGACGGCCGACGTTTCGCATTCGCCGCGAACCGGAACGCAGGCGGACAGCAGCTCTGGATCCGCGATCTGTCGTCGATGACCGCGAGCCCCGTGCCGGAGACGTCCGGGGCCTCGTACCCTTTCTGGTCCCCCGACGGCCTTCACATCGCGTTTTTCGCCGAGGGGAAGCTCAAGAGGATCGACCTGCGCGGAGGATCACCGCAGGTTCTGGCCGACGCGCCGACCGGCCGAGGCGGAACGTGGGGACGCGGAGACATCATTCTCTATGCTCCGAATCTTCGCTCACCGATTCTCAGCATTCCCGGCGCGGGCGGAAAACCTACACCTGTAACGCGGTACGACGCGGAGAAGGAAGTGACGAATCGGTGGCCGCATTTTCTTCCCGACGGCCGGCACTTCGTCTATGTCTCGCGGCAACGTGGATCGGTTGCAGAAGTCGGCCAGCTCATGCTCGCGTCGCTCGATTCGCCAGAGGCCACAGTGCTGATCGAGGATTCTACAAACGCCCAGTACGTCGAGCCGGGATATCTGTTGTTCGGACGGAAGAACGACCTTTACGCATGGCGGTTCGATGCAGAAACATTGAAGCTGATCGGCCAGCCCGCGCCGGTGCAGAACGAAAAGCTCAGCATGTGGGAGCCGAAGAACCTGATGATCTTCACCGCTTCGGACAACGGCACGCTCGTTTATCTGCCGGAAGTCGTACGCAAGTCGGCTCTGAAATGGACCGCCCGTGACGGGCGCCCCCTGGGCGATCTCGGTGCACCGGGCTTCAACTTCCATTCGCGAATTTCTCCAGATGCTACGAAGGTGGCCCTGGCCTCGAGCGACGTTTCGTCGAGTGCGAGCGATATATGGATTCTCGATCTGGAGTACGACCGTCGCTTCCGGATCACGCAGAAGAGCGGAAACTTCTCCTTCCCGGTCTGGACACGCGACTCGAAACAGCTTGCGTTTGTCTGCCAGCCGAAATCCGTTCAGGACCTCTGTGTCAAGTCACTCGTCGCCGCAGGAGACGTGGCCATACTTCACGAGTCGCCGTCCTGGAAGTCGGGGATTGCGTGGTCGCTCGATGGGCAGTCGCTTTATTTCGACGAGCAGTACCCAGAGACGAACAGTGACCTGATGTTTCTCGACGGCTCGAATCCGAAGAAAGCATCAGTCGCCATCCTGCGAACCCCGTTCAACGAGACAAATCCGGAACTCTCACCCGACGGGAGATGGCTGGCATACAACTCGGATGAGTCGGGGAGGGTCGAGATCTACGTCCGGCCGGCATCGGGCTCGTTCGAGCAATGGCAGATTTCCAACGCGGGGAGCGCACAACACCGATGGAGCCGCGGAGGAAAGGAGATTCTGTACGTCGCCCCGGATGGCAGCCTCATGTCAGTCGCGATCACGACCGAGCCGGTGTTCCGGCCCGGAATCCCGACGGCGCTGTTCAAGCTGCCGGAGCCGCCGGAGCGGGACGCGCCGATCTTCGAGGACGTCACTGCCGACGGTGAACGGATTCTGCTCAACGTCCCGACGACCGCACGCTCGAGTGTGGCGTTTCACACCATCCTGAACTGGACCGACCTGCTGAACTGAATGCGCCGGGGACTGACCCTGGAAAAACGCCTCTCCCCTCCGGCCCCTTCAGACCGCGAAAGGCCCGGATTCCCGAAGAGTCGCACGCTGACTTTTCAGCGAGCTCGCTTGAACGTGAGCGCGTGTTCGCGGAGACCGTCTTTGCTCTTCAATGCGAGGTGCATCGTCATTCGGTCGTCTCCATCCCGCCGGATCGCGAGTCCGCTGAAGTGATGCACGCCGTCGATCACTCCGATCCAGCGGAACGTTACGAAGTCGTTGCGATCCTCCCAGCCGACCATGTTGGGGTTCACGTGCTTGAGCCGCATCTCCATCTCGCCGTCGAATACGCCGAGAGAAATGATCTCGTAGAAGACCGGCTCGCCGTCCTTGATGAGGCGGAACATCCCCATCATCTTTCCGCCTGCCGGCGCCGTCCAGATCTCTTCGAGAGTGCCGCCGAGACCTTCACCCTTCCAGTGACCCTCCAGCCATGCGAGATCGGCGATCGTTCCTTTACCTGCCTGCATGTCCGGAGCAAGCTTGAGTGTGTGCTCCGTGTGTTTTTCCTGCGCGGCGGCAAAGCCCGCGAAGGTCATGGCGAGGATTACCCAGGTGGCAGCTGTTCTCATCGTTTCATCTCCCTCGGAAGAATGACGCAGAAGACTCCGGAAATCGACATCCTGGTATGTTTCGTGAGTCCCTTGAAAGGACCAACTCAGGATGACACGGCCCCGTTCCAGCTAACTCTGGCCATTGCGCCCTGTCGCGTCACGCCCCGGGTAAACTGCGGGGACCTGCGACTGATGGCTCCAGATCGGTTACGAGCAAAAGCCGCGGAACGGGGGCGCTTCCGACGACCCGATTCCTGCCGAGCGACTTTGCTTCGTAGAGCGCATCATCCGCTAATTTGAGTAGTCGTCTGTCCCACGCTCCTCTCGCACTTGCACATCCTATGCTGACGGTCGCCCGGACCGTCGCGCCCTCGGCGGTCACGATATGACAGGCCTCAACGGCCGCCCGCATCCGTTCGGCCGCCCGCGTCGCGCCTGATGGCGATGTGTGAGGGAGGATCGCAAGGAATTCTTCGCCACCCCATCGTCCTAACATATCTTCCACACGGCGGAGCGCATCCATACACGCTGCGAGCTCCCGCAGGACCAGATCTCCTGCCGCGTGGCCGTAGGTGTCATTCACCTGCTTGAAGTGATCAATGTCGATGATCAGAACCGAGAAGTCGTGATCATGCCGTCGAGCAGATCCCTCCCAGCGATCGAGTTCTTCATCGAGAGAACGCCTGTTCATCACGTTAGTCACGGGGTCAACTCTGGCCAAACGCTCGAGGTCGACGTTCAGACGAACCAGCTGGGCACGACCTTCGATCAACCGGACTACGAGGAACGCTGTTGCGGGCAGAAGCAGGCACAGTCCGGCGAAGAGCGCCCACGGCACCAGACCCTGGATACCGGAGATCGGAGAATAAAGAACCTCTTCGGGAACCGAGACAATGAGTCGCCAGGGAGTCCCCCGCACGGGCACCACCACGACCCTGCGCCCGTCGCTGGACCCGTTCCGTGCCCCCGCACGCGACTGGGCAGACGGAACGAATGGAGCAGCCGAGCTTCTCTCCGTTGGCGCGTTCCCCGAAACGACGGCGCCGTACGTGTCGACGAGCTCGGCTACTGTACCGTTCAAGGGAGCGAAGTTCCCGAGAAACTGCCGGAGTGGCCCCTGTGAGAGATCCCACGCGCCGCTGAACAGTCTGTCGCCGCCAGGTGTCGAATACCGCGTGGCAAACGCGACTATGGGCCTTCCGGTTGCCGCAGCGGGCACAACCGTCGAGACAGCTGATCCTTCCTTGAGAGCGCGTCGGAGGTGATCGTAACGGTAGCTCATGGAGCTGCCGAGGATTTCTGGGCGGGGAGGATAGACAGCGAGGAGATTTCCGGCGCCATCGACAACAACCGCAGCCTTCAGCCCGAATGCGTCGACGACGTCATCAAGCGCAGTCTGGGAAACGACCGATCCGCCCAGCCGCCTCTCGGCTGCGATTCGCTCCCGTTCGAGAAGATCCTGGATGTACGAGTGCAGAAATTCTTCGGCCAGGTCGGCCCGAGCCTGAAAGCGAGCCTCGAGTTGCTCCCGCGCGCCGCGTTGACCGTTCTGGACGATCACAGCCGTCCCCGCGAGGACCACGCATACAATCAGGGCGGCAACAAAACGAAGCGATGACATAACCGCAAGTCCTGATTAGTCCCGTGGAAATACAAAAATCGCACGCGCGGGGAGAGGTGCTGGGAGGGCGGTCTCCTGGTCGGTCCTGCAGTTGCCCCAATTCGGGCCACACCATTGATCCGGAAAAACGGCGGATCGGAATCCGCCGCTACTGGTAGATCAGTGGGAACCGACGGGCATGTCGAGGCGGCGGTAGCGCTTCGTGCCCGGGAGGCAGCTCTTGTGCTCGAAGTGGTACTCGTATTCCGAGCGGAACTTCTGGATCGAGGAGATCACCGGGCCGATCGCGGCGTCTCCGAGGGCGCAGAGGGACTTACCGCCGATGTTGTCGGCCATGTCGAGGAGCAGATCGTGATCGTGCTGCCGCCCCTCTCCCCTCTCGATCCGGTCGAGCACCGACTCCATCCAGTTCGTTCCCTCGCGGCACGGCGTGCACTGGCCACACGATTCGTGTGCGAAGAACTTCGAAAGCCGCCAGACTGCGTCGACGATGCAGGTGCTCTCGTCGAGGACGATGATCCCGGCCGAGCCGAGCATCGAGCCGGCTTTCATGAGCGCGTCGAACGTCAGCTGGATGTCGATCTCGTCGGCGGTCAGCATCGGTGCCGACGCTCCGCCGGGAATGACGGCTTTGAGCTTGCGGCCGTTCAGAATGCCGCCGCAATGATCGTAAATCAGCTCTCTAAGCGTGATGTCCATCGGGAACTCGTAGACTCCCGGCTTGTTCACCTGGCCTGACACGCAGTAAAGCTTCGGACCCGTGTTCTTCGGTATTCCGAAGCTCTTGAACCACTCCGCACCGTTTTTGATGATGAGCGGCACGCAGGCGATCGTCTCGACATTGTTGACGACGGTCGGCCCGCCGAATACGCCGACTACGGCCGGAAACGGCGGCTTGACGCGCGGCTGTCCCCTCTTGCCTTCGAGCGATTCGATGAGGCCTGTTTCCTCGCCGCAGATGTAGGCCCCGGCGCCGCGATGCACAGTGATGTCGAAGTCAAAGCCACTGCCGAAGATGTTCTTTCCGAGGAAGCCTTTTTCCCTTGCTTCTTCGAGCGCCTTATCGAGCACGGTAGCGCCGAAGTGAAACTCGCCCCGGATGTAGATGTAGCCCATCGGGTTCGAGCCGATCGCAAATGCGGAAATGATCATCCCTTCGATGAGCAGATGCGGATCCTTCTCGATGATCTCGCGGTCTTTGAAGGTCCCCGGTTCCGATTCGTCGGCGTTGCACAGCAGCCAGGTCGGCTTCGGCGCATTTTTCGGCACGAACGACCACTTCATACCGGTGGGAAAGCCTGCGCCTCCCCGCCCTCTCATCTCCGAGTCCTTGACTTCCTGCGTGATCTGGTCGGGCGTCATCGCGAGAGCTTTCTTTGCCGCCTCGTAGCCGCCGGATTCGAGATACGTCGCGATCGAAGCCGAGTTCGGCTTGTCCCAGTTCGCCGAAAGAATCCTGAGCGGTTCCATCACTTCAACCTGCCCATCAGTTCGTCGAGTTTCGCCACGGTCATCTGCTCGTGGTAGTCGTTGTTCACCTGAACCACGGGAGCCGTACCGCACGAGCCGAGACACTCGACCTCGGTGAACGAAAAGCGGCCGTCTCCTGTGATTTCCCCCGGCGCGACGCCGAGCTTTTCATGGAGATGGTCGTAGATGTCGTACGCCTCGCGCACCATGCAACTGAGGTTCGTGCAGACCTGCAGGAAGTACTTGCCCACAGGCTTCTGGTTGTACATGTTGTAAAACGTGACGACTCCGAAGACCGTGGCCGGGGAAAGCTCCAGTTCATCCGCCACCAGGAGCACGACCTCGGGAGAGATCCAGCCCCAGATCTCCTGGGACAGATGGAGCACCGGAAGCAGCGCGGCCATCCTCGTCGGGTATCGCGAGAGGATCCACTCGAGCTTTTCTCTCGCCTCGGGTGAAAAGGCAAGTTTCTTTTCAGGATCGGCGAACCGATCCTCGGCGTACGGATTCTCAGGATGCAGATCTGCCATGGGTCACTTCCAGTCGAGCGTTCGTTTCTTCCAGACGTAGACATACCCGACCGCGAGCAGACTGATGAAGACCAGCATCTCGACGAATACGAACCAGATCACCCCGGCTGAGGTCACAGTCGCCTCACGATAGACAACGGCCCAGGGATAGAGGAACGCCGCTTCGATATCGAACAGGATGAAGAGCATCGCGATCTGATAGAAGCGGACATTGACCCGTTTCCTGTTCGTGTCGAGGAGCGGGACGCCGCTCTCGTACGGGGTCAGTTTCGAGGGGTTTCGCTGGTGCTTTCCTACAAACCACGAAAGGGCGTTCAGGATCACGCCGAGGACGACGGCGAAGATCATCAGGATGAGTACGGGGAGGAAGGTCTGTGTCATGGTTCAGGCGCGGTGCATGCTATCAAGGGAAATTGAGAATTCAAAATTCAGAATTCAGAAAAAGGGCTGAGGTCCGCTTTCTGCATTCTAAATTCTGAATTCTCAATTGCCTCTCAGATGCTCGACCGCTTCCTGCTCGGTCTCGAAGATATCAAAAACCTGGCCCAGCTTCGTGAGCTCGAGCAGTGCCTTGATCCTGTGCGACGGCTTGACCAGCACCATCGGTCTCCGGCGCTCCTCGAACCGCTGCAGGTACCCGATCAACTCCCCGAGTCCGGTCGAGTCCATGTAATTGATCTGCTCGAAGTTGATGATGACCGGGCCGGTCTCGTCGTTGAGCACCTTTTCGAGATAGCGGGAGAACTCCCTGGCGCTCTCGCCCAGTTTGATGACTCCCTGGACGTCCAGGACGGTCACCGCGTCCAGCTTTCTTTTGATGATGTTCAGTCGAAGAGTCTCCGGGCGGATCGGAGTGTACCGAATCGACTTCGGGTGTTCAACAGAGGGGACGGATGACGG
>JBGSYJ010000412.1:0-3853 GCA_041750915.1 Thermoanaerobaculia bacterium | reverse complement strand
ATTGTCGTGCGCCTTTCCAGCCCCTCTGCGCTATCGTTATGCGAGTACCCATTACGATTCGAGAGGCTCTCCGATGAGGTTGAAGACTACGGCAATCACGACAGCAATGATTCTGTTCATCGTCTGCGCGCCGAATACCAGCGCTAAGAATGCTGCCGACGAGCTGCAACCTCCACGCCTCGTCCATCGCGTCGAGCCCGTTTATCCTCCCGAGCTGCAGCGGGCACGATTCCAGGGTGAGGTCGTCATCGCCGGGACTGTCCCAAGGGAAGGCGGCCGGATTCGGGACGCGCGTGTAACGGACAGCACCGACGCCCGCTTCGAGAAGGCCGCACTCGACGCCGTCGCGCAGTGGGTCTGGGAACCAGGCGTTCTGAACGGGCAGCCCGTCCAGGTCGCGTTCCAGACCACAGTCAAATTCTCACTCAGCGATCCGAACCCTTCGCCAGCGGTCCCGGATCAACAGCCGGCAATCCGGAAGGCGAACCCTCCCCGCCAGCGCCCGGTCGTCACTGACCGACCAGATCCAGATCGAGAGTTGCTCCGCTACTGGAGTGTGGAAATCGTACAGGACGGCGATATCCTCGCGACGGCGTTCTCTTTTGACATTGTAGCGAAGAGCGCTCTGAAGCGGGGCCCCTTCACGATTCGCGTCCATCTCGCAAAGCCGGTCGACGTCCGCCTCAACGCGCTTCCGACGGATGCGACCTTCGCACGGATCAATCCGAGGTTCGACGAGTCCAGCGATTGCGCAGAGCCGCCGCTCTTTCCGTGCGATGGCACGGGCCTGGCCCTGGAATCGTATGCCACGTGGCTCTTCACCGGCGAAGACAAGACGCTTTCGCTCCCCGCGGATACTGAAGCAGAACAATGGACGCGCATAGAGAAGCTCGACGACGGCTGGATCTTCGAGCGCGACGTAACCGAGATTGATCACCGCGATATCGCCGTGACGAGACTCGAGACGCTCTACCTCCTGCTCGCACTTCGCAATGACACGAAGGTACTGGGCGCGACGGACATCCGTCGACTACACCTCACGTTCCGCTAGCCGAGGACTTTGCGCGCTTCCGGGCGGCTCAGCGTGATGGGCAGTCGATCGCCAAGCTGATCCGGGAAACGATGGCCTTCTGAAGACGGGAGCACGAGAAGGGGCCAGGTCTTGCCTTTCGCTATCTGGGTGCACCCAAGGTCCGGCTAAAAGGCTAAAAAAGACAAAAGGCAAAAGGCAAGACCTGGCCCTCTTCCTCTGGGTCTTCCCACTGGAGACCACCCTGACCACCCCAGTGCAGGCGCCGATCATCGACGTCGCTGGAGACCACCACAATACGTGAAAGGCGCCTCGGGAGACGTGTTGGGCGCATTCGCAACCTGTCCGACGCGAACCGTTGAATCCGCTACGTTGGAGGCTCAATGCCCCAATGGCCCGGACGGCAGTGAGTTAAGATGATCTCATGAGACGCGTGTCCAGAAGGATGGAGGGGGAGAATGCCCTTCGCGACGTTGCCATCCTTCTTCGCACGATCAACCGGTTGCGAGGAAAAGGGCTCATTCCCCGAGGTGTCTACCGGTTCCGCGATCATCAGGAGGCTGACGATTGGATGATGAAGGAGATCGCGGCTACTCACGCGCGCCTGAGCTCGAAGATCTCGTCTCGCTCTGCAAAGCGCTGAACTCCGAAGAGGCTCGATACGTCCTGATCGGCGGCTTTGCGGTCATCCTGCACGGCTTTGTTCGTGGCACAAAGGACATCGATCTGCTGGTGGACGCATCCGCGAGAAATGTTCAGAAGATCAAGCGGGCGATGGCGAGCCTCCCCGACAACGCCGCCGATCTGATTGAAGACGACGAGGTTGAGCGCTACACGGTTGTCAGGATCGCAGACGAGATCGTGGTCGATCTGCTGCGGGCTGCGTGCGGAGTGGAATTCGATGAAGCCTCCAATGGCGGCATCGAAACGAAGCTCGTCGAGGGCGTCCCTATTCCGGTTGCAACCAAAGAATTGCTCATTCGAATGAAACAGACGGTCCGTCCGTCCGACGCCACCGACGTTCAGTTTCTCCGATTGCGCATCGCGGCGGAGACCTCGGGCGAATAATCCGGCGTGGCCACTAACCCGACGAACATGATGGCCAGCTGTGAGAGCCAGCCTCCACGGAGCGGCGCCTCTTCACTTTACCTCTTTGATCTCCCGATAGTCGCCCCCAGTTCGCAGCGTCACGGTGCAAAAGCGCCGTCGAAGAGGCTCGGCTCGGTACGGCCACTGATGCCATTCAATTCCTCGATGAGCTCGAGGCTGGTAGTTGACGAACTGCCGGCTTCACTGACGAGCAGATCCTGATCGTCGGTGTGCGTCATCAGAGCCGCGATACGCCAGAGTAGTTGAGACCCGAAGGCGACTCTGGCGAACAGGACGGCGCGCCGGCTCCAGCACGCGCAAGTTCTGACGATCCTAAGAGCGGCGGATCGGAATCCGCCGCTACCTGTCGCGCTTTCTGACATAGAGCGCGGGGACGAGGACTAGATTCAGGAGAGTCGACGTGATCAGGCCGCCGAGGATGACCTGGGCCATCGGACTCTGAATCTCGTTGCCGGGAGCGCCGGATGCGAGGACGAGCGGAATCAGTGCAAGTCCGGCCGTGATCGCCGTCGCGAGAATCGGAGCCATGCGCTCCTCGGATCCGCGTCGCACCGCCTCATGCAGCGTCTCCCCTTCGGAAATCAGACGCTGGTAGTTGTTCACGAGCAGCACACCGTTCCGTGTCGCGATGCCGAAGAGTGTGACGAATCCGACGAGGGTTGCGACCGACAGAACTCCGGCCCCGAGCCACAGCGCAATGATTCCGCCGATGAGCGCCAGCGGCAGATTGACGAGCACGATCAGCACGTCCCTGTGACTGCCGAATTCGATGAAGAGCAGACCGTACATTCCGGCCAGGATGAGAATCCCGAGCAGCACGAGCGTCCGTCCGCTCCGCGACGCTTCTTCGAACTGTCCGCCAAACGTGACGAGATAGCCTCGCGGAAGATCGACAGAGCGATCGACCGCGTCGCGAGCCCGTTCAACCGTGCCCGCGAGATCCGCTCCCGAGACATTTGCCGTGATCATGGCCACGCGCTGCACGTCCTCGCGGCGGATCATGGACGGTCCAAGATCATGGCGCACCGAGGCGACTGATCCGAGCCGGATCACGCTTCCTGCGGGGGTGCTTACGGGAAGGGCCTCGAGCTGATCTCGCCGAAGTCGAAGATCGGGTGGAAAACGCAAGGCGACCGACGAGGTCAGCCCTTCTTCGACGATCTCTCCGGCGATGACTCCCTGAAACATCGCTTCGACGGCCGTTGCCATGTCGCTCGGCGAGAGACCATGCCGCGCCATCGCTGTGCGATCGGGATCGATGACAAGCTGCGGAATGGCCGCCTGTTCCTGATTCGAGAGATCGACGATTCCGGGAACGCTTTCGAGTACGCCTTCAACCTGCGTTGCCAGCGAGCGCAGCACCGCGAGATCGGGACCGAAGATCTTCACGGCGAGATTCGTTTTCGAACCGGAGATCATGTGATCGATGCGGTGACTGATCGGCTGGCCGAACGAGACGCTCACGCCGGGAATCGTCGACACAGCCTGGCGCATCTCCGCGACCAGCTCGTCTTTCGTTCGTCCCTCGAGCTCCTGGAGAACGACTTCCATTTCGGAAGCATTCACCCCCTGGACGTGCTCGTCTTTTTCCGCTCGCCCCGTGCGCCTGCTCGTCGACACCACCTCGGGGAACTGCAGGAGCACCTTTTCGACCTGGCCACCGAGCCGGTCACTCTCTTCCAGCGGAATGCCCGGGGAGCTGACGACCGAAAT
>JBGSYJ010000411.1:0-4016 GCA_041750915.1 Thermoanaerobaculia bacterium | reverse complement strand
GAGTCCGGCGAGGACTATCTTTTTCCCGCTGACTTTTTCGTTGTTGCGCCGCTCCCGGCATCGGTCGAAGAGGAAGTTCACCGCGCAACCCGCTCCTCAGCGGCGTCGGCTAACTAGCGGTTGCACCGGACACGAACCGCGTGTTGCTATGTCTCCAGCTCTATACTATTCGGCGTGCGGTTCGCGCAGGGAAACGCAGGAACGTTAGCGAAGTTTGGATTATGGCCAATCCGCTGAACTGGATGCTGCCCTTGTTTGCTTTTCTACTCTCGTGCGCGTCGGCTCCGCACCCTGCGACAGAGATCGTGATCGCCCCTGGATCCGCCGTCACCACTGACCAGCTGCGGGCGCTCACTTGAAGTCTTCACTCGCACTGCGCCGCAAGATGCGGCTGGTGCCGGCCGATGTTGCAAAGCGCGCGGGGTACGTGCTCATCGCGCACATCGACGCCACTGGCAATCTCATCAGCGCTTCGCCGACGTTCACTCCGATCAGTGTCGCGGGCCCTGCATGCGCGCAACCCAGTGGGAAATTACACCGGCCGCGGTGCGCTGGACGGCGTGCTGAAGTTCTTCAGCTATCGGACGCTGCCGGACTATCAGTTGATCGCCACTGTCGGTACGAATGCCGACGTGGTTCTCGCTCCGGCTCGTGAACGGCGCAGGACCTACTACCTGCTCTCCACGATCGCGACCGGATTCATCGCGTTTTTCTGCGCCGGCATCTCGTCGGAAGGCAGGCCGCAGAGTTGATCGACCCGGCTGAGGCGGGCGTCCTGCACATTCTCGAATCGGAGGCTGCCTGGTCTGGCCCGCACTCATGGGAGGCTCTTGCGATGCGCCGTGACGGCGAACGCATCGATGTCCTTCTCAGCTCCTCTCGTGTCGAGATCGACGGAGAGCCGAATCTTGTGCTCGTGATGACCAGCGTGTCGAAGGAAAAGAGCCTGCAGCATCAGCTCGAGCATTCCGCGCGCGTGGCGAGCCTCGGACGCGTCGCCGCGAGCATTGCCCACGATCGGAGTGAATTCGGACGGAGCAGGGTGATGTCTGCGATCGAACCCGGCCAGGCTGCCGAACCGTGTGTCCGCTCGTTGTAAGCTGTTACTATCCTGTTTACCTCCTGCGCCGGTGACCGCGGGATACGCTGGACGACCATGTACACTCACGAGAACTTTGCGGCTGATGTCGCACGAAGCTTTGAATTTCTGGAGTCCGAGTACGGCATGCGTCGAGAGCCGCTTCAGGGCGCGGGGGTCGGATCCTGGGTCGTGTACTCCAATTCGCTGATGAAGATCGTCGTCGAATACGAAGTCGGTGGTTACTGTGGTGTTTCCGTCGTCAATCTTCGCCACGTCAAACGCGATCCGATGGAGAGGTCCGAATTTGATCTTTCAGAGATCGTCGCTGTCAGTGGGTTGCGAGAGCCGCGACGGCAGGACCCCAGATCCATGAGCGAAGCGGTCTCGAGGTGCGCCGAAACCCTCCGCTCTTCCGGCGCCTCTGTGTTGAAAGGTGACTTCGATGCATTGCATGCGCGGCAGCAGAAACACGTAGAGGCCGTGCGCCGGAACACCCCGGTGTCGTTCAATTAGCGGCGGTTGTTGCCGCGGCCGGGCGAATCGTGAAACTCAGGATGAAGCAGAACCGGGCGGAAGCAGCTACCAGGAACTTGCCCCCAACACCATGACCAGACGCAGCTTCTGCTATTGAAAGCGCGGGATCGTGTGATACGGTGCGGTCTTCCAATTCGCACAAGTCCACCACACGTGAGCTGAGTCATGGCCAAACAACAAGCTGACAAGAACCGGTCCCGCGGAGCTCGGCCCGCCCAACCTCCGCCCCCTGTACGCAAAAGCGCCCAGGCGACCGAGCCTGTGGCCACCGAGCTCCAACCCGAAAGCCTCGACAAGGTTCGCGACCTTCTGTTCGGCGGCCAGATGCGCGCCGTCGAGACGCGGATGCAGGGCATGGAGGAGCGCCTCCGGCAGGAGGACGAAGCCATCCGGTCCGACCTCGCCAAGCAGACCGAGTCGCTCGACGCCCTCATCCGGAGTGAGGTGCAGGCCCTCACCGAGCGGCTGGCCGCGGAGCGGACCAGGCGGAGCGAGGAGATGAAGTCGCTCGCCACCGAGATCAAGGAAGCGATCCGCGCATTGGAGAAGCGGCACGTCAAGCTGGAGGAGGATGGGAGCATGGCCGATGCTGCGCTCCGCGACCAGCTTCTCATGCAGTCCGCAGATGCCGCGGCCGAGCTGGCGAAGATGGGCGATAAGCTGACAGCCGAGTTGACCCGCTCGCACCAGGAGCTCAACTTCGCCAAGACCGATCGCACCACGCTTGCAGCCCTCCTGACCGACGTGGCCTCCCGGCTCGGCGAGGCGCGGGGGACCAACGGCAACGGAAGCTGAGCCATGCCTGACGAGCGTGCGCCCTGGGAGCAGGATTCCGCCGGTTCGCATTCGGGCGCATCCAAGGCAGAACTTGCAGACTTTGCGGAGCTGCGCGAGCTGATTCTCGGCGCCGAGCGCCGCAAGCTCGAAGAACTGGAGCGGCGGCTCGACTCGGAAAATCTCACGCGCGAGTCACTGGCCGAACTGCTTCCGTCATCCATCGCTCTTCGTGCAGGACGCGATCGTCAGCTTGCACTAGCACTCGCCCCGACAGTCGAGAGTGCTCTCAGCGAATCGGTCCGACGGAACCCTCGACCCATTGCCACCGCAATCTTCCCAGTCCTTGGACCCGCCATCAGGAAGGCGATCGCGGAAGCACTTGCGGGTCTCGTGTTTTCGATCAACCGCGCGCTCGAACACAGCTTCTCGCCACGCGGTCTCCGCTGGCGTTTCGAAGCCTGGCGCACCGGCGTCCCGTTCGCGCAGATCGTTCTTCGACACGCGCTCGTCTACCGAGTCGAACAGGTCTTTCTGATCCACGGCGACACCGGTCTGCTACTGTCTCATGCTGCGTCGGCGGATCTGTCGGCGAGTGATGGCGATCTCATCTCCGGAATGCTCACCGCGATCCGCGACTTCGTTGCGGATTCGTTCGCGCCGGAGCGTGAAGCCGGCGGGCTCCGCCGCTTCTCCGTCGGTGAGTTGACGGTGATGGTGGAGCAGGGGCCCCAGGCGCTGATCGCTGCGGTGGTCCGAGGCGAAGCGCCGGAAAGCCTCCTCGTGCAGCTCCAGGACACGCTGGAGACGATCCATTTTCAGTTCGATGAGGCGCTCATCGATTTCGACGGCGATAGCGAGGCGTTCGCGCCGGCGCAGCCGCTCCTCGAGGAGTGCCTCGCGACCGTCGTGGCGACCGATAGAGCGCAGGAGGGCCAGCGACGAAGAGGGTGGATTCCGTGGGCGGTTGCAGCACTGCTCCTGGTTCTCGTGGTCGGCGGCCTCGCTCTGCGTGAGCGCCTGCGTTGGGATCGCGCCGTTGCGCGGCTGCGCTCGGAGCCCGGCATCGTGCTCACGCATGCGGAGCGCAGCATCGGCCGATGGCGCTTCGCGGGCCTTCGCGATCCACTGGCTCCCGATCCGGCAGTGATGCTTGCTGGTTTAGGCCTGAACTCCGGCCGTGTAGAGCAGACCTGGGAACCGTATCTCTCACTCCGTCCCGAGCTGGTGCTCGCACGCGCGCGTCGCAGTCTTTCACCACCGCCGGGCGTGAAGCTGTCGCTCTCCGGGGAGACGCTCAGCGCAACGGGCTCCGCTCCGCTCGACTGGGTCGCCTCGGTGGAGCGGCTCGCCACGATGCTGCCCGGCGTGACTGCGCTCGAGCTGTCAGGCGTGACGCCGGAAATTCCGGCTGCACTGTCTCAGCTCGTGCGGGAGATCGAAGCGGATCGAGTGATGTTTGACGTCGGCTCATCCGTGATTGGTCCTGCCGCTCTCAGCAACGTCAGCAGAGTTGCCGAAACGTTCGGCCGGCTCGAGGCCGGTGCGTTTGCGCTTGGGACGCACGCCACAATCGAACTGATTGGCCGCACGGATCCGACGGGGACCGACGCCGCCAACGCGGCGC
>JBGSYJ010000410.1:0-9762 GCA_041750915.1 Thermoanaerobaculia bacterium | reverse complement strand
GAGCACATCGTCGCGAAGATGGACCTCCGGCTCGAAAAGAATCCACCATCCACCAGGCCCGCTCCGCCCTTTCTGAAAGGCGTCGTGAAGATCGGTCGCGAGGGATGACGCGGCATTCGCATGACGCGGAGACGGCCGTGGCGATAGGTACAGATAGCCGTCGAGAAGCTCTGCGATTCTGTCGGCGGGCGCCGATAGAACATCATCATACGTTGCACCCTTTCGGCTCCACTCCGACATCCACCGAGGCTACCTCGGAACAGGCGGAGTGACAAGCTCGGAGATACGAGGGTCGGGAAGTGATGCGTCTCGGCCACGATTGTCGCGGGCCGCTTGCGCCCCTCTCCCGAAGCTACGACGCCACGGATGAACCATTTCTACGAGGAGTAGATGACTTCTGTTTCCGGTCTCAAGTCGCCTTCACTCCGTTCGCGTCAGGGGGCAGCTCAAGTCACGTTGTCCGGCGTAGGGAATCAGAAAAAACAACCCTCTTTCAGCATAGCCGGCTTCGTAACGAACCACTCCGTCCTCGTCACGCCGAAGCTGCCAGTACCAGTCGCCTGAGGCGCCGATCGCGACAGGCGCCGGAAGGTTTGACATCCTGCGACGTCTGCTCGTGAGGGCTCCCTCTTTCCATTGCGGCGCGTCCGCATCTTCTCCCACCTTCATGAAGAGCGAACGTCGCAGCCACGACGCGTCGTTATCAATCCCGCGCGTCGAGAAACTGATCGTCGCGCATCCTCCCTGATTGATGCCCACGAGCACTGGCTCCGGCCCGATGATCGTTCCGTCGGGATACCGGCCGACTTCCACCGGCACCGGCAGCAGCCTTCTCGAAGCCTCGCACTTCGACCGATCGAGAATGTAGGAGCCGGTGAAGTTGTCGCAAGTGCCGGGAGGATCGGACGGCACGTCTCTGGTCGATGAGCAACCGGCCGCGAGAACGATCAGCGCTAAAAACGCAGATTTCGGAATTCGCATCGGCGCACCTCATCCTCAATTCTGCACCTTTCGCCTGCGCGCCGTGCATGTCGATTTGCGTGAGGGACGTGTAGTCCGAACGGACCAGGCGCCGCGGCATGTGCTGTGGGGCGACACCCCGACGCCCTTGTTCTGAGCCGTTCCGACAGACACTCAGTACTCGTCCCAATGGCGTCAACTGAAGAAGGTGTCATCCTGAGCGCAGCGAAGGGTCCCCCACAGGTTCCCTCAGATGACACCGACGGTTGATGCTCAGGCGCCGACTGCATGCGCGAGCTCCCGCAGCAGCGCGGCGCCGTCGCCCTGCCAGGCGCTGCCATGCATGCAGGCGAGAGTCCGCGGTTCGAACGCCGCCAGCTTCGCGAAGTGCTGACCTGCGTGCTTCGAATGCGAGTAGTAGTCCATCCCCTGCCGGAACGCTTCGCTGGGGCCGACGATGTCCGAGCTGATGAGCGCGGTTTCTCCCCGTCCGGGCTGTGTGAAGAGGTCGCCGCAGAAAAGAGTGCTCGTCGATTCGTCAGCGAGATATCCCGTCTCCCAGCCGTGAGGCAGATGCGGCGTGTCGAACCAGCGGAGCGTGCGGCGCCCGGTCGAGAGGGTTTCGCCATCAACCAGGCCTCGGGGCTCGCGGTCAGCCACGTCGGCGACCGACACGAGCGCTGCGGTGGCGCTGCAGAGCGGCTGCGCCTCTGGCGCGATCGCGAGCCACTCGTTGAGCGACCCGCACTCGTCCGCCTCAAAATGAGAAAAGGCGATCCAGCGAAGACGCTCGGCAGGCAGAACGTGATTCACCGCCTCGAGTACGAGCGGAAACATTCGCCGCGGACCTGTGTGAAAGAGGAGAGGCTCGTTGTCCTCGATCAGGTACTGGTTGAATGAAAAGGCGCCGCCAGGGATGTCCAGCGGCGTATTGATGCGGTAGATGCCTTCGGCGATTTCCTGGACGTTCGTGCCCGTTTGTGCGTTCGTTATCACGATTCCTCCTTTTGGTGACCATCTCTGCTCAGCCGATATGCGCCGCGGCGCTCGCCGCGGGATGGATCGAGCCGTAGTGCGGGGTGAGTCAGTTCACTCATTCACCTGGTCTGAGACCGACCTCCAACTGCATTAGGATCCAAAGTGAACCCCCTAATCAGAGCGAGCCGAGACGCCTCTCGTAGTCCTTCTGCATCCGGGCCATGAGCGCCTGATAACGGGGGTCCTGCCGGATGTTCTCCAGGTTCCGGTCCGCAAGAAACCGCGGATAGTGGGGAAACCCATCATTGGCGGCAGCCTCCAGCCACTTCACGGATTCCTCCGGACGCTTCATGATCGCGTACGCGCAGGCGACGTTGAATGCGGTGTGGTGGAAGTGTCCGAAACCCTCACCGATCTTCACCGCTCTGGCGATCGCTTCCTCGCACCGCCCGGCATTGAGGGCGATGACGCCGCTCCGGAAACGGGCCAGGGCATTTGCCGGGTTGAGGCGAAGCGCTTCCCTGATCTCCGCCGAGGCTTTGTCCTGAAGGCCGACGTGCACGTAGATCAGCCCGAGCTGCTGGTGGGCCTCGTCGAGCGACGGGTCGAGCTCGAGGGCCCGCCGGAACGCCGCTACCGCCTCCTCGTGAGGGAAACGGTTCGCCGCCGTCCACAGAAGGACGCCGCGGGCGAGGTGCGCTTCGGCCAGCGTGGGATCGAGCGCCAATGCCTTTTCGAGCGCGACCTCCGCTTCTTCGGTCACCCCCTGGCGTTCGTCCGGGCCGGCATAGTAGAAGACCTTGATGCTGTAAGCGCGCGCGAGGGTTGCATACGCTGGAGCGAAGTCCGGATCCGCGGCCACGGCACTCTTCAGGAGCTCGATCGCCCGTTCGTTTTTCGACTCTTCTTCGTTCGACACATTCACTCTGCCTCGCATGTAGGCGTCGTAGGCAGGAGAGTCGATCAAAGCCCGCCGCTGCGTCGTTGTCGTAGCGCCGGATACCGCTGAACTGCCCTCTCTTCGCGAGATCACAGCGGTAGTTGCCCAGATCCCGGAGATCACGATGATCAGGACGACCGGGAGGGCGATGAGTAATTGTCTTCGCCGCCCGGGCACTGCCTCCGTGCGAAGCACTGTCGTAGCCTCGTCTTCGGATTCGATCTGCCGCAGCGCGCTGTGCAGCTCGGCCGCGATTTCACCCATGGACTGCCAGCGCGACGCGGGATCCTTCTGAAGACAGCGCTGAACGATTCGGCGAAGCGCCGACGGTGCAGCATCGGGGAATGGTGCCGGGTCTTCGTATGCGATCTTCTTCATCAGCGCGAAGTGAGACGCCGCGTCGAAGGCTCGCCGACCCGTGACTACCTCATGGAGGATGCAGCCGAAGGCGAAGATGTCCGAGCGGTGATCCGCCCGCCCGCCGAGGACCTGCTCGGGCGCCATGTAGGCGGGGGTACCGAGCACCGCACCCTCCTCGGTGAGTGACTCGACGCTCTCGTCACGGCCGGGCGCGCGCTGCAACTTCGCCAGCCCGAAGTCGGCGACCTTCGCGTAGCGGTCACTGGCGATCAGGATGTTGTCGGGCTTAAGGTCACGATGAACGATGCCGGCGGCGTGCGTTTTCTCCAGCGCGTCGGCCGCCTGCTCGAGGTAGCGGAGCAGTTGCGAAATGGGCACCCGCTCGGCGATGGACTGCCGGAGGGTCACACCGTCCACGAATTCCATGGCGATAAAGTGCACGCCCTCGGCCTCACCGACCTCGTAGACATGGATGATGTGCGGGTGGTTCAGTGCCGAGGCCGCCCTGGCCTCCTGGGCGAACCTTCGCAGGCGGTCATCGTCCGCGGCGAGGTCTCCCCGCACAACCTTGATGGCCACAAGCCGGTCGAGCGCCTCGTCACGGGCGCGATAGACCTCCCCCATACCGCCGCGTCCGATCACTGCCTCGATCCGGTAACGCGACAGCCGGGTGCCGGCTGCTATCTGCATGAATCGTTTCCTCCTTACCTCACCCTCCCATCATCCGAACTCACTCTTGTATCTGTCGTACTGCGCGCTCATTTCCGCCAGAAATCGAACGAACTCGGGTGCAGTTCGGATGCGATCGAGGCGCGGGTCACTCGCGAACAGCGGGTAGCATGGAAATCCGGTAGCGGCGGTCTCTCTCAACCACTTCACTGCCTCGTCACTCTTCCCTGCCAGCGCGTAGATGCACGCGATGTCGTAGGTGAGGTGATGATAGGAAGGGTCGTTGCGACTCCTCCTGCTCAGGGCTGATGGGATCTCGGCTTCCGCGTTTCTGAAATCTCCCCTCAAAGCGAAGAGCATCGCCCTGTGCCATGGAAGAAGGGCATTGTCAGGGTCCTTCCTGGCGGAATCCTCAATGGTCTTCTGTGCCTCGTCGAGACGTCCTTTGCCCATCAGGTACCAGGTCCATACAGGCTCGCCGGGAAAGTATTTCTGGTGGACGGTCATCCAGTCGTCGTACTTGTTGCGCCCCCAGTAGGAATTGACGATCTGGGTCTTGACATATTCGCTCGTCGGATCGATCTCGAGCGCCCGTTCGGACGCGCGTAGGGCCTGCTCCTCGAGACCGAGGTGATCGTAGAGAGGCGCAAGCTCGATATGACCGATGTTCGGGTTGAGTTGCTGGGCTGCCAGGATCTCCCGGATCGCCGCCTCGGTCTGCCAGCCTTCGTGCACGCTCCACAGAAGCCTCTGGCGCGCGAGCCGTGTTTCGGCGAGGTGAGGATCGAGCGCCTGCGCTTTGGCGATCTGTTCTTTCGCGAGAGCGGCCCAGACCGGTTCCGTCGGCGTGATGAACAGTGCCTTCCATGCGTACGCGTACGCGAGTTGCGCGTGGGCGAGTGCGAAGCTCGGATCGGCTTCGATCGCCCTCCGGAAAAGATCGATCGTCGCGTTCATTTGAAGCTCCGCGTTGTTTCCCCAACCACGCTGATCGAAGCTGTAGACGCCCTTCAGATAGAACTCGTACGCAATCGGATTCGAGGTAGACGGCTTTGTGAGGCTTGCCTGCTGTGATGCGTCGAGTTTCAACCGCAGGTGTGAGGCCACCTGCTGTGCGACGGTATCCTGGATCGTGAAGATGTCGGATCCCTGAAGGTCGAAGCTGTCGGACCACAGAGATCTGCCGTCACTGGTCCGGAGGAGATTGACGCTCACTCGCAGTCGCTGGTCCGCACGCTGCACGGTTCCTTCGAGCACGGCGTCGGCCTCGAGCTCGCGCGCTGCCGTGAGCGCGTCGGTGTCGTCGTTCACATAACGGCGTATTGCGCTCGTCGGCCTGACTATCAGCTTGCCGGTCTGATTGATTCTTCTGATCACAGCGTCGGCGATACCGAGTCCGAGGAAGTTCTCCGATGCGTCGAGCGATCGAAGGGGTAGAACTGCGAGTGAGACAATCTCGGTCTGGGAGTCGGGAACGGCATTCCGCTGCCATAAGTACGCCATCGCGATCAGAGTCAGAACGAGAGCGGCGTACCCGGCGGCTACACGCACCGGGATTCTCCTGCCGCCATCGTTTGCGTCCGCCGCCGGGTGGCGTTTCACGTCCGCCGGATCACCACTCGACTCAGGCGGCGAGGACCGTTCGAGATGTGCCTCGATCTCGATCTGTTGCTTGATCCGTTGGAGATCGACCAACAGCTCCTTACTCGTCTGATAGCGCTCATCGGGGCGTTTGCGGAGCATCTTCGTGATGATCCACTCGAGCGTCTCGGGAACTCGACTCCGGGCAGAGTGACGAAGTTGCGCCGGTTCTTTCTCGAGAATGGCAACCAGTACGTCGGTCACGGTGCCGCCGTGAAAAGGAGCTCGTCCGGAAACCATTTCATACAGCACACAACCCAGGCTCCAGATGTCCGTGCGGGCATCGACGGGCAGTCCCCGCGCCTGTTCCGGCGACATGTAGCGGACCGTCCCCATGATTGCACCAGCCTCGGAACGAACCATCGGACTCGTCGGAGCGCCCGACGCCAGGGTCTCTGTTTGCGTGAGCTTCGCAAGCCCGAAGTCGACGACCTTCACGTAGCCATCGCGCCGGAGCATGATGTTCGCGGGCTTGATGTCACGGTGCACGATCCCCTCTTCATGCGCCGCCACGAGCGCTGAAGCGATCTGCACCGCGATGGTGAGGATCTCATCCGGCTGGATCCCCTGCTTTCGACTGAGGTACTGCGCCAGACTCTCACCGTCGATGAACTCTGTTGCGATGAAGTGGTGGCCATCCGTCTCCCCCACCTCATGAATGGTGAGAATGTTCGGGTGGTTCAGTGCGGAAACCGCTCGCGCTTCGAGCTCGAACCGGCGGAGGCGCTCCTCACTGCCGGTGAAGTCCGCAGGAAGGAGCTTCAGCGCCACCTGGCGGCGGAGGTTCTGATCCTCTGCCAGGAAGACCTCCCCCATGCCGCCCGCGCCGAGCTTCCTGATGATGCGGTAATGGGAGAACGTCTCGTCTGACACGGACCCTCTCTTGCGAGGCCGCCGCCGAAAAAGGTACTGCGGAGCGGTGGGGCTTCCAGTAACTTTACCAGATTGAGAACAGCCAGACAGCGGCCCCGAAAGCTGAGTGGCTGCGAAGGCTATTCAGCAAACGGGTCAAACGCGCTTATATCGATAGAGGTGCCTGCAAAACGGCGAGCTGCGCGTTGTTACACTTGCAGTATTAAAACGGCTATCTCTATCCCGGACGCGTTATCGAAGAGGCGGAACGGCTGGCTGAAACGCTGGGGCAGTCCCGGAGTGAACTTTACCGCAACGCGCTCGAGCGCTACATCGAGAGCCGCTCGCCTGACCTGGTTCGGGAAACGCTGGATCCCAGCAGGTGGCTCTCAAGTTCCTTCCGCGGGAGTTCGCCGTCGACCCCGACAAACTCAGCCGGCTTCATGACGATCTGAATCGTCGAGACGCCTCCAGGCTCTACGCAGTCCCTCAGGGGTGTTCGATGCGAGGACGAACGACGCTATACTTTAACGTCGAGTCCGAGCTCCGGGAATGCGGCGGGCTGGCTCGGAAGGAGAGCAACTGATGGCCGGCACCGCTGAAGAGCGCGACGTCAAAGTTCGAGCCGAAGTTTACGAAGTTGCCATGTCCAGCGGCACTCCGCCGACCATCGAGGAGATCTCGCAACGACTCGGCTTCTCGCGGGCCGAAGTGCTCGAGTGTCTCGAGCGGCTCGCCGCGGCAAAGGCTCTCGTCCTTCAACGCGACAGCCGTGAAGTCCTCATGGCGAATCCGTTCTCAGCGGTGCCGACTCCATTTGCGGTCTACGCTGACGAGCGCCTCTACTTCGGCAACTGTATCTGGGATGGCCTGGGAATCGCGGCGATGCTGAATGTCGACGCACGCATCGAGAGCTCCTGCGGTTGCTGCAGTGAGTCGATGCGTCTCCGCATCATCGGGCAAAACCTCGAGACCGTCGAGGGCGTGGTTCATTTCGCGATTCCAGCACATCGATGGTGGGACGACATCGTATACAACTGAAAGACGATGCTCCTCTTCCGGTCGGAAGAGCACGTGGATCGATGGTGCAAGTCCTGGGGCTTGCCGCGCGGTGCCATCCTCACCCCACAACAGACCTGGGAGCTGGCCCACGCCTGGTACTCGCCCGACCGTCGGGATCCGGCGTGGCGTCGCCGGACGGTTGAGGAGACAGAATCACTTCTCGCCTCGCTCGGGCTTACGGGTCCCTTCTGGGACCTGCGATGAACGAGTCCGTTGGATTTGAACCGGCGTGAGACCAGTGCCGGGCGAAATCATGAATCGAACGAGCCAGAAGTACATGCGCCTCCTCTGCGTCTGGTCTTTGCTGCTGGTTCTGGCCGGCTGCAGCACGTCTCCTCCTTCAGTGAACGTGCCGGAGCGGGTGCGGGAACGCATCGCGCGGAAGGAGCTCCGGCCATACGACCAGCCGGATCATGCCGAGGCGCTCTACCGCGCAAAACGTCTGGACGGAGCAGGTGAGATCGATCCCGCCGAGCGCTACGAAACCGCCCGCGCATCGATGCGGCGGATGACACCGTATTCGACGGCGCTCGATAAGCTCGTCGATGAACGATCGATGTCGGACGAGAAGACCTCGCAGCTGGCCACATGGACCTCGCTAGGTCCCGGCAATATCGGCGGACGTACGCGGACTTTCCTGCTCGATCCAGCGGACCCGCGGACCTTCTACGCCGGGGGAGTCAGCGGCGGAGTCTGGAAGAGCGTCGACGCCGGGGGATCCTGGAGACCCATCGGCGAAGCAATGGAAAACATCGCGGTGAACTCGCTGACCTTCGAGCCAGGGAACTCGTCAGTGCTGTATGCCGGGACCGGTGAGGGGTACTTCCGTGAAGTCGTGCGCGGCACGGCACTGCCGCTCCGTGGTGCAGGAATCTTTCGCACGGAGGACCGGGGTGCGACCTGGAGTCTTCTCGCATCGACGATGACTCCGGACTTCCACTGGGTGAATGACCTCCTGGTGAGCGTTCACGACCCGCATCGTATCTACGCCGCGACGCGCACCGGTGTCTGGCGCTCGAACGATCGCGGGGTGAGCTGGGATCGGGTTCTCGATCCAGCGACGAACGGCGGCTGTCCCGATCTCGTCGCAAGTCCCGACTCCACGAGTGACTACCTCTTCGCCTCCTGCGGCACCCTCGGACAGGCGCGCGTGTTCCGCGCGAGCACGGCCGAATCCGGCACGACATGGACCGAGGTGCTCGCCGAGAGCGGAATGGGACGAACGCAACTCGCGATCGCTCCTTCGAGCCCCTCGACGATCTATGCGCTGTCAGCGAGCAATGTTCCCGGCCCGAACGGGCAGCTCGAGCAGGGCCTGCTCGCGTTTTTCCGCTCCGACGCAAACGGGGATCGCGGGAGCTGGCGCTCACAGGTTCGAAATGACGACTCGGACAAACTCGCGACGCTGCTGCTGACCAATCCACTTGCCGCTTCCTATGAGGAGTGCGACGTCGCCACGAGCGTCTACGTAAATATGGGCTGGTATGCGAACGTAATCGCGGTGGATCCAATTGATCCGGAGCGAATCTGGGCGGCCGGAGTCGATCTTTTCCGTTCTGATGACGGGGGGCGGACCTGGGGACTCGCATCGTACTGGTGGGCTGAGGAAACGACGAGCAGCTTCGTGCACGCCGATCAGCACGCGATTGTTTTTCATCCCGGTTTCGACGGGGGAGCAAATCAGATTCTTTACGTCGCGAATGACGGGGGAGTCTTTCGCACGGACAACGCCCGCGCCAGTCTCGGAAGGGGAATTCTTGCCGTATGCGATCCCGGCTCATCGTCGGTTCGATGGTCGCCGCTGAACCACGATTTCGGGATCACGCAGTTCTACCACGGCGCACCGTTTCCCGACGGTCGCTCGTACCTCGGCGGGACTCAGGATAATGGGACGGTTCTCGGCAGCGATGCGGCAGGACCGAATGGCTGGCGACGCATCTGGGGTGGCGACGGCGGGTACGTCGCGATCGATCCGGAGAACCCGAAGGTGCTCTACGTCGAGAGCCAGTTCGCGAACATCCGCAAGTCGACGGACGGTGGACGGACATTTTCCGTTGCGACCGCCGGCTTGTCTGATTCGTTCCTTTTCATTCCGCCGTTTCTCCTCGACCCGAACGATGCGAGACGGCTGTGGACGGGAGGGCGACGTCTATGGCGCTCCGATAACGGCGCGTCCAACTGGGTGCCGGCCAGTACCGTGCTTCCGTCCGGCCGGGTGAGCGCCCTCGCCGTCGCGCCGCAGGAGTCCGATCGCGTGATCGCGGGAACGAGTGACGGCGCCATTCACTTCTCGACTGCCG
>JBGSYJ010000409.1:0-5164 GCA_041750915.1 Thermoanaerobaculia bacterium | reverse complement strand
TGCTCGTAGGTGAACCGCTTGCATAGCAGGGCGATCATCCCGACGTCTGTCTCGCTCCGGATCACACGTCCTGCGGACTGTACGACGCGCGTCATTCCTGGAATCAGGTATGCGTACTCAAAGCCTGCTCCGTACTGATCATCGTAGTAGTGTTTGAGCAGCTCCTGCTCGAAGCTGACGGAGGGAAGCGCGGGCCCGATCACAAAGACTCCCGCCAGCATATCGCCCTGGTAATCGATGCCCTCGGCATACATCCCACCAGACACGGCCATGATGAGATTGCCGCATCCTCCATTACGGGAACGCAGCGCATCGAGATAGCTGCGCCGTTCGTAGTCCGTCATGTCGCTCCGCTGCACCATCACGTTCTTCTTCATGACGGGCATCCGGGCCGAGACTTCCTGCAGGAAGGCGTAGCTGGGAAAGAGGGCGAGGAAGTTGCCGTCAGTTGCGTCGGACATCCCGGCAACAGACTCGGCGATCGAGCCGTAGTGGTTCGCGCGTTCCTTGTACGTCGTATTGACGCCCGGTATCACGACGATCTTCCGGTTCTCGCGAGGAAATGGAGAAGGTAGTGAGATCTCACTGACGCGATCTGCGGGGAATCCCAGTGTCTTTCTGTAAAACTCGAACGGCTCGAGCGTGGCCGAGATTGCGATCGTCGCGTACGCCGAGTCGATGACTGCGCCGAGGAATTTCGAGGGATCCTTGCAGAAGATCTTGAGTTTGAGACCGTCGTTGCCGCGCTCGACGATCGTTGCGAATTCTTCGCCGCGTTCGTCAAGAAGGTTGGTGAACTTCATCAGCTTGAAGTAGAAGTCGATGAGCGGATCTTCTTCCTCGGCGATTCGATTCTCGATCTTCCATGTGATGTACTGGAGAACGAGCCGTTCCCAGTCGCTCCGCTGGCGAAGGAACAGCCGGCGATCGGGTTCGCAGAGCGCCTGCGATGCGAACGAGCGCGACGAAGAGAAGTCCCCGCCGGACAATACAGAAGGATCCAGCGCTCGCCCCATCTCGCCGAAATGCTCACGAAGCTCGTCGAGGAGCTCTTCCCATCCTTCAATGTCGCAGCTGCGCCCGAGAAGGTGCATGCGTACCTGGTCGAGAAGTTTGTCGGTGAGCTCGGGCGAGTAGTAGCCGCGGCCCCGATCGACCAGATTGTGCGCCTCGTCGATGATCAGCACGCAGTCGCTGTAGTCGCTCTCCTGCGAATACGTCTTGAGGCCGACATACGGATCGAAGATGTAGTTGTAGTCGCAGATGATGACGTCCGCCTGCTCGATCAGCTCGAGCGAGACCTCGAACGGACAGACTTCGTGCGACTTCGCCATCTCGAAAACCACATCGGGATCGAAGTAGCTCATTCCGGTGGTCACGCGATCGAGAAGGCCGCTCCGCAGCATCTTGTCCGAGTAGCTCGCGGCGTAGGGACAGAAGTCCTCGTGACAGATCATCTGCGTGTGGGCGCACATTTTCTGCTTTGCCCTTATGCGCAGGACGCGAAACGAATCGTCGTTGAGCAGTTGCAGCGCTGCTACGGCGGTCTCCTGCTGGAGGTTCTTCGGCGTGAGGAAGAAGAGTTTCTTTCCAGCCCTGAGGCTCTCGCGCAGCGCCGGATAGATGGCGGCGATCGTCTTGCCGATGCCGGTCGGTGCTGAGACGAGAAGCGCGTCGCGCTGTCGCACCGTCCGCGCAACGGCATCGATCATTTCCTTCTGAAATGGTCGCATCACCGGGAACGGGAACTCGAGCAATTCGGCGGCACTTCGCCGGGCCGATCGCATCAGCGCATCCGTCTCGATCTTCTCAACGAGACGCTCGACGGACGCACCGAACGCCGAGCCCGCATCCTCCGCCTCGAACGGCGCATCGACGACCCGCGCCGCGCCGGAGACGAGATCGATCAGAACGAGCTGCGGGAGGAGCTCAAACTCGTCGTATTGCTCATCCTGGGCAAGAAACCAGGCGTAAAGCATCAGCTGGTAGAGATATCGCTGAAGTTTCTCCGACCTGTAGAGTGCCGCAAGCTCGAGGTCGAAGTGAATCGACTTGACCTCTTCGATCACGATCCGCCGGTTCTCCCGGTCGATCGAAAGGCCGTCCATGCGGCCCGCGACGGTCACGTCCCAGCCGTTCACGTGCGTCGTGTGCGAGACGGAGACCTCCGGCCTGTAGCAGGGATCCGCTCCCGCGCGCTCTTCCGCGCGCTTCGTATGGATCTCCTGCCCGAGCCACATCCGCCGGAAACCGTCTCCCCGCTCGACCCCGATGCGTCGGTAGGTCGACTCGTGTACCAGGTCGCCTACCGAACAGACGATCGTGCGGGCTACGTAATCGATTCGCATCGTCGCAATAACAGAATACAGGCAAATCAAGGATGAAGGATGAAGGATGAGGGATGAAGGATGAAGGATGAAGGATGAAGGATGAAGGATGAAGGATGAAGCTCGGCGGGATCTGATGGGCTTGTCAGCCCGAGCCTGGCCGTGCGGGTGGGAGGGGCGAGGGATCTCCGGCGATAGTACATAGTTACCTATTCGCTGGGTCTGACATCCCGCAACCGATCCTTCACTCTTTCGGGAATGCGGGCTCAGTCCGCTTCGTTCCCAAGAACGCCGGTACCCGGAAAGGCTTCACACATGAGCAGGTCCAGGTACATTGTCGTTCTCGCAGCACTCGCAGTCTGTCTCACAGCAGTCCCCACGCTCGCACAGGTGAATGACACCTACGTCATTCCTGTGGTCGCCAGCGTTTCCGGTGACCGCGGCACAGTCTGGTCCACCGAACTGAATCTCTTCAATCCGCAGGCTTATCCGCTCGCAGTGCGCATGATCTACCTGCCGACGCTCACTGGGCTCAGCACCGAGATCATCGTCGACATCGAAGCCAATTCGAATGGGTGGGTCTCCTCGGTCCTGCCCGAGCTGTTCGAAACGAACGGTACTGGCTCACTGCTCGTGGCCACGTTCCCGGAAGACAATCCCGGTGTTCCGAATGACGTACTGTCCCGAGCATTCCTCCTGAACACAAAGACCTTCAACAACTCCTCGAGCGGCACGTACGGTCAGTACGTTCCCGGCGTATGGGCGGGGCTTCTCGACTTCGAGTTCGACGAGATCAGCTCGATCGCGCACGGCGTTCGAAATGGCGCTGACTCCGGCTTCCGGGCGAACATCGGCGCAGCGAATCTCGGCAATTCAACGGCAGTTCTCTATGTGACGGTCTACAACTCGGAGGGCGACCTCGTGGCCGACAGACTCCCGTTTACGGTGCCCTTTTACGGACACCTGCAGGAGCGGCTCCCCGTTGAGGTCGATCGCGGCACGGTCGAGTTCTTCCTCGACGATCCGTCCCTCGAGGCGGTCGTCTTTCCGTATGTCTCCGTGGTTGACAACCGCTCGGGTGACGCCGTCTTCATGAATCCCGTGCTGCTCGCCGACCCCGGCATCCTCTTCAAATACGCGGCGGAGAAGCGCGAGCTCGGCAAGAAGATCGATCTCGAAGTGGCGCGAAAGGCATCGGCGCAGGCGAAGAAGCTCGGAAGGGCGCGGTTGCTGCCGGATGGGGATGGGGGGTATCGGGTCGTCAAGGAGAAGTAAGACCTCGCGGAGGTCTTCAGGGCTTGTCATCCCGAGCTTGGTCGTGCGGGCGGGAGGGGCGAGGGACCTCCGGCGATAGTACATAGTGGATTCGTCACTGGGATAGGGTGGAGTGCGGACCTTTCCTCGAGGCAACTATGTACCATCGCGTGAGGTCCCTCGCCCCTCCCGTCCGCACGCCCAAGCTCGGGATGACACTTGGTTTAATACTCGCCACAAGGGCCTGCCAACTCAATCTGGCCTCGCGAACCGACAACTCGCCCTACTCTTCCCGCCGTTCCTCCACTAAACTTCCCGGGCATGAAAGCTACCATCGCGCCACTCCAGATCAGCGACCGGCTCTCCGGGCTCGTGCAATCCGATATCCGGCGCATGTCGATCGAGTGCGCCCGCGTCGGTGGGATCAACCTCGGACAGGGGATCTGCGACCTTCCAACGCCGCCCGAGATCCGCGAGGGCACCATCGAGGCGATCGAATCCCACAAGGCGACGTACTCGCGGCTCGAAGGGATCGATATCCTTCGGCAGAAGATCGCAAAGAAACTCGAGTCCTTCAACTCGATGAGCGTCGATCCGGAAACCGGGATCATCGTCACCGTCGGCTCGACCGGTGGATTCGCCACGGCCGCCATGGCTACGCTCAATCCCGGTGATGAAGTCATCGTCTTCGAGCCCTACTACGGCTACCACGTCAATACCCTGAAGATCCTCGGAGTCATCCCGAAGTTTGTTGCTCTCCAGGCACCCGACTGGTCGATCGACTTCGACGAGCTGCGCCGCGCCTTTTCACCACGGACCCGTGCGATCGTCGTCTGTACTCCCTCGAATCCGTCAGGAAAAGTGTTCACTCGCGAGGAGCTTGAAAAGATCGGTGAGCTCTGCCGCGAGTTCGGTGCGTGGGCGCTGACTGACGAGATCTACGAGTACATCGTGTACGACGGCAGGCGTCACGTCTCCATGGCGTCGCTCGATTCGTGCCGTGATCTGACGATCACGATCTCCGGCTTCTCGAAAACGTTCTCGATTACAGGCTGGCGCATCGGTTACGTTGCGGCCCCCGAAGAGATCGCCTCGAAGATCGGGCTGCTGAACGATTTGTTCTACGTCTGTGCCCCCACACCTCTGCAGTGGGGCGTGGCGCGCGGCCTCGACATCGGCGAGGAGTATTACCGCGAGCTGCGCGAGAGCTACGAGAAGAAGCGCGATATGCTCGCCGCTGCGGTCAGTGACGTCGGGATGACGCCCTGGGTTCCGCAAGGCGCGTATTACATGCTCGCCGGAATCGACGGAACCGGGTTCAGGAATGACAAGGAAGCGGCCATGGGGCTTCTTGAACGAACCGGAGTCGCATCGGTTCCCGGCTCCGCGTTCCATGCATCGGACCGAGGCGCATCGATGCTTCGCTTCTGCTTTGCGAAAGATTTCGATGTGCTCGAAGAGGCGTGCCGGAGAATCCGCGCGCTATAGCTTTTGACAAATGAATGCGGAGTGTCATCCCGAGCGTCGAGCGAGGGATCTGGGAGGGGGGCCTTGTAAGACGTAGGCCGCCGCCCAGATCCCTC
>JBGSYJ010000408.1:0-7263 GCA_041750915.1 Thermoanaerobaculia bacterium | reverse complement strand
CGAGCTGGCACCGGTACTGACTGATGAGGAGTTGCGCGAAGCGATCAAGTGGAGTGACCGCGGTGTCTGGCGATGGATGAACCGCCTGCCGCTTCCATCACCGAAGGATTGGAAGCGCAACTGGCGCGACGCCCTGCGACCGATCTTCTGAGCGAACCCCTGGCGTCTCCGTTGCGCTCGCAATCGACAGGGCACTTTGCGAACGGAGTATGATGATCAGGGGTTTCTGTCCCTGATGAACCGCTCCTCGGAGTTTGATTTCGACGCCTTCGCGGGCTCGATGCTCGACGGCGTTGTCCTAGCTGACTGTGACGGCAGAATTTTCTACGTGAACTCTGTAGCGGAGCGTATGTTCGGCTACTTACCGGGCGAACTGAGGGATCGGGATCTGACCGTCCTGATTCCCGCGCGCTATCACGAGGACCATCTGCGCGGGGTTGCGCGGATCCGGGATGGCGGGGCTCCACGCCTGATCGGACACAAACTCGAGCTGGCTGCCGAAAGGAAGGATCGGACCGAGTTTCCGATCGAGCTTTCGTTGAGCAGCTGGAGTTCCGGCGCCGGACTCGTGTTCAGCGGCATCATCCGCGATCTTTCTGAGCAGAAACGAAGCGAGCGGCGCGAACGGACTCAGCACGCCATCACGCGGCTCGTTGCGGAGTCGAGCAGCCTGATGGAGGCGGCCACGCGCGTCATCGAGACGATCTGCAACTCGATGGAATGGGACCTCGGGGTGATGTGGATGCACGACCCCCGAGCCGCAGCCCTAAGTTGCACGCAGTTCTGGAACGCACACCTCGCCCGGAGGAGCGCTTTCGAAACTCAGACACTGAGTATGCAGTTCGCGCGCGGTGAGGGCTTGCCCGGCCGAGTCTGGGAGACCGGGACCGCTTTGTGGATCGTGGACACTCAGGCCGAAGCAAACTTCCCCCGCGCGGCCGCGGCTTCAGAGCTGGGCTTGCACACGGCGTTCGCCTTCCCGGTCCTCGATTCGAAAGACCGGACCGTGGGCGTGCTCGAGTTTTTCACGAATGAGCTCCGCCCGCCCGATGAGCGGCTGCTCGTGATGATGGAAAACATCGGACGTCAGATCGGAGCGTTGCTCGAGCGTACGCATTCCGTCGAAGCGGTGCACAACGTCGTCGAGCAAATGCAGGTTGGCGTGATCGTTTACCGGCTCGAGGAAGCGGGGGACGATCGCTCTCTCCGCGTCGTGTCAGTCAACCCGGCGGTATCGTCAATTCTGGGCATTCCCTCCGATCAGATGCTTGGAGGCTTGATCGACGAGAACTTTCCGAATCTTCGGGAGAAAGGCTTTCCGGAGGCATTCCGCCGCGTGGTGGAGACGCAGGAATCGGTCGAGCTCGAAAATCTCAGTTACATGGATTTTCGCATCGCACCCGCAGTATTCTCGGTCAAGGCATTTCCGCTGCCGGACCGATGCGTCGGTGTCGCGTTCGAGAACATCACGAAGCGAACGATGGCCGAGAAACTCATCGCAGGGGAACGCCAGATTCTCGAGTGTTTCGCGAGGCCTGAAACCTCGTTCGACTCCATCCTCGAGTCAGTCGCGCTGTTTGCAGAGGAGCAGGTGCCGGGCATGCTCTGTTCAATCCTGCTCATCACGCCGGACCGGCTGAAGCTCGAGTACGCTGCCGCACCGAACCTTCCGCGGCGGTTTGTCGAACGAACCGGAACCGTGGACCTTGGTGACAGCCATACGCCAGCCACACTGGCCGTCGCTGAACGGGACACGATCATCATCACGAGCATCGACGACGATGAGCGAGCCAGGAGCATCCGGGACGAGGCGCTCACGAACGGCCTTCGATCCTGCTGGGCAAGTCCGATTTCCACTCATGCCGGCGATGTCGTGGGGGTGATGGTTCTCTATTACACCGCCGAACGCTCGCCTGGGAGTCACGAGCTCGCAGTCGTCGAGTTCAGTTCGCGAATCGTGGCGATGGCTGTGGAGAGGCATGTTTCCGAGCGGACCCTTCGCGAGAGTGAGAAGCAACTCGAGAGCGCGAAGCGGATCAACAGTCTCGGCCGGCTTGCGGCCAACATCGCACACGAGATCAACAACGTGCTGATGGGCATTCTCCCGTTCGCCGAGCTCGTCCGAAGGCGAGCAGAGGGCGACCGGCAATTGGAAGTGGCGACCTCCCACATCATCCGCAGTGTCGACAGGGGAAGACGTGTCACGCAGGAGATTCTCGACTTCACGCGGGGAGCCGAACCGGTCCGGCAGAGTTTCAACGTTCAGGAATGGCTGACGGACATGATTCCGGAGCTGCGCTCGATTCTGGGTAGCGGAATCGAGCTCGACGTGGAGCTCTCCGGGGAGGACCTATACATTCTCGCCGACGCGATACAGTTGCAGCAGGTCGTGACGAATCTCGCTCTCAACGCGCGTGATGCCATGGAAGCTGGTGGACGCCTGACGATCCACGCCGCCAGCTGCGCCGCGACAGAGGTTCCCTCCACCGCGGCGTCGGCGGGCTCCGGCGAGTTCGTTCGCCTGACGATCGCCGACACAGGAACCGGTATGACTGAGGAAATCGTCAGCCACATCTTCGAACCGCTCTTCACAACGAAGAAGAGCGGGAATGGATTGGGGCTGGCGATCAGCCATCAGGTCATCGAACGCCACGGCGGAGAGATCACCGTGGAGAGCACGCCCGGCGCAGGCACGCGATTTCACCTGCTCCTTCCCTGCACCCTCTCGCCGCAGGCGCAGGAACCCGAGGTTGATCAGACGACTGGTCCGTCAGTGAGCCGGGTCGTCCTCGTCGAAGACGATCATGCCGTAGGCGAAGGAATCGTCGCCCTGTTCGAGGCTGACGAGGTCGAGGTAGTCTGGGTGAGAACGGGTGCCGAGGCGGCTTCGGCAATCGCCCGGTTCAATCCAGAGATCCTCATCCTCGATGTCGGACTTCCGGACGTGAATGGATTTGAACTGTATGGTCAGCTGAGAGTTTTGTTTCCGGCACTTCCCACGATTTTCTCCACGGGACACGGCGAGCAGTCGCGCGCCGTGCAGTTCGGCGATGCGCCCGTGAGTCATCTGCTCAAACCGTACGATTACGATACGTTGCTGAGAACGATCAACGCACTCATGCGGCACTGAAGAGGTGTGGCCCCTCAGGGGTGAGGCGATGGATGGGTGTTCTGCGACTCCCGTCGCCGAAGGATTGGAAGCGCACTGACGCGACGCCCTGCGCCCGATTTTCTAACCGAACACAGTTCACACATCCGGTGTTCGCGCGTCCTTCACCTCGGAGGAACTGATGCGCGAACGAACTATCATCACACTGCTGGTTGTCGTGGCACTCGGAGTTGTCATGGATGCGCCGGAGCTTCCTGCAAAGCCACCGGCTTCCGGCGTATGGCAATTGGATCGAACCAGAAGCCAGGTCGAGTTCGCCGTCACGAAAGTTCCGGGAATCCGCGTGGAGGGACGGTTCACCGACTTCGGCGGTTGGATTCGCTACGACGCCGAGCATCCCGAGCGCAGCGCCGTCCGGTGGAGTGCGCGCGTCGAGTCGGTGCAGACGGGCGAACCGGATCGGGATGCGACTCTGCAGGGAGGCGACTATTTTCTGGCGTCCAGTCACCCCGAGATTGGGTTCATGAGCAGTCGTGTTCGCGCGCGTGGCGACGGGTCGTTGGATGTCGATGGAAGTCTGACGATCCGCGGAATCGCGAAGCCGATCAGGATCGTGGTCGTTCCGTCGCGTACGCCGCAGGGCGCGCCGGCGTTCTCAACGCGATTCGAGGTCGACCGTTTCGATTTCGGAGTGAAGGGTGGACGCGTCATGCGCGCAGGAATCAGTCGCCAGGTCGAGATTCGACTTCTCGCAGTCCCGGAACTTCCAGTAAGCAATTAGAATTGTACGTTCTGAAGTACACTAGAACGTACTATGAGCAGAGCCCGCATTAATCTCGAGACGGACGTAAAACCCGTTTCCGAATTCCGCGCGAATGCGGCCGAGTTGATCGAGCAGGTAAGAGACGGCGGCCGGCCGCTCGTGCTCACTCAGCGGGGCAAGCCGGCGGTAGTCGTGCTGGATGTCGGTGGTTACGAGGGCCTTCTGAGCGAGATCGAATTGCTTGGTGAAGCCCGAACCGCCGTAAAGCAACTCGACGCCGGAGACGGTGTCGACAATCAGTGTGCGAAGGGGGAGCTGAGGAAACGCTTTCGCCAGTGATCATCACAAGGCTCTCCGCTTTCGTTCGAGCGAGCCTATGAAGAATGCCGGCAGATAGCCGATGACGGGAACTGACGGTGGTTAGTCCGCCGACCCTTACTCGCCACCAAGCTCGCAGCTTTCCGAGAGTTCTTCGAGAAACTCGGGCTTTAGATACTGAAGAACGTGTTCCACCTTCTTAATCTCTTCTCGTAGAGTCGAAAAACCGATGTAGCGGCACAGTTCGGCGAGCGGAGGTTGCAGGGCGGCAAACGTTGGGCGATTCACTTCGGCAAAGACCTTCTCCCGGCGCTCGTCAGGCGCAACGAGATAGAGCGGAAGATTAATGTTCGGCTGCATTGAGACAAGATCCGACATACGGAGAAGGCCTGAGTATATGGAAGTCGTACTCTCAACCTCGAAGGCGGCGACGATCGCCTTGCCCTTCAGCCAGAGGACGTCGATAAGCTCGATAGTTCGCTTTGTCGCCTCGTCGAACTGAACTGGCAACGTGGACAGTATTCGCGGAAACACCGCAAACTGTTTATCGTCAAACGTTCGAGATCTGTCGTTGCGTGCGACCCAGACGTCATAGCCCATTTTTGCGCCGAGTCTAAGCAGTGCCGCCTGAATTTCGGTGTGAATGGTGGGAGCAGCCGCAATTTCGGAATCGGTTGCGGCGACGTCCTCTTCCTCGGGAATAGTGACCACGCCGATGGAGGCCTTGACCGTTCTCGTGCGGAACCTTGCGAAAGCGGGATAACGCCCCAGGAACTTGATGTCGATCCGCGCTGGTGGATTCCGCAGGAGCTCCGTGCCATCCGAGGTTATGACGAAATGCGCTCTTTTCGAGGTGTCGATCAGACCCGCGGCCAAAAGGTATTGCTTTGCCCATGCAAGCCTATTTGCGAACAACGGCGCACGACCGCTCGGGAGCATCAGTGCGAGGTCGTCCGACGTCACCTTGAGGTCAGACGCGATAGCCGCGCGGGCTTCCGCAACGGAATGCTCTCGCCCATCCCCGGCAAAGCGCAGGAGCGGGAGCATGAGGGTTTGGAAATCCGGAACGGACATGAACCAGAATGGTACGTCAGTTAACTCTGGAATCGCGATCCGTTGTCTATTTGAAAAGTGACCCGAGTCTCGGTCCTCACGATTAGACGCCCGGTCAACCGCTCGAAATATTGGAGAGCGGGCGTCGGGAAGAATGGTAAATCAGGCGACTCCTGCAGTTCGGAGAAGTAGAGCGGTGAAGGTGTCATCCTGAGCGAAGCGAAGGATCTTCTCGCGGGGATCGAGCGTCGCAAGATGATCCTTCGCTTCGCTCAGGATGACACTGGGCCATTGCTCGCCACAACGATGGTCGAGTCAGCGCGCCCCACAAAGCGTCTTCCTGACGCGCTCTTGATCCGCGGGGCCGCCTTCGACATACGTCTCCGCGGGCCCGATCATGTCTGCGACCAGGAGCGTGAGCTCTCCACGGATCGATGGATCAGCGGTCGACCGATGGGTTCGAAAGCTGCGATAGGCCGATGCCATCTCATCGAGACGGCACTGCTCCCCGTAGAAGGCCGCAGCTGCCCCGCACGCCGCCACATCACCCTGGCCGCACATCGCGCCGGCGGCCCGAGCGAGCCGATCTGCGAGCGTCTGCGCAGTGGCCCGGTCCAGCTGTTGGATCGCCGCGACCTCTTCCCGGGCTTCCAGCAACATTTTCTTTCTCATCGCCGACAAAACGAGTCGTTCCTCCGGAGTGGTCGGACTGACTCCGGAATCGACGCTCTCCCGCGCGAACAGCTCGTCCCACAGCGGGCGGTCTCTCTCCGCAGCAGCCCCGCAGCGCGCTTCGATGCTTTGCACCTGTGGGTCGTCCCGGTTCTCACGGGCGCTCAGCTGCAGACCTTGCCGAATCTCGTCACGGATCGGACGGCCGTTGACGTTTCTCTCGAGCGCCGAAGCTGGAAGCTGCGCTGCGAGAACCGCTGCCTTCTCATAAAGCTCCCGAGCACGGTCGAACAGGCACTCGTTATGGAGCAGCACGCGGGCGGCCTGAAGACATGCGTCGAGATCTCCCTCGTCGCACCACCGCGTCTGGAGGAGCAGCATCTCGCCCTTCGCGCGCGGATCATTTCGCATGCGAAGCAGCTCAGGACCGATCGCCTGGCGACTCTTGGTGTAGGTTCGCTCGATTCTGCGACTGATCCCGTCAGTCCAGGAGGCAATCTCTGGCGATGGAGCAGCTGGAGAGACCGTGATGAGGCGGGTTGGTGTTGCCGCGACTTCTGCGGGTTGGCCCGTTCCCGTCGTCTGCTCCCCCTCGACCTCTGCCAGAGCGCTCTCGAGTGCGGCTTTCTTCTCCCGCGGAGACTCACCGCATCCGCCCACGCAGAGCGCGGTCAATATCACAGCGAGGAGTCTGAGTTGTGTAGACACGGTATTCCTTGGATGCTGACAAGCCTGGAAACGAAACCTCCAGGAAGAGTTCGGATCTTATCCTCTGAGCCGCTCGGCGAGAAGGATTGCCTCGGGAACTGTGTATTCATCCTCGGGTCCGAGCTCGTCCTCCCACTGAAGGTCCCACGCGGCATTCTCCCTGTCCGCCGGCGAGGCCTCGGTGAAGTTGAGCTCGCACTCCTGTCCCATGTACTCCGCCCCGTTTCGGATCGGCAGCCCAAAAGTACGGCAGACCAGTGGCCGGGAATCGTAGATCATGCAGGCTCCCGATTCGTCGAGCGCCGGACAGGGAGTTGCGGAAGTCCGATCAAAGAATGCTTCTTTATCGCCCGGCGATGCCTCTCGAAGGGCGGGATGATCGGAATCTTCGAAGATCTCAGCCGCCCGCCCGACGATCGCAGCCCTCTGGTCGTCGGGGAGTCGATCCAGGCCCTCGGCGATGATCACAACGTCTGCTGCGCCGATCTCGAATAGACCGTGGCAGCAGAGCGAGCAGCCGAGGCGGCAGGCGAGGGCGGAGGGCTGAGTGGCGAGTACCTGGTCGAAGTACGCATCAGCACGATCGAGAATTTTTCTGTATCCGTTTGACATATCTGAGGGAGGCATACGGGATCAACGA
>JBGSYJ010000407.1:0-6323 GCA_041750915.1 Thermoanaerobaculia bacterium | reverse complement strand
ACGCATCACCTCGATCATCTCGCGATTCACTTCCGCAGGATGAGAGGTCATGAACCGCAGCCGCTTCACGCCTGATGTCGCAGCGACGGCATCGAGCAGCCCGCCGAAGAGCACTCCGGACTCAGGGCATCGATAGGCGTTCACCGTCTGTCCAAGCAACTCGATCTCCACGCGGCCACCATCAACAGCATGGCGCACTTCTTCGAGAATCGCTCTCATCGGACGTGAGATCTCTCTGCCGCGCGTCGTCGGCACGATGCAGAACGTGCAGTTCTTGTTGCAGCCTTCGATGATTGTCACCTGCGCTCTGGTTGGCGACGGCCTGTCGATGGTGAGGTAGTCGTACTCGCGGTGCTCCGGAAAATCGATCGCAACCCGTCGATTCCCGCTCAGCACTTCGTCGAGGTAGCCGACGTTTCCTGGTCCCATGACGAAATCGACGAACGGAACCCTCTCCATGAGAGCCTCGCCTTCCTGCTGGGCAACGCAGCCGCTGACCCCGATGCGCGCACCGCGCAACTTGAGATGTTTCAGCTGACCCAGCCGGGTGAAGACTTTGTGCTCGGACTTGTCGCGGATGCTGCAGGTATTGAGAAGGACCAGATCAGCGTCATCTTCGCTCTCGACACGCCGGTAGCCGCGCAGTTTCAGCTGTCCGGAGATCCTCTGCGTGTCGAGGTCGTTCATCTGACAACCCCATGTCTCGATGAAGAAGGTCTGTTCGGTGGACGATGACAATGGTCTATTCCAGCTTCTGGAGTGCCTCTCGGGCGCTCGCAAGTTCCTCTCGGGCAGCGTCGAGTTGCTTCTTCGCACGGTCGAATCGGGCTTCGATCACCTGATCCCGTATGGATGCGTCGTCTTCGTTGTAGTAGTTCTCTTCCGCAGTGAGAAGGTCACGCTCCAGCGTCTCGACTTCTTTCTGCGCTCGTTCGAATCGGGTGCGCGCCTCGTCCCTGGCTTTCAGCGCTGAGGCTCTGGCAACTTCGGCTGGAGGCTGCTCCGATACCTCGGGCTCCGGTTCCACCTTCGGTAGCTCGCGCGAGCTGATCAAGCTCAGCTTTCCCTTCGACTTCTTCACGTCAGCGTCGGTGATGACGACACTCTTGCTGTTCTTCTTTGCACGTGACTGCTTCGCTGCGCGGACCAGGGGCGAATCGTTCTCGGAAATCTCGTCAGTCTCTTCGGCCGTGGCGGCAGCCTCGGACTTCTTCGCTTCGGACTGTTTCGAGGCCGGCTTCTCTTCGGCCCCGAGGACAAGAGCCGGAACGACGAGAATCAGAGCTGTCAGGAATGTTCGTGCCATGGTACCTCCCGTGAGCCTTGTTCCAATTTCCGAATCCAAAGTACAGGAAAAGACCATCATTTTCTGAACAATGGGTCTCCGCTGTACATTTCTGTGTGGTTCCAATCGAATTGTGTCATCCCGAGCGCTGAGCGAGGGATGACACTCTTTCCAGTTCGCTCACAACCTCTCAGCGCAGCGACCATTGTCGCAGATTGGGGGCTCAGGTCTTCGAGACAAGGCCCTCGGGGAATCTCATCGCGACACTTTCGATGACGAATTCCTCGATCTCCTGGGCTGTCTTCTTCTGCAGGGCGATGTCGGCGATCCTTCTGCACTCCTTGTATCGGAGCGACCGAACGACGTTTTTGATCACCGGGATCGCTGAGGGATTCATCGAGAAGATCTCCAGCCCCAGGCCCACCAGGGCGACGGCGTACAGGGGGTCCGACGCCATCTCACCGCACATCGACACGGGGATTCCGGCCTTTTTCCCCGATTGAATGACGAACTTGATCAGTCGCAGGAGCGCCGGGTGGAACGGTTCGTAGAGGTAGCTGACATTCTCGTTCGACCGGTCGATCGCGAGAGAGTACTGGATCAAATCGTTCGTTCCGATGGCGAAGAAGTCTGACTCGGTCGCGAGCAGATCAGCGATCATCGCGGCCGACGGGACCTCGATCATGATTCCGACCTGAAGCTGTCTGTTGAAGGGGATGTTCTCAGCGTCGAGCTCCGCTTCGATCTCTCGCAGGAGCGCCTTGACCTGCCGGAGCTCCTGGATGCCGGACACCAGGGGAAACATTACGCGAAGGTCTCCATAAACGGACGCGCGCAGCAATCCGCGGAGCTGCGTGCGGAACATGTCGCGATGTTTCATACAGAGCCGGAGGCCGCGCAGTCCGAGAACCGGGTTGTCCTCCTTGCTTCCCATGACTTCGCGGGCCAGCTTCTTTCCACCAAGGTCGAACGTGCGGATCACGGCGGGATTCGGAGCCATCGCCTCGGCCAGCTGCCGGTAGACTTCGAAATGTTCATCCTCCGTCGGCAGCACGGGGCTTTTGGAGATGAACAGGAACTCGGAGCGGTACAGACCGATGCCCTCCGCTCCGAAGCGGCTGGCGTCGCTCAGCTCGCCCACGAGCTCGATATTGGCCTGCAGAACGATGCGCCGCCCATCTTTTGTGATCGCCTCGAGATCGCGGTTCTCGAGCAGTTTCTTTTCGTACTCTTCGTGGCGCGAGACCTTGCTCCGGTACTCCTGAATGAGCGCCGGGGTCGGATTGACGATGATCGTCCCTTCGTACCCGTCGATGATCACGAGCTCTTCGTTGTCGACCAGCTCATTCAGACGAGGAACTCCGATGACGGCCGGCATGAAGAGCGATTTGGCGATGATCGAAGTGTGCGAGGTGCGGCCTCCGGTCACCGTAGCAAATCCGACGATCGGCTTCTGATCGAACCGAACGGCGTCGGCCGGAGTGATGTCGTCGGCGAGAATGATGACGTCATGGTCGATCTCGGACAGATCGTGATGGGAGATGCCCTGCAGATTCTTCAGGAGACTTTGGGCGACATCCTTGATGTCGTCACCCCGCTCCCGGAGGTATTCGTTCTCGAAGCTCTCGAAACGCGCCTCGAGCTCTTCCTCCACCTCCGAAACCGCCCATTCCGCGTTGACGGCTTCCAGCTCGATCTTCTGAATGACGTTGTCCGAGAATGAGGGGTCACCGAGGATCATTGCGTGCGCCTCGAAGATCGACGCGTACTCCTCCCCCATCGAACGGCTGACCGTTTCTTTCAGGGAGAGCAGATCCTGACGGGTCTTCTCGACGGCCTGAAGGAAGCGCTGAACTTCGCGCTCGACCTCATCCGGCTTGATGGGGATTCGGTAGACGGAGCTGATCGTGTTCTCGATGATGAGAGCGCGACCGATCGCAATTCCGGGTGACACGGCAATGCCCTTGTAAGTCCGGATCCTGCTTCGGACATCTCTCAAAGGGCTCTGTCGTGACTCTGGCATGCGGATCTCAGTCCGATTCGTCGAACTTGCCGGAGATGAGTTTCTCGATCGACTCGACGGCTTCCTGTTCGTCCGCACCCGCCGCGGTAACGGTAATTAGGGTTCCCTTGCCGGCCGCGAGTAGAAGCACGCCAAGAATACTCTTCCCGTCCGCCTCTTCGTCACCCTTCTTCAGCTTGATCTCGGATGAGTAGCGGGCAGATGTTTGAACGAGCTTTGCCGCAGCCCTGGCATGAAGTCCCAGTCTGTTGATGATCTCGAGTTCCTTGCTGATCAACTTGACGAGCCTCCGTTCCGCTCGTTCGACAGAAGATCGGAAGCGACCCTGATCGATTTCGAGCCCTTCTCGCGAATGATGTGGGCCATCGCCGAAACGTCGCTGCATTCCATATGCAGCGAGCCGAACTTGACGACCATCGGCAAATTGACTCCCGTGATGACCTCGATCCGGTCTTTCTCGAGGAAGGACAGGCTGATGTTACTCGGGGTTCCACCAAACATGTCGGTGAAGATGATCACGCCGTTCTCGTTTCCGAGCCGGTCGAGTGCTTCACGAATCTTATCGTGCGCCTGCTCGACAGTATCGCTCCAGTCGAGTGGCACGGCCTCGATTCCCGTAAGCTCTCCCTCGATCGTCTGCGCTGCCTTGAGCAGCTCATGCGCAAGATGTCCGTGGGTCACAATGAGTCCACCGATCAATGGTCCCTCCTAGGAGACAGTACACAGTAGACAGTAGACAGTAGCCGCCGCCCCTTCTGTCTGCTGGTAGCTCCGGAAACGCGTGCTCGAACGCAGCGCACTCCCGGAATGAAAGTCCTTCTCGTTTAAGAACGATGAGACCGTACACAGTAGCCAGCATGAGGAACCCGCACGAGGGCGGGGGCCTACTGTCTCCTGTCTACTGTCTCCTGTCTACTTCCTCCCCTCACCGGCATCGATCCCGATGAATGACCTCCACCGCGTATCCGGCCTCCTCGATGTCGTCAGCCAGCCGGCGACCGATGGCGACCGAGCGGTGTTTTCCTCCAGTGCACCCAATTCCAATTGTTAGATAACTCTTCATCTCTCTCTGATATTCGGGCAGCAGATATCCGACGAAATCCGACAGTTTCCCGGCGAAACGCTCGTACTCGGGCTGCTGACGAAGATATTCGATTACTTCCGGGTCAAGCCCCGTCTTTGGTCTGAGCTCATCGATGAAGTGGGGATTCGGCAGAAACCGGACGTCGAACATCAGATCGAGGTTGTAAGGCATGCTGTACTTGAATCCGAAGGTCAGAATCGTCACCAGCATCGAATGGTCGGGGCCGCCGGGAAGCTCGAACCTCCGGATGATCTCCGCCTTGAGCTCGTGGACCGAGAATTGAGACGTATCCAGGACCATGTCCGCGGTGGATTTCACGTCCGTCAGAGCCGCCCTCTCGGCATCGATCGCATCGAGGACAGGCAGATCAGGACCGAACGGATGCGGGCGACGTGTCTCCGAAAACCGCCGGCTCAAAACCTCGGGGGTCGCCTCGAGAAAAATGAGCATTGCGTGCGGCACGAGCTTCTTGAGCCGCTCCCGATAGTAGTCGGGGAACTTTTCAGCGAACTCCGCCGTGCGAACGTCGACGACGATTCCTACCCGCACAGAGTCCTCGCGCCTGGTCACCTCAGCGAGATACGGCTCGATCAGTTCGACGGGAAGATTGTCGGTGCAGTAGAAGCCGAGGTCTTCGAGGGTGCTCTTGACGTAGCTCTTTCCAGACCCGCTGAGGCCGGTCAGGATGACGAGTGATTCCGGTTGATGAGTCATCGTTTGCCGGAGCCCGTCCCCATAGAACCGGGCGCCGAGGTCTGCGGAGGTTCTGCCGCAGCCGGCACGCGACGGAGTGACTTCAGTCTGCGCCCTTTCTCCTCTTCCTCGGCCGACGTTCTCGCGATCTCTTCATCGACCTTCCGTGCGAACTGAGCGGCCGAATGATATCCCTGAAGTTTCATCAGATGATTCCGTGCGGCGATCTCGACGAGCAGGGCAAGGTTCCGCGCCGCGACGACGGGAAGCCGGATATACGGCTTTCGAACGCCGAGACATTCGTAGTGCTCGCCTGTAATCCCGAGCCGGTCATACTCGGTTCCTTCGACCCACTTTTCGAGTTTGACCACCATGTCGATCGGCTTGACGTCGCGGGTTGATGCCACTCCGAAGAGATCCTTGATGTCGATGATTCCGATTCCGCGCAACTCCATGTGATGGCTGAGCAGTTCAGAGGAGTATCCGATGAGCACATCGTTGGGGTGTCTTCGGACAATCACCATGTCGTCGGCGATCAGGCGATGCCCACGGTAGATCAGATCGAGGGCACATTCGCTCTTTCCGATCCCGCTGTCTCCCATGAGGAGCACACCGATGCCGTAGATGTCCAGGAGCCCGGCATGCAGCGTTGCGCGCGGGGCCATCGTCTCCTCGAGAAAATAGGTCACCCGGTTGATCGTTGTGGACGACAGGCCAGTGGTGGTGAAGAGCGGTACGGAATTCTTCTCGCACTCCTTACGGAACTCTTCGAGAGGAACGATTCCTTTCGTGACGATGAAGCAGGAAACATCGAGGCCGACGACGTCACGAACCCGCTTCTCACGGAGCCGCGCAGGAAGGCTCTGGAGGTACTTGGTCTCCGATTCGCCGATGATCTGAACACGTCCCGGCTTGATGTACTCGTAGTACCCGGCAAAGGCGAGGCCGGGCTTCTGGACGCGGGGACGGATGATCATCCTTCCGAGACCGTCGCCTCCGGTCAGAAGCTCGAGCGTCAGATCTTCGATTCCGAGCTGGAGAAGGATCTCGACGGAAGTCTGGATGAAGTCTTCGTCGCTGATCACCGGGACAGATTACAGCGATCGGAGGGGGGAGACAATGGGAAGGGGGGGTAATTGACGGGACAGATGATCGCGGAGAGAAATCAACGAGTTGTCATCCCGAGCAAGCGTGGGTGGGCGGGCGGGGGGAGGGACCTCACGCCAAGGTAAATAATT
>JBGSYJ010000406.1:0-8482 GCA_041750915.1 Thermoanaerobaculia bacterium | reverse complement strand
ATGGCAGCGAAACCGAGCACTGCGAGGAATGCAGCACATATGGACGCTGGAGTGAGGGTCGCGGTCACACTCGATGTCACGCTGAACGCGTTGAGGATGATTGCGCCGAGAGACGCGAAGCGCTCATCGAATCCGAGCGTGCCCGCCGGACGTGGAAAGCGGAGGTAGAAGAGTAGATAGAGAGCAGCGGCGATGGCTCCTGCCAGCGCAATCGATCTCGAGCGCCGGTCCTCGCGCGAGTGCATGAAGTCGATGAGGAGAATTACCACGGTCGCAAGGATCAACGGCGCGGCTGTCAGGGCACTCGACGCCGCTGCGAATAGCGACAAGGCGATCATCAGCGGCCGGAACCGTCCGGCACGTCCCGTGAGTGCGATCAGCACACCGATCGATGCGAGCACGAGAGCCGCATAAGGTCTGCCTTCGCGGGAATAGAAAACGTGCAGCGGAGAGAACGTGAGGAGGACCGCCGCAAACAGTGCTGCCGAGCGGCTCGATCCCACCCTCGATGCCGCGTACGCGATCGCCGGCACCGCCGCGATTCCGAGGATCGCGCTGGGAAGCCGGAACGCGGTCTCGATCCCCAGCGGGAGCTTCATCGCCAGAGCGTGAAACGCGTAGTAGAGCGGCCCGTTCTCGCGCTCGAAACCGATGACCCATCCGACGATCCCGGGATTCTCGAGCGATCGAATGATCCCCACGTTGAGAATCTCGTCGAGCCACAGCGACGGCCCGCCGAGATCATCGAGGCGTAGCCACGCCGCAACGCATGTGACGAGCGCGATGAGCCCGCGGAAAAGCCAGCGGCCCTGGATCATGTACGCCGATTGTATCGGAGCCCCAGGTAGCGGCGGATTCCGATCCGCCGTTCTTCGGGTCGGCTCGGACCTGCGCGTTCTGGAGCGACGACCCGGGATGAATGCTCCAAATGTCGTACAGCTTCACTCCCCGGGAACGAGGGACATCGGAATGTCCCTCTACTCCTCTACAATTCATCCGTGCGACTCTCGCGTACGGCTCTCGCCTGCCTTCTCGCGCTGGCGATCCCTGCATCCTTCTCCTGCAGGAGTTCACGTTTCACAACGACGACTACCGACCGCCTCGACCGTCTCGTGAGCGGACTTCACGAGCGCGGGCTCTTTGATGGCGCGGTAGTCGTCGGCGACGAGGCCGGCGTCATCTGGGCAAAAGGATTCGGATTCGCGAACGCGGCCGCTGGCGTTCCGTTCACACCCGATACGCCATCCGATTCCGCATCGCTCGCGAAAACCTTCACGTCGGCACTCGTGATCCAGCTAGACCACGAAGGCACGTTGGACCTCGACGCGCCCGTGCAGCAGTGGTTGCCCGAGTTGCCGTATCCGGCGATCACACTGCGGCATCTGCTCTCACACAGCAGCGCGCTGCCTTTCGTCGACTACGGCGAGTTCGACGCGCTCCTCCCTCCTGATCAGGTGCGCACGACCGAGGTGCTTCTCGGCGTGATCGCCGCGCAGCAACGTCCCCTCACTCTCCAGCCTGGCACCGCCTTCGAGTACAACAGTCTGGGATTCGATCTCGCCGCACTCGCCGCTTCGCGTGCGGCCGGAAAGCCGTTCGGAGCGCTGCTCGAGGAACGCTTCTTCGAGCCGCTCGGCATCACATCGGCGTTCCTCCGCCCCGGACGGCTCTCCGAGTTCCCCGGCACACGAACGGTGGGATATCGGAGGAGAGACGGGGCGCTCGAGCTCCATGAAGTCTTCGATCATGAAGCGTTTCATGGCGGCTCGAACATCTACATCTCCGCGCTCGACCTTCACCGCTGGAACGCGGCGTTTCTCGGTGAGTCTCCTCTGAGCAAGGAAGCGCGCGATGCATCCCTTCGCCCTGCGCGAGTCGGCGGTCACCCTTCCGGAGTCACCCTGGGCAGCTGGTACAGCACCGGCCGTGCGTTCTCGTACTCCGGACACCTGCAGGGTTTTCACAGCGAGGTCTATCGCGATGTCCGCGCGGGACGATCGATCGTGTATGTCTCAAACAACACGATCGAGCCATGGGTCCAGCACGGGCTGGTTCGCTCGATCAACGCGATCCTCGATGGGGACGAGTCTGACCTCGAACAACCGGCGACCGACGACGTTGCCGAGGACGAGCGTCCGTCTCTCGCGGGCGAGTGGAAGTACGGAAGTGGCGAGGTCCTGACGATCGAGAGTCGCGGTACCGCGCTCAACGCGCTGCGCGGGGGAGTGCGTTGCCAGATCTTCCCCGTGAGCCCTCGCGCGTTCTACGTTCCCGGGTTCGACCTGATGCTCGGCTTCTCGAAAGACAACAGCGGATCATTCAGTCGTATGCACGTCTCCTCGAACTTCGAAGCGCAATGGGCCACGCGGCAGTGATAGTCACGACGCGCGCACGCGCCGTTTTTCCAGGTCGTCTCGAACGTGCACGTTCCGGGGCGACGACCACGGGATGAATGCCCAAGATGTCGTACCGCTTCACTCCCTGGAACGAGGGACATCGGAATGTCCCTCTACTTCCTCGTAGCGGCGGATTCCGATCCGCGTCCCTCAGGCAGCAGGTCTCTGACCCCGCGCGTGAGGTTCGCGCCGGTGAACCGCACGAACGTGGGTCCGAGCCGAGGTACAATGCCACATATGGGAACTCCCAAAGAAGAGCTCCGACGCCTGCTCGAGAAGTTGCCGGACGACGTTTCGTTCGAAGACATCCAGTACCACATTTATGTGCAGCAGGCGGTTGAACGGGGCCTCGAGGCTGTGGAGAAAGACGAGGTCATCTCTCAGGAAGAGGTGGAACGTCGGATGGCCAGGTGGCTTGGCGAGTAGTCTGGACCGATCCGGCCTTTTCAAATCTCGAAGCTGCCGCTGAATACATCGCGCTGGATTCGCCTCGATATGCCGCAGCCCTCGTGCGCGAGGCGCGCGCTGCCGCCCGGTCGTTGTCGAGGTTCGCGAATCGAGGCCGAGTCGTCCCTGAGATCAACGATCAGTCGGTCCGCGAGCTGTTCGTTTCGAGTCATCGCCTCATCTACCAGGTAGCTCCAGAAGTCGTACGCGTGCTCGCATTCATTCACTCGTCACGGGATGTGGCACCCTCGGACGATTCCGAACCTACGCCCAATTAGCGGCTCGTTCGAAATTGTCGCCGCCTGGTCATGTCCCCTGTCGTTTTCTTCAACACGACCTGCGTTTCTGCCGCCTTATGGGCTTTGGGGGTCGCAGCTTTAGTCGGGCTTTGGGGGTCGCAGCTTTAGTCGGCTTTGGGGGTCGCAGCTTTAGTCCGAAGTCGAGTTCGCATGGGATCCCATAACTCTTTGTATTGATTGGATGTCCAGACTGCTCTCAACCGACAGAAGTCACTTGTAGGGGCGGGTTTCAAACCCGCCCCTACGCTTCAGAGGATCCCCTGACCGTCCTCGATCCACCTGATTATTTGTATATACCGCGCCACTGGTGCTAGAGTCCCGTTCAATGATCCGAGCCCTTTCCCTTTTCCTCTCTTTTCTCGTTGCCTTTTCAGCCCTCGGGCAGACAGAGATCCCGACCGGTCCTGAGTTTCGGGCAATCCCGGATGCCACTCCCCCACCGCCCGTTGTGCAGCAGACCCACGTGTCGGCGGTGACAACTCCCGAAGCTTCACTGCTGCTATGGCATGAAACGGCCGGCCCCACCATCTCGCAGGTATACCTCGGTAGAGTCGGACCCGATGGCCGTGTCGTGCACGCGGTGCGTCCAATCGCTCCTTCCAGCAACAATCAGCAGCATCCCCGCGCCGCATCGGATGGAACGAACATCCTCGTGATCTGGGTGGAGGAAGACGACTCTTTCCGCCGACAGGTGTTCGGAATTCTCACGGGACCTCGCGGCGAGCCGGGACACTCCGCACCGTTCCTGATTGCCGACAGCATCGTGGGTGACGGCTTCAGCGCCCCCGATCAGCAGAATCCCGCGGCGATCGTGTGGACCGGCGAGAACTATCTGGTTGCATGGTCTCACCGGGAGCCGTGGCTGGATCCGAGACAAGACTCGCCGCTCGAAAGAATCCGATACACGAGAATCACGGCCGACGGACTCGTCCTCGATCCCGACGGGCACTTCGTGCCGGACTCCTCTCGCAAGGTCAGTCAGACGCGGCCTGCGCTCGCGGCAAGCGACGACGGCCGCGCGTTCCTCGCCTGGCAGGACGGAGAGGAGGTCGTCGGCGTCTGCATGATCACCTGTCCAACTCCCCCGCTTCCGCGCATCGTCGGCGTCGGCATCGCACCAGGGGGCGTGCCTGCGTCATCCGACGAGATCATTCTTTCGGATGGACTGAACCGGCTGCGACCTGCCGTTGCGTGGAATGGTCATCACTTTCTCCTCGCGTGGAAAAACCGAGAGGACCTTCGAATCGAAGCAGCCCGCGTGAATCGTGACGGCGCGGTCGTTGAAGGTGAGGACAGAATTCTCATCGTCGGCGACAGAACCTTCACGCCGCATCCTCTCGCTCTCGTCGCTGACGGCGATCGATTCGTCGTCGCGTGGAGCGACCCGTTGAATGACGCAGCCTTCGCATCCGCACTCCTCGCCGCCGCGGTCGATCGTAAAGGCAGCGTCACCGGCCCCTGGATCGTCAGCTCCGGCCCGGACCGGCTGCGTCCTGCGCTCCTCCGAACGAACGCGGGTCGCCTCCTCTTCTATTACGATCGCCTGGCTCCCGAACCGCTGCTCCTCCGCCGGATCTTCGGCCTGGGAACGACCAGATACTCCGTTCGTCGAAGGCCCGCCCGATGACATGGGGTAGCGAATTTCTGTTTCAAACCGTGAAGGGATCTGGATCATGTTCACGAAATCGTGGAGTCATCGGCCGCGGGGTTGAGAACGAACTCGGGCGGCCGGGTTCCGGAACTAGTCGCTGGCCAAGAGTCGAGTGAGCAATCGCAGCGATCGCGTGGCGAATGTGGCCCGCCTTTCCGGTGACAGCCCGTCAGGTCAGCGCTGCTCTTCGAAGCTCGAGTCCGGGTTGCGTTTGAATTGGACGCTGAAGTGCCTTGGTCCATTCGCGTCGGCGGTAAGGAACGGTAGGGAGATCGAGGCCGCACCGCCGGTTTGCAGGTCTTCCATCGCTTCCACGGCCGCCTCTTCGATGCGCGCGCGAGCGAGAGGGTCATCGGCTACTCTGATGCCTGTCTGTTCGGACGCCCGTTCGAGCAACCAGCCCACGAGCGGGACGTTCTCGCGTCCCTCTTTCGCCGCCATCGAGTTACTTCTGAGGGGCGTGGCGAGACTCTCCATGGGCAGAGCCACTTCATGGCCGGATCGTCGGCGGATCAGAACGAAACTCACCACCACCACGACAACGACCAGGATGATGACGACGCCCGGAGTCAATTCCACGTGCGAGCCTCCATGAGAAGACAAGGATACCGGATCGCGCGCCCAGCGTCATTCCAATCGCGCTTCCGACCCTCAAGAAACCGCAGTCCTTTCACGGTCCGAACGTGAACTGCGTCTTCCCGAGCCATAGGTAGGCCAGCCAGGAGATTGCGAGGCCGACAGCGACGATCACACTGACGCACAGTGCGAGAGAAGGGGCGGCCTGCCGGTCAAACTCTGAAATCTGGTCGGATCGGTAAGTGCGCAGAAAGATGACATACGCGACGAGGGCCAGAACGAGACCCGCGACCACATCCAACACGTAGTGCTGCTTGGTGAACACGGTGGATAAGGCGACGAGCGTCGCGCAGATCACCGCGATGATTCCAAGCCTGCGATGCACGCGGGAACAGGCGAGCGCTGATACGAACGAATGCGCGACATGGAGAGACGGAAAGCAGTTGTACGGTGGGTCTGCTGAATAGAGTGCACGCAGGCCCCACACCGCGAATCCCTCGCCGCTCACAACCTCCGGCCGCGGGGCCGCGGTCGGGTAGACGACGAAGAAGAAGATGTAGGAAGCAATCCAGATCAAGAGGTAGGCACGGACCGTCCGCTGGATGAGCTCTTGCTGACGGACGACAAAGACCGGTAGCAGGATCAGGAAGAGGTACAGAGCTCCGTAAACGATTGCCCATGATGGGATCAGCGGCAGTGCGCGATCGAGTGCCAGTTCGGGAACGTGTTTCGTCCTGGGAGGAAGGAGCTCCGGAATCAAAATATACAAGGGAACCAGGGCGAAAAGAAAAATCATCGAGGCCGGCACGCGGTACGGCTGCGCCAGGGACCGTGTGACCATTCCCCAGTTGAAAACTGCGGCAGCGGGCGCTGGAGATTCGTTCATCTCTCACCAAATGTACCGCTCGAAGCGCATCGCGCTTCCGGCCGCACGCCGGCGTTCCCTACGCCGGCTTCACGACCTTGTAGGCGTGCATCCAGTCGTTGCGGAGGAATCCGGGGATGCACCAGAGGATCGCCAGCGGCTCGATCGCGCGGGCGGCTTCGACGCTTCCCATGTCGGCCGCGTCCCAGCCGAACTCGTCGAGGATCTTCACGACCGTCTCTTTTGCACCTTCGTCGTTGCCGCAGAGGAACATGGTGGGACGTCCACATTCGACGTTCGGATCGACCATCAGCGCGTTGCCGACGCAGCTGAACGACTTCACGAAGCGCGCGTTCGGAAACTCCTTCTGTAGACGCTCCATGAGCGAGTCGTCGAGAGTCGTGAAGTATCTCAGGACTCCATTCTCCGGCGGCGCATCGGCTGATGACCATGTTTGAAGAATCCCGCGGCGAGCGCCTTCGCCACGTCACCGGAACCGAGAACCCCAACCTTCATGGAGCCACCTCCTGTGAGAGGGAGTGTATCGCGCAGCAGCTCGTAGCGGCGGATTCCGATCCTCCGTTCTCCGGCTCGTCAATTCTTGCGCTGGCGCGCACTACCGTGGCGTCCCCGAAGCTCCGACCCCAGGTCCCCCGACCCCAGGTCCCCCACCCTCCAGGTCCCCCAGCCGACCTAGAGTACCCGGCCTGCTGCCCGAAGTCGCCGGCAGGGCCGGTCACGCTCTCCTCGCGACGTCCTGGGAGCGCTTTGAGCCGGCTCGATGGAGCGAAACGGCAATTGGTTTCCGGGAATGGAAGGGCAGCAAAGGTACAATCGGCGCATGATCGACCGCAGCATGGAACGGATCAACGAGCTACTCAGCTATGCGCTCTTCTCGCTCGGTGACAAGTCGATGACGCTCGGCTTATTGCTCTGGCTATGCCTTCTGGTCGCCGGCCTCATTTTCGTCACGGGTCTGCTCAAGCGGTGGGTGTTCCTCCGCGTTCTCGAGCGAAGCCGGGTGGACGAAGGAGTGCGGCAGGGAGTGGCGACGCTGCTCGGCTACGTCATCATGGTGATCGGATTCATGATCATCCTGCAGACGGCAGGCATCGATCTGACCACGCTGAATGTGCTTGCCGGTGCCATCGGTATCGGTGTGGGGTTCGGCCTCCAGAGCGTGGTGCAGAATTTCATCTGCGGAATCATCATCCTGCTCGAGCGGCCGATCAAAGTCGGCGACAGAGTCGAGTTGCGTGAGGAAAAAATCCATGGAAGGGTCTCGAGGATCGGTATGCGCAGCTCGGTGATCCTGACCAACGACAACGTCTCGATCATCGTACCCAACTCGAAGTTCGTGACCGATAGTGTGACCAACTGGTCGTACGGTGAGCCGACCATCCGCTTCAGAATTCCGGTGAGTGTGGCGTACGGCAGTGATCCGCGTGAGGTCGAGCGGGCTCTGCTCGAGGCAGCCGCATCCTCCGATGATGTTCTGCAGCTTCCAATGCCGACCGTTCGCTTTTTCGCCTTCGGAGAGAGCGCGCTGGAGTTCGAGCTGCTCGCCTGGACCAGCGGCCTGCTTCACAGGGCGGGAATGTTCAAGAGCAACCTGAATTTCGCGATTCACGATTCCTTGAAGGAACACGAGATTCAGGTGCCTTTTCCGCAGCGGGACCTGCACATTCGCGGCGGCCGGATGCAGGTGGAGATCGTGAATCCGACCGAATCAGAGCCGGAGAACGAAAAACTGGAGGCGCAATGAGCCCCTATAGAGAAATGGACTCTTTTCTCACCTGGGGTCAGTTGACTCGGGGGTCATCTTTGACCCCGATGGTTCCGATGAGTTGATCGCTTAAAAGCCTGCGTACCAGTCGTAGCCGCGCTCTGCCCAGAAGTCGGGTGGCCGGACGTCGGTGTATCGCATCGTGCTCAGGCGCTTGATGTTCTTGATGCCGTACTTGACGGGAATCGCAAGGCGGAGCGGAGAACCCTGGCGCCAAGTGAGCGGTCGATCGTTCATTTCATATACGAGAAGTGTCTGTGAATGGAGCGCAGATGCTGTGTCGAGCCCAACGTAGTAGCCACGATCGGGAGTCGACATTCCGAGGTACTGGGGTAGGTCGCTGAAACGATTGTCGAGGTCTAGCGGCCGCCCGCTTCGTGTCGGCGGAGGTACTCTCCGCACCACATCTGCCAACCGTGCCCCCGTCCACTTCACCACCATGGACCAGCCTTCGATGCACCG
>JBGSYJ010000405.1:0-2275 GCA_041750915.1 Thermoanaerobaculia bacterium | reverse complement strand
GGTCGACCGCGCGGCGAGGGCTTCGAGATGTCGATCATCGCCATCCGCTCTTTCTCGTCGTACCAGCAGTGGAACCGCTTAATCCCTGGCACATCGATCTGGTACGAACGGAAAAAGTTCGGTACGTGAATCGACGTCGATTTGTCTGACTGGCGGATTTTGGCGGTGCCTTCTTCCTTGCGGTCGGAGGGCTTGATTCCAATGATCTTCCGCTTCTTGTCGTAAAAGAGGTGCGCGCTGGTCTTGCCGCGGAGGCGCAGCATATTAGCCACCGGTGAGGGAAGGCGGATGAGGCGGGACTGTACAATCGTCGCAGATGCGGGGAAGTTGTCAAAATCGGGTTGGGGAACCCATTTTTCAAACGACATGCTCCATCTCCTCACCCATCACGGCGCCGCTCTCTGAGACGTGTGCGGCTATTAGATAAAAACCCCACCCATTTTGTCAACATTTACTGTGACGTATTGGCCGACCCAATAACACGACAATTCTGAAAGATATTCGACAGACAGGCCGAGAAGCCATTTCGATGCGAGATAACGGGGTCCTCGGGATGCTGTTTTTCGAGAGTGAAAACCTTAGTTAACTACATGTAACAAAACGACGATCCGGCGCGCGCAGGCGCGCTATACAGCTTAGCCCCTGGCTGTGCCCCAATGGCGTCAACTTGAGGCACAAGGTGTCATCCTGAGCGGCAGCGAAGGATCCCCCGACACGTTGCGATACAGCCAGTAGTAAGGGGATCCTTCGCTGCGCTCAGGATGACACTTGCTCCTGCGGTTCTCTTAAGTTGACGCCATTGCGGCTTTGCCCGGGCAGAGCCCGGGGCCAGACTGTAGGGCGCGCCGCGCGCCCCGATGTCCAGTTCTTGCCAGTTGCCGCCTCCCGCGAACTCCTTGCCTCGGGTGGTTTCTCCGAGGTACTCTCGATGGCCAGGGACTTCCGTGGGTCGCAAGATGTCATGCTTGCGAAAGTGTCGAGTGCAGCGACCTTCGGAATTGATGCAGTTCGAATTGTGATCGAAGTCGACGCGGGAAGAGGACTACCGGGCTTCACGATGGTCGGTCTTCCAGATGCCGCCGTGCGCGAAGCCTATTCGCGCGTTCGCTCGGCCATGGCGAACTGCGGGCTCAGGTTTCCGCCGGGCAGTGTCACGATTAACCTCTCTCCAGCAGACGTCAAGAAGGAAGGCTCGAGTTTCGACCTCCCCATGGCCGTTGGCCTGCTCTGCGCTTCGGACTATGTGCGGCCGGAGCATATCGACGGCCGTCTTTTCGTCGGCGAGCTCTCACTCGACGGCCTGCTCGCTCCAATACGAGGCGCGCTTTCAATCTCCGCTGCCCTCAGCCGCGACCGTACGGTGCGTGAGGTCATTGTTCCCCACGCGAATGCGAACGAGGCGGCGGCCGTGGAAAGCGTTCGCGTCATCGGTGTACCGCACCTTCCCGCCCTTCTGGATCATCTGCGCGGCGAGTCGATCATCGATCCCGCCGTCTCCGAAACGCAACCTGACCCCGGCTGGGATGGCGTCGATTTCGCCGAGGTTCGAGGCCAGGCCCAGGCGAAGAGATCGCTCGAAGTGGCGGCCGCGGGTGGCCACAACGTGATGATGATCGGCCCTCCCGGCTCGGGCAAGACGATGCTGGCCAAGCGTCTCCCCTCGATCCTTCCTCGGATTTCTCTCGAAGAAGCAATCGAGACCACGAAGATCCATTCGGTCGCCGGCGTCCTTCCGCCCGGAGGAGGGCTGATCGCGAGAAGGCCGTTCCGCGCGCCCCATCACACGATCTCCAACGCGGGGCTCGTCGGGGGCGGGTCCAATCCCCGTCCCGGTGAAGTGAGCCTTTCCCATCATGGAGTTCTGTTTCTAGATGAGCTTCCCGAGTTCCGGAGAGACGTTCTCGAGGTCATGCGACAACCGCTGGAAGATGGTCACGTCACGATCTCTCGCGCAGCTCGAAGCCTGACGTTTCCCGCCCGCTTCACCCTGGCTGCGGCCCTCAATCCCTGTCCGTGCGGGTACTTCAACGATGGTCGACGGGAGTGCACCTGCTCGGGACCGCAGATCTCCCGCTATCTGGCGAAGATCTCCGGACCGCTCCTGGACCGGATTGACTTGCAGGTCGAGGTACCGGCACTCACTGCGGAGGAGATCTCGTCAACGGCGATGGGCGAGGCCTCAGCCGGAATCCGGGAGCGGGTCGAGCAGGCGAGAGCCATCCAGCGAGATCGCCTCACCCGTTCCTCAATTCAATGCAATGCCGAGATGACCGCG
>JBGSYJ010000404.1:0-1621 GCA_041750915.1 Thermoanaerobaculia bacterium | reverse complement strand
GTCGAGCGAGGGATCTGGGCGGTGGCTCCCTTTCAAAGGCCCCCTCCCAGATCCCTCGCTCGACGCTCGGGATGACACTCGCGCGATTAATTCACAGCCTCTGAGCAGAGCGACGGATCCCCTTCCTCGACGCGCTAAGGCCCGGTATTCAGGGGATTCGCTTCGCTCAGAATGACACCGTCTCATCACTCGCACCGGAAATGGACAGGAGATTTATGCGACCGATTCGAACGGTTCTCGCCGCGCTGCTGCTCATGGTCACTTCGACGGCGCTCGCACAGAGCAGCTTCGATCAGCACTTCACGGGCGACACCATGCGCGTGGATTACTTCCACACGGGAGGCATGGGCAAGGAGATCGTCAGCCTCGATAACGTTGTATCCGATGGCCCATGGCCGGGCAGCAGAACCCGGCTGATCGATCCCACCAACCTTGGCAAATACCTCTTCGTCGTTGTCGATCGTGAATCGAATCTCCCGATCTACTCGCGCGGTTTCGCTTCAGTATTCGGCGAGTGGGAAACAACACGCGAATCGAAACAGATCCACCGCACCTACCACGAATCGCTGCGCTTCCCGTGGCCGAAGCAGCCGGTGCAGGTCGTCCTGCGGAAGCGGGGAGACGACGGAAGCTTCCGCGAGGTCTGGTCGACGCTCATTGACCCCAATTCACGATTCGTGAACCGCGGAAGGGCGAAACCCGTTGGACGCGTCACGACCATGCTCGACAGCGGCCCTGCTTCTCAGAAGGTCGACCTTCTTCTGATCAGCGAAGGCTACACCGAGGCGGAATTGCCGAAGTTTCGTGCGGACGCGAAGCGGCTGCTCGACAAACTCTTTGCAACCGAGCCGTTCAAGAGCCGGAAGAGCGACTTCAATGTACGCGCGCTGGAAATCGCAGCAGCCGAGAGCGGCGTCAATCAGCCGCGAACCGGAGAGTTCCGCCGCACCGCGGTCGGCGCGCAATACAACATCTTCGACTCCGAACGCTACATCCTCACGCTCGACAACAAAGCGTTCCGCGATGCCGCGTCCGCCGCACCATACGAGTTCGTCGAGATTCTGGTGAATGAAGCACAGTATGGGGGAGGCGGCATCTTCAACGACCAGGCGACGACGTCCGTCGACAGCGCCTACTCCGAATACGTCTTCATCCACGAATTCGCACACCATTTCGCGGCGCTCGCCGACGAGTACTACACCTCGGACGTTGCATACGAAACGGGCGGAACCGATCATCCCGAACCATGGGAGCCGAACGTCACGGCCTTGCATGATCCGGCGAAATTGAAATGGCGCCACCTGGTCGAGCCGGGAACGCCGATCCCCACGCCGTGGGACCAGGCTGCATTCGACAAACACAGCTACGGAGTGCAGGGCGAACGGCGAAAGATCCGAGAAAAAGGGCAGGCCGAATCCGTGATGGATCGCCTCTTCCGCGAACAGCAGATCTGGGAGACGCAGTTTCTCGCCTCACAGAAGTACGCAGGAAAAGTGGGCGCGTTCGAAGGTGCCGGCTACGAAGCAAAGGGCCTCTATCGCCCCGAGATCGACTGCATCATGTTTACCCGTAACGAAGTCGGTTTCTGCGCTGTCTGCACCGAGGCGATCGAGAGGATCAT
>JBGSYJ010000403.1:0-6220 GCA_041750915.1 Thermoanaerobaculia bacterium | reverse complement strand
ATCTGGGAGGGGGCCTTTGACAGGAGCCACCGCCCAGATCCCTCGCTCGACGCTCGGGATGACACATCTTTAGGTTCTTCACAGCCTCTCAGGATGACACCTTTCGTGTCAGTGCCTGTGTGAACAGTCTGCATCATTCATTCAGCCGGGCCGTCGGTGGCTTTTTTGCTTTCGCGAACCTTGTCTCCGTCTTCGATCTCCCGGAGCGCCCGGAATGGCCCTGAGACAATCTTCTGACTCTCGGTGACGCCTTTCGTGATCTCGATCGAGATGTCGCCGGTGATTCCCGTTTCAACGGGGACGAACTTCACGGTCTGCGTCGCTTCGTCGAGCGCGTAGACGCCTTCCTCTTCTTCTGCAGGCACGCCGGGATCTCTTGCTTCATCGGGCTTTTCACGTACCACCAGGGCCTGAATTGGAATTGCCAGAGCCTTCGGCCGGGTGTCGGTGATGATATCGGCGGATGCGGAAAAGCCGGGCCGGAGATTCTGGGGAGGGTTCTCGAGCTGGATCTTGACCTCGAAATTGATGGCTTCTGTTCCGCCGCCCAGGGCGGTCATTGGACTCGACGCGACCTCGGTAACCGTTCCTGCGAAGGTCTGGTTTGGGTAGGGATCGATGGTTACAGTCGCCTTCTGTCCGACGCGTACGTTGGGAATGTCAGTCTCATCGACCTCCATGACCGCCTCGACGACGCTCATGTCCGAGATCGTCATCAGGATCGTGCCGGGGTTGTTCATCGTTCCGATGACGGCGACTTCGCCCTCTTCCACGGGAAGCGCGGTGACGATTCCGTTCATGGGAGCGGTGATGGTCGTTTTCGACAACGTGTCGCGGGCGCCCGCGAGACCGGCACGCGACTGTTCGATCCGGTTGTCGAGGGCGGCTGCGTTCGCGCGAGCGGACTGAAGTGCTGTCCGCGCGGATTCGAACTCCGCGAGCGGAATGATCTTCTCTTCGTGGTTGCGCTGGGCTCGCTCGTAGTTGCGTGTTGCTTCTGCAACGTTTGCGCGTGCGGCATCGCGGTCGGAGAAGAGGGCGTTCAGTGAAGCTGCGGCTCCTGCGGCGGATGCGGCGAGCTGCGCGCGGTCGATCTGAAGAAGGACGTCGCCTTTCGAGACAACGTCTCCTTCGCGGACGGCGAGGTTGATAATCTGGCCCATGACGTGAGCCGAAAGGTCGACCTTCCGCTGGGCCTCGATTCTCCCGTTTGCTGAGACCTTACTCACCAGGTCCTGCCTTGTGACCGTCGCGGTCGTGACTTCAACTCCCTTATCGCCTCGGCCGCGGGCGATGCCGAAAGCGGCGCCGGCGATGACGATCAGCACGATGACGGCAATCCAGATTTTCTTTGAACGCTTCATTCGAAAGTCTTCTCCTCAGCTGTGGTGCAGAATTCCGCATCTTACCCCGACGATTGGGTATACGGAGTCGGGATGTAACAGTTTCGTGATCGTGTATTCTTCGGCCCGTGAGTGCACGCGCGAGCAAATCGGAAACGCCGGTGCGGGAAGTGCCCCGCGATGAGAACGCGGACCTTCCGGTTCGCACCTGGTGGCTCGGCGCACTGGGAATCGCCCTCACCGCCATCGCCATGAGGTTCTACGACATCGGCCTCAAGCCGTTTCACCATGACGAGAGCGTCAACGCCTACTTTCTCAGGAGGCTGCTCGAGGAAGGAATCTTCACGTACGACCCCTCCAACTATCACGGGCCAACCCTGCCGTACTTTTCACTCGTAAGCGCGTCGATTTTCGGACTCAACACCTTCGCGCTGCGTCTGGTTCCCATACTCTTCGGACTCGCAACGATCGGCATCGTGCTGGCACTCTGCCGCAGACTCGGCAGTGTAGGTAGCCTCGCGGCAGGGTCGCTGATGGCCGTCTCCGCTGGAGCCGTATTTCATTCGCGCTACTTCATCCACGAGATGATGCTCGTTTGCTTCACGGTCGCGCTGGTTGCATCGGTGCTGCGATTCCTCGAACGCCGCGACGGGTTGTGGCTGATTCCCGCCGGAATCTCTGCCGCGCTGATCTTCGCGACGAAGGAGACCTGCATCATCACGCTCGGTGTGCTCCTGATCGCATCTGGCATGATGCTGATCGAGAGGCGGCTCAGACCCTCCGGTCCGGTCACGCCCTGGTCACCGGTGGAGAAGCGGCGGCTGCCGTGGGCCGGAGCCATCGCTGCTGCACTAACCATCTTCGTCAGCGTTGCTTTTTATTCATCGTTCTTCAGTCATGCGCAGGGCGTCAAAGACTCGCTCGAGACCTTCGCCATCTGGGCGAAGACTGGCGAACAGCATCACGTACACCCCTGGTACCAGCACCTCAAGTGGCTCTGGAAGGCGGAGTCGGCGATCCTGCTTCTCGCATTCGGCGGAAGTCTCGCGGTGCTGCGCCGCGGAGAGAACCGCTTCGTTCTTTTCGGTGCGCTCTGGGGCTGGGGAACTCTGGCGGCCTATTCGCTGGTGCCGTACAAGACTCCGTGGTTGTCGCTCAATGCGCTCATTCCGCTTACGCTCGTGGCTGGATACGCCGTTCAGATCTTTCATCGCTCGTTCGGACGAGTAGCCGCGTGGTCGGTTCTCGGCGTCGCGCTCGTCACGACGCTTTATCAGAGCGTTCAGGTCAACTTCGTGCGCTACGACGACGAGACCGTGCCTTACGTCTACGCACCGACTGGAAGAGAATTCCTGGAGATGATGGATCAGGTCGAGCGCATCGGACGGAGGATGGGCACCGGCACACAGACGGGCGTGACCGTGGTCTATCCCGATTACTGGCCGATGCCGTGGTATCTGCGGAGCTATCCGAAGGCGGGATTCTGGGGGCAGATGGTGGATACGACGGAGCCGGTACTGATCGGATCCGAGGCGCAGCGTGATGAGCTCGAGTCGCGGTATGGAGACCGCTATGTCCGCATCCGATCGTACAAGGTGAGAAACGGACTCGACGCGGTGCTGTTTGTAAGGAAGGATTTGTTCGACCGGCCGTTGAATCCGGAGTAAGCAGGATTTCCCAGCGAACCATTCTCCTCCGCGCACCGGGTAGAATGCCCGTCATCGTGAACGCGCGACCTCCCACTCCATCCCCGACCGTTGAGCGGGCGGTAGCTACGCTCAAGGCCCTCGGGTTGGTGAAGTACGCTCCTCCGGGTCTGCGCCGCTGGAAACGACGGGTCTTCGGACCGGATGAAAGCGCGGAGGCAGGTGCTGCTCGTCACTGGGATCACCAGCAGTCGGTCGAATCCATCTACTGGACCCAGCACCCGCTCATCGCACAGTACGTCAACGTTCTCGTTACCGGTGTGCCGTGGCTGTTCCCGACGCAGGGTCTGAAGGCCGGCTGGGCGTACCGCCCGTTGAAGCAGGGACTCTCGCTCGGATGCGGAACGGGTGAGCTCGAACGCGACATCTATCGCCAGCACATCTGCGATCGCATGGACGCATACGACATCTCTCCCGCATCCCTGGCTACCGCAAAGAGGCTCAGTCGCGAGGAAGGCGACAGGAACGTTCGCTTTCTGCTCGGCGACTTCAACGAAATCGTACTTCCCCGGGAACGATACGACATCGTTTTCTTTCACGGATCTCTGCACCATGTCAGCGACCCGGATCGCCTACTGTCGGAAGTCCACCGTTCACTCAAGCCCCATGGTCTGCTCTACGTCGACGAATATGTGGGTCCTTCGCGGGACGAGTGGACGGATGAGCACATGAAGCATGTGCGCGAAGAGTTCCGCCGGACGGACGACGCTTTGAAGTTGCGAGCGCCAAACCCTCCGGTCGTTTTCGAGGACCCTTCGGAGATGATCCGTTCTTCGCGGATCATTCCAGCGCTGCGCGAGAAGTTCGAAATCCTGCACTACAAACCGTACTGGGGAAACCTGCTGTTCCCACTGTTCTGCTGTCTCGACGGGGCCGGGTTGCTCAAGCCGGAGCGTGAAGGACTGGTCCGGCATCTGATTGAGCGCGAGCAGGAGCTCGTCGCCTCAGGCGAGTTCGCTGATCCGCTCTACGCCGTCATGCTCTGCCGGAAAACAAATCTGCAGCCGCGATCCTGAGTTCTCGCCGAAGCTCATCAAGACTTTGCAGTGTACTCGGGCGAGTTTCTGTTTACAGCCCTCGCCGGGACGGCTATAACCGCGCTGGTGAATCTGGCCTTCCTCTACGTCGCGCTGATCTACTTCGTTTCGGTCGCGCTCGCTCGCCGTCTGGGCCTTTCGTTTCCATGGCGCATCGCAGGACTTTTCTACCTTCTGTCTGGGGACCCGGTATCGCCGAGGTGCTCTGCGGATATGCAGGGATTCTCGGATTCAGCGCGTGGTTCGGCTTGCTGTTTCATACGGCAGGAACGCGCAGCTGGCGCGAGGGAAACACGTTTTATTTCGCGGCGTCCCCAGCTGCTGCTGGGAGTCGTCATGGGATGGCCCCTGGTGGCGAAGGCTTTTGAATCGCTGCCTCTCTTCTCGATTGCGGCGAACGCTCGGCTGCGTTTCGTACTCTGCTGGTTCTTCGCTTTCATGGTTGCGGCAATTCTCGACAGACTCATGAAGGGCGACCGGAAGCCTGTGATCGTGGCAGTCCTCGCCGGCTCCCTGGCGCTGTTTCTCACGTTTCTCACGAATGAGTTTCCTCATGAGCCGGCGAAGCTGCATGCGGTTGTCACGACGATCCCGCGGGTGCTCGTTCTCGTTGCGGCATTGCTGGCAGCTTTCATGGTCGTCCGTTTCAGGAAGCATGCGACGGCACTTCTGCTCGTAGTCGTCGTACTCGATCTCTGGGCGTTCGGCTACAGATGGAATCCGACCCTTCCGGCGCAGAAGCTCTATCCTGAAACGCCGATCATCACAGAGCTGCTCCGGCAAAGAGACCTCGTCGAACGGCGCGACATTGAGCCTTTCCGGATCGGCGGCACTGGCAGCGCATTCTTTCCGAATGCTTCCGGGATGTTCGGACTCGAAGACATCCGCGCGCATGACCCGATGACCAACGCTCGGACGATCGGAATGCTGCGAGTGTTCGGGGGGTACTCGAGTGACAATTACTTCGGTCTCATGGGGACTTACGAACACCCGTTCATCGACTACATGAATCTCCGCTTTCTGCTGACGAGCCCGGGGGAGGATTATTCGAGCGAGCGGTTCCGTCAGATCTACTCGGGAGAAGATGGCAAGATTTTCGAGAATCAGAAATTGATCCGTGTTTCGTACAAGCCACTGAGCTTCCGGGTGGGCTCTGCGCTCTCGCTGATGACGATTGCAGGGATACTGCTCTTTCCGGGGATTCGAAGAAGGATGGGGCTAGTAGACAGTAGACAGTAGACAGTAGACAGGAGACAGTAGCCCGCCCGCCCCACGAGATCCTGGTACGTCGAGGGCGGTGGTCTACTGTCTACTGTCTACTCGAGAGGCAACGCCGTGAGCATATAATCGAGAGAGCATGAGCAACGATCCCGAGCGGAAGATGTTCAAGATTGGCGAGGTCTGCCGCCTGGCAGATCTGCAGCCGTATGTGCTTCGCTACTGGGAGACGGAATTTGCTGCGCTTGCGCCGAACAAGAGTGGTGGCGGACAGCGTATGTACTCGCAGCGGGAGATCGACATCATCCTGCGGATCAAGCAGCTCCTCTATTCGGAAGGCTTCACCATTGCGGGGGCGAAGAAGAAGCTCGACGGAGAGCTCAACGGGAACCTGGAGCTCGTAAACGTGGAGGGCATGACCACGACCGAGGCGGTGCCAGCGGTCGATCGCGACGTGGTCCGTCGCCTGAGGAAAGAGCTCAGCGAGATCCTGACGATACTGGATCGCTGAGAGACGCGCGCTGCCTGAGAGTCAGCGCCGCTTCGGAGTCTTGACGGGAACCGGAGCGGGTCGTCTCGGCTGCCCGAACACCAGCTCTGCCAGTCTGGTCAGGGCCGCGCGAATCGATCTCGAGTTACTCATGTTGTCCTCCGGCTCCTGCATTGCGCTCCGAGCCTGTCGGAGATACTGCATGGCAGGTGCCACGAATGGGTCGAAAGGCGAGTGACGAAGGATCGTGTCATCGTGAGCGCAGCGAGCCTATGTCATAACCCAGAACGTGTCATCCCGAGCGTCGAGCGAGGGATCCTGGCGGTGGTCCATGGGACGAAAATGCACGCAGATCGATGTGTCCCGAGCAAAAGGCCCCCACCCAGATCCCTCGCTCGACGCTCGGGATGACACTTCGGCAGTTTT
>JBGSYJ010000402.1:0-10654 GCA_041750915.1 Thermoanaerobaculia bacterium | reverse complement strand
GAGCGAGGGATCTGGGAGGGGGCCTCATAAAACGGAAGCCGCCCCCCAGATCCCTCGCTCGACGCTCGGGATGACACGATGCTTCGATTCTTTCTACCGCCTCTGAGCGCAAGGACCTGCGCGGAACCTTACTGACGTCTTGCGGGACGCCGCCGCTGTTCAGGTTCCGGCTCGGGCTCGGGCTCGCTCACGGGATCTCCCAGGATCCGGAATGCGACTCGAGAGCCACGACATGGGTCGTTCGCGACTTCCCGTCGGTACGAGACCAGTGCACGGCCATCAGGACGCACGAGGACTGAGATATCGTCTTCGTTTTCGCGTTCGTGCGCGATGGGAAAACCTCCGCCTACACGGAACAGATCGATCGGAGCCCCCTGGGGAGCGACCCGGCTACCCCAGATCGAATCGCCCGTAAGCCTGACCTGCCATGCGATGAGAAACCCTGTTCCATCCGAAACTACGTCTCCGAAGATCGGCGCCTCGCCGGTCTGAGGCACGAGGAACAAGGGCGAATCATTGACGAACAGAACCTCGCCATCTCTCGAGATTCTTCGACCGACGATCCCGGTAGAGCTGCCGTTGTCGACGCGCGACCAGGTGACCAGGTGGCTCAGTCCATCCCAGGCAACAGTCGGATGACCCTGCGCTTCCTCTGTACTGGAAATGGCGATTGGAAACTGGTCGAAAATGAAGCTGCTGGAGGAGACGCGGCGCCCCCGGATATCTGTCAGCGGGCCGAAGGGACAGATTGCGATACCGCAACTTGTGTCACGATCGCCCTCGGCCCACACGACCATGAAGTGCGTGTCGGCCCATGTGACGTCCGGAAACGAAGGATTTCTGCCGAAACTCGTATTCAGGTCGAATCGCGAAGGCCCGATCGTTGCGCCGTCTCCATTGAGAAGACGGGCTCCAAGAAACTTCTCGGAGGCGCGCTCGAACTCCCACACGACGAGGTAGGCCCCTCCACCGAACGCGATTACCGGAATGCTGTCCCGATGAAGATTCTCCTCGAGGATCTGGATCGGCTCGAACTGGGCGCCTCCGCCGACGACTTTTCGGGCCTTGAGCACGTATCGCTCGGGGCTCACTGGAAGCCTCTCGCTCCAGACGACCATAAACGAGTTGCCATCGCTGGCAACCGCTGGAAAGGCCTGGAAGGAATTCGGACTCGAGCCGACGACGAATCCCCGCTCATCCTTCTGAGCGCCCGAAATGGTCAGTCTCGCGCCGTGAATCGTAGAAAAGGGCGTGTCCTCAGCCCATACGGCCAGATGCTCCTGTCCGTTCCACGCCATGTCGGGCTGCCGCTGAACCGGAGCGCAGGTGAACGATCCGACCTGCCTGACGAAAGGTGGGGTGAAGAGGATCTCATCGCTCACCTCAGGTGGAATGCCCGATCCGAACGATGCCGGCACCGGATTTGACGCGAATGCGGACAGCGATGCACAAACGACGAATGCCACACCGACTGCATAGCGAGTTGCTTGCAAATTACACCCCTCTGTCGAAGCTCAGGAATAGCGAGAGATGGTCCCGGATGGAACGAAATCAGTCGCGGACGGCTTCAACCGTTGAACGCCAGTCGAAATGCCCCCACGAACTAAATTTCAGGGGATATCCGAAAGCCTCTGCACGATTCGATCCATAGCAGCCTCTGCGACGGAAGACGTCGAGAGATGGTGGTTCACGATGAGCGAGAAGAACCGTACCGATTCGTCCGGCATCAACACGTAGCCGCTGAGCGCGCTGACTCCGTTGATCGTTCCGGTTTTTCCCCGCATCCGATCCTCCAGACCCGCGAGACGCCTGCGAAGCGTCCCCGACTCTCCCGGCGTGGCCAGGAGGGAATAGAAAACGTTCCTGCGACCCGGCTCATAGAGATGCCTGAAGGCACGAACCATCGCCTCGGGCGTGACCATGTTCTCTGGCGATAGGCCACTTCCATCCGCCGAATAGAACTGGCCCATGCCCAGACCAACGGCTGTCGTCAGATAGTCTTCCTCGGCCGACCTTGCGGCCTGGTAGCTGACCGGTGCGTGTTCCCGGGCGGACGCGCGGAACAACATCTCGGCGTAGAGATTCTGGCTGTTCTTCAGCACGGTGGTAAGCAGGAAGTAAACGGGAGGCGACTCGATGACGCTCAACCGCTCCTTCCATTGCTTAGGCTGGGCGTGCAGACGGACGGACCCTGACACTCCGATGCCGTGGCGTCCAAGAAGATCGGACAGGGCGTGGCCTGCATAGAGTCCAGGCTGCTCGATAGCGACGATTCCCCTCGTGCTCGCAGCGGCCTTTCCGGTGATCCCTTCGAGCTCAACGTGATTCAATTCGGTTGATTGCGCTTGCAGCTCGAGCTCGGAACCGCACGACACTTCCGCACCGACGGATACGAAGTGGGGATCGGGCGTGATGGACAAAGCTCCACAGGCCTCGGAAGCGGCCAGGTATCCGACCACGTTCTCGTTGAATGCGAGTGCATCGACCGGTGCCGCGTACGACTCGCCGAGGTTGTTGTTCTTCCAGCTACCGGGAATGGTTTCCCTGCTGAAGAGAGAAACGTCAGCGACTATGTCACCTTCAACTAATCGGATTCCGCGGTTCCTCAGCGCTTCCACGAAGGGCATGAGTCTGAGATCGCGGTCGGATTCGTAGCGTCCGCCCAGCGAAGGATCGCCTCCGCCCCTGATGACGACATCACCTTTGAGCACGCCATCCCGCACGTCGCCCTCGATCCACAACTCGGTCGAAAGCGTCGTGTCCAGCCCCAGGCAGCCTGCTGCAAAGGCGGAAACGAGAACCTTCCGATTGGAAGCGGGCATCATCAGAGTCGATGCATTGTGTCGGGCGAGAGTCCGCCCGGACTCGTCCTCAATCAGGATGCCCCAGAGGGCGTGCTGCAAGTCCGGGGTCGACATCTCTCGCTCGATGACATCCTGGAGGCTCGGCGTAGCGGGGACCGGGTCGGGAACTGTCGCGCAGCCGGCCACGACCATGACTGCAAGGGCAGCTGCGATTGCTGCGTGCTGAAGATTCACGCGAAACTCCAATCCTCGAAAGAGGGTCCGTGCTTCAGGTTGTAAAGAGAAGCCTTGGCAATTGCCTCGGTCGGGAGTCCTGGAAAGCGGAAAGACATGCGGTGGCTGATTCCTGTTGCGATGAGATACTGCGCGTAGTCGCGCGCCAGCGGATAGTTGGGCGGGGTCAGTGCGATCGCATCAATCCGGGATGAAGACGACGAATGGAGCCGCGGACCCGTTTCGAGGTGGGCGCGGACCCGCTTCTCGACCGAGTCCCCCAGGCCCATGTGCGTCGTTGTAAGCGCCGCATCATAGAGCTCAATGGCGTGAAACGAGATCGTATCGCCAGAGGCATCAACGAGATTGCCGATCAGCATTTCCATCAGATCGCGTGGTGACAGAGACGGCGCATCAGGAAGCGGAGGAGCCTCTCGATACGCGGTCCATTCAGCCGTCGCCATACGCAGTGTCGCGTACCTCCCCTTGTCTCCCATGATCCGGGCGAGCTGGATGGCAGCAGTTGAAACGATGAGCTTGTGGCCATGATCGGCGAGATCATTCCCTGCGATTTCGAGAAACTCGGCCTCGAAATCCGGAGCGACCATGCGCGCTGCCAGCCAGCGTTCGGAGGCCAGCCGGTCACCACTCGAGATCGCCGCATCGATTTCGCTTCTGTCAGCGACGGCTGGACCGGAGATCGGCGGCGGCTCGGTGATCGGAGGTTCGCTCCAGGGGGGGCGGCTCTGTGCGGCGTAGATCGCGCAGGCGGTTGCAAGGGCATCGAGATCGACGTCGAGTTCTTCGGGCAGCGTGTGTGCGGCGAGGCACGCCAGAACGGCATGCCGCGAATGCTGCGATGGCGTGAAAGCGAGGATTGCGAACCGCGTCACCGCATCGAGGAGCTCCATCGAGGAATGCTCCCGCCTGAACTGCCGCACGGCATGCGGGACAGAATCCAGCTCGCGGCTGATCAGGGGTTGATAGAGCGAGGAGATTGCGCTTGTCATCCGAACGATGTTCGAACGATAACATCCCCGGCGGTTATGGACGCTCGAGGGAGGAAACTGAAGACAGCGTCGCGTGCTTCAGGACATGCCGGAACTATTGCGGTGATGCCGCTGGAGACGGAGACACGCTTACCGCGCCTTCCTCACCCGGGAGCCCTCCCTCGTTCGGGGAGCGGTCTTCGCCGATTTCGGTGGTCTGAGTCGTCGGCACTTGAACATCCGTGTCGCTCGTTGGAACCGTGGCTGGGGCGATCGTGCCCGTCTGCACAGTATCCGTTGCGGTTTCCGTCGGTGAGCAGCCGAGGGCCGAAATGGAAAGAATCAAAGCAGACAGAATCATGTTTCTTGTCAATTGCGTCCCCTTTTTCGTTTCGTGCGAGAGGCTGCACCCAGAGGCACCACTTCGCAGGATTGGCGCCCTTCGATTCGCTGAGACAACGGGCGTCAATCGTTTGCTGCACTATGCAAGAACCCTGACAGGATTTGGTTACAATGGATAGAGGCATGACCAATACAGGACGAGTCGGAATTTACGGGTGGGGGATCGTCGCACCGAAGTCTCCTGATATCGCGGCTTTCGAAAGGAATCTTTCGACTGCCGATTCGTGGCTCTCCCCCTTTCTGGAGTATGGCCCCTCGAACTTCCTCGTGGGATATCCCGAATTCGACTTCGACGCTTATCAGCCCTGGTTCAACGAGCGCTTTCCGTCGTCGCGATTCTCTCAGCTGAAGGACAAGATGGGGCCGGTCGTCCAGTATTCGATTGCGGCATTCATCCAATCCCTCGGGCAGAATCCCGGAATCGAGCAGTACCTGCAGTCGCTCGGAACCGCATGTCCCATCTACGTTGGGACGGGACTGGGCGATTTGACGGTCCAGCATGACGAGTCATTGCGGCTGGACCGGGCGCAGAAACGGTGGAATGAATTCTGGGCGTCACAGGAGCGATGCGCTCCTCTTCGTGCTCATCTCGACGGAGAGAACGATCCCGCAGCACCGCCTTCTCCGTCGGACTACCCGATCGGAACCGAAGAGTGGATCGACGCGAAGCACGCGCACGAGGCTTATTGGGCACTGAGAAGCGAGTCTCTCGCGGCGTACATCGCAGAAGCGAGAGAGATTCAGTCCGAGCCGGTTCCTCCCGCCTCGGGGGCCGCAAAGCTTGGCAGCATCCGGCAGAAACTGAGCCGGATCAAAGCTCTCAACAAAGACTGGGATTGTCCGGAGGAGCCCTGGGCGTCTGTGTCGCCGAACCTGCTCTGGAACATTGCGAACATCAGCGCAGCGCAGATCTCGATGATCGGCAGAATTCACGGTGCCGCGTATGCACCGGTCGCAGCTTGTGCGTCGTTCGGTATCGCCGTCAAGATGGCGATGGATGCGATCCGGTCAGGTGACGCGAAAGCTGCGGTCATCGGCATGAGCGATCCTCCCCCGCATCCGCTCAGTATTTCAGCCTTCTACAACGCGAACGTTCTGTCGGCGGATGCTTCGGTCTCGGCACCGCTGACGGGCCTGAAAGGTACTCACGTCGCGGGAGGCTCCTGCGTATGGATCCTCGGCGACGTTGAAGCGATGGCAGCCGAGGGCTTTGAGCCGCTCGGAATGGAACTCATCGCGGTCGGAGCATCGTCGGACGCGCACCACATCATCACGCCGTCGAAGGGCGGCCCGCAGCTCGCGATGCAGAAGGCGCTGGAAAATATCGATGCTGCTCAGATCAACACCTGGGACATGCACGCGACAGCGACTCCGGGTGACGCATCGGAGATCGAACATTCACTCGAGCTCCTCCATCGCGACGTCCTCTTCACGGCGCGGAAGGGTACATTCGGTCACGGTATGTCTGTAGGGGGCGGATGGGAGCTGACCGCACAACACCTCGGCATGTCGAAGGGTACCCTCTTTCCAACACTCCTCACCGAGGGAGAGCTGCATGCCGATGTGAAACTCCACGACGCAAGGTTCGTTCTGGAAACGGGATGCGCAATCTCGCGCGGCTACAGCGGCAAGATGAGCATGGGAATCGGAGGCATCAACGCGTGCGTCATCAGCCGACCATGGGAAGCGAAGGACTCGGTCGACTACGGAACCGATGTTCCGGATCATGAGCCTGCGTCGACTGCATGAGCGGAGCTGACTCGCTGGTCTAAACTTCTGGATTATCGGACTTCGATGCCTTCTCCCCTCTTTTCAGTCCACGTTCAAAACCTCTTCTCGTGCCGTTCCTGTCCTGCCGTGATCGGAGAGCCCGTCACGGGCGCCGTCGAGGGGGCAAAGGTGATGCTCATCGGTCAGGCGCCCGGTCCCCGGGAGGTAGTAGAGAAGCGACCGTTCGCTTACACGGCGGGACGGCGTCTCTTTGAATGGCTCGACTCGATCGGCGCTCCGGAAGCGCTCTTCCGCGAGAAGGTCTACATTGGCGCCGTGATCCGGTGCTTTCCAGGAAAAAGTGCGAAAGGCGGTGGCGATCGCGTTCCGGATCCCCTAGAGATCGCAAACTGCGGACACCATCTCGACCGGGAGCTCCGACTCCTCGAGCCCGAGCTCGTCATCGCTGTCGGTACCCTCGCTGCCCTCGTGCTGACGGGAGAGGCAACACTGTCGAGGTCGGTCGGGCGGGTGCAGCGGGCAACGCGCGCGGGACAGACCTTTGATGTGATCGTGTTGCCGCATCCCTCGGGACGATCGACATGGTTGAACCGTCCTGAACACAGGGAGCTGCTCGACCGATCGCTCGAGCTCGTTAGGGCGCATCCTGCGTTTGTCCGAACCTTTGGTCTGTCGTTGCGCAAGGCGCGTTGACTCCCCTTCGAACCCCCCGTAAGATCGAATCCGATGAAACTGACCCACTTCGCGCTCCTAATGATCCTCTGCGCAACCCCGGCGTTCGCATGGACGCGGGCTACTGACGAGCGGATCGCCTCGAAAGCGACGCAGCTTGCGCCTCCGGACCTGCGTCTGCTGATCGACAAGTATCCCGCAGAGTTTCAGCGCGGAATCGACGATGCGCGACGCGCCGATGCGCAGGAGCTGCACGTTTACTTTCTCAACCGCAAACACGGGCAGCTTCCGAATCGGATTCAGCGCGAGGTGCGAACCTCCGTCAGCAGCATGCGCGAGCGCCGACCGGTATCCTCGTTTGTCGAATCTCTCGGCAGAGTCGCGCACCTCGTCGCAGATGCGAACAACCCGTTCAAGGCATCCGACGCCGATCCGCGGATGAGCGCCTCGCAATCGGACTTCGAGTCGTATCTGGATCGGCGGCAGAAAGCAATCCCGACAATTTTCTACGGACTGTCTGAGCCGTTTCACCTTCAGACCTTCGTGGCCGGTTCCGTAACACGATCCGCCGGCTACTATCCCCTTCTGCGTGACGAATACTTCCGCAATGGGCGGCGAAGAACCTCAGCCGAGTTCGACGACCGGTCGACGGCCTTCGCCGTTGCTTCGCTCTCGTATTCTCATGCTGTCACGGACCTCGTGAACATTTACTATCACATCTGGAAAGAGGCCGGAGGCGACGTCAGATCGGCCGCAGCGATGCGCAAAGGAACGCTCCTCCTCAACCGGTCTTCCAGTTCCGTACTCGCCGCTCCGCCGTCCGATGGCGGAAGCCAGCGGTGAACAACCGGTGAACCGACCCTTACGACGGGCGATCCTTTCCGTCTCGGACAAGACGGGGATCATCGACCTCGGCCGGTTTCTCGCGCGGCACGACGTGGAGATTCTCTCGACCGGCGGGACCGCGCGCCATCTGGCGGATGCCGGCATTCCCGTAACCTCGATCGCAAAATGGTCCGGCGCGCCGGAGGTTTTCGGCGGACGCGTCAAGACGCTCACGCCTCGTGTGTTCGGTGCCATTCTCTACGATCGCGACAATCCCGATCACGCGGAAGAATCGAGAATTCACGAGATCCCCGACATCGATCTCGTCGTCGTCAATCTCTATCCATTCGAATCGACGGTTGCCAGCCCGGACGTGAGCCTTGACGATGCCGTCGAACAGATTGATGTCGGCGGGCCGTCGATGCTCCGCGCTGCTGCGAAGAATCACCGTCATGTGCTGCCGCTCTGTGATCCCTCACAGTACTCCCGCTTCATGGCGGAGATGGAGTCCGGCGGCATCACGGAAGAATTCCGGAGAGAAGCGGCGATCGCCGTCTTCAGGAAGACTGCCGCCTACGACGCGCTGATTGCTGAGTTTCTCACTTCCCGTGCGAAGGAAGTGCCTGTATTCCCCGACTCGTTCTATCTTCCGCTTCGCAAGGTCCAGGATCTTCGATACGGCGAGAATCCTCAGCAGTCGGCAGCCTTCTATTCGAGAACGACATCGTCCCGTGGTTTCGAGCAGCTGCATGGAAAAGAGCTTTCGTACAACAACATCGCAGATCTCGATGCAGCGTGGCGTGTCGCCTCCGATTTCGATGCACCGGCCTGCGCAGTCATCAAGCACACGAACCCCTGCGGAGCCGGGACCGGGCGCGCGATCGCCGAAGCGCTCCGGCTTGCGATCGAGGCGGATCCCGTTTCGGCGTTCGGCGGTGTGATCGCTTGCAATCGGGAGCTGGACGGAGCGTCGGCCGAGCTCCTCGAATCGATGTTTCTTGAAGTGATCATCGCTCCCAGCTTTTCCCATGACGCACTCGAGCTTCTCGGAAAGAAGAAGAACCTCCGCCTCGTGACCTCCGGGCAGCCCTCGGTCCCTATGGAAGTTCGTACGGCAGCTGGAGGATTTCTGGTGCAGACGCCGGATCGAGTGGCAGGTCGCGGGAACTGGAAGGTCGTCACGAAGAGGGCACCGACGGAGGACGAACTGGACGCTCTCGGGTTTGCGTGGACGCTCTGTGCGCACGTGAAGTCGAATGCGATCGTCCTCACCAGAACGAATCAGTCCGTGGGCATCGGCGCGGGTCAGATGAGCCGTGTCGATGCGGCGAAGCTTGCGATCTCGAAGTCAATTCTTCCAACCGCCGGAACCGTCTGCGCATCGGATGCCTTCTTTCCATTCCGTGACGGACTCGACATCGTCATCGACGCTGGAGTCGTGGCAGTCGCTCAGCCAGGCGGCTCGGTCCGCGACGAGGAAGTGATCGCGGCAGCCGACGAGCGCGGAATCTCGATGGTGTTCACAGGCGAGCGACACTTCCGGCACTAGCCGGGCGTGCTACATTCCATCCGATGGCCGGCAAGGCAGAAGACATCCGCATTCTTATCTCCGACGTCGACGGTGTCTGGACGAGCGGTGACATCCTCTATCTGAGTGATGGCAGGGAGATGAAACAGTTCAATGTGCGCGACGGGCTTGCGGTCAAGCTCGCTCAGAATGCCGGAATCGTCGTCGCTGTGATCACCACTAGACAGTCCGACGCGCTTCAGCGTCGTTGCCGTGAGCTGGGTATCGATCATCTGGTGCAAGGGGCCGCAAACAAGTTCGAACAGGCCGCCCGGCTGCTCGAATCTGTCGATCTTCGCTTCGATCAGGCCTGCTACATCGGAGACGACCTCCCGGATCTTGCCGTCCTCGAGGCGGTAGCGTTGTCGGCGGCCCCTTCCGATGCATGCGCTGAGGTTCTCGAATCCGTACATTGGCGCCTCGAAACGCCGGGCGGCCGCGGCGCGGTCCGCGAACTGATCGAAAGGCTGCTTCGGGATCGGGGCCAGTGGGATCAGATCGTCGAAGGCTTCAAACGTGGAACGCTCTCCAGCTCGAAAGTTTAGGGATCGACTCGTCTACCGGGCGCTGCGGACGGTCCGGCCCGTCGCCGCCCGGATTCCACTCACCACCGGCCAACGCCTCGGTGCAGTGCTAGGCTCTCTCGCCAATGCCGTGCTGATACGCGAAAGGAACAAGGCGCGTGCGCACGTCCGCGTCGCCTTCCCCGACCTCTCCGACGACGAGAGAAACGCGATCGTGCTGGGGATGTTCCGTCACCTCGGATCCTCTCTTTTCGAGATCTGCTGGATTCCCAGGCTCGACGCCAGGAAGCTGGCGGAAACGACGGACTTCGCAGGAGTGGAAAACCTTCGTGCAGCTGTCGAAGCCGGAAAGGGTGTGGTGCTGTTTACCGGACATTGTGGCAACTGGGAATGGCTCGGAGCTTCGATTGCGCTGGCGGGATTTGACATCAATACGATTGCGCGCGAGATTACGGATTCCAACCTCAACGACTTCATTGTCGAGACCCGTTCCGCGCACGGTATTGGAACGATCGGTCGCGGCTCCGCAGCTTCTGCGAAGGCTATCCTGCAGACGCTGCGGTCCGGGACAATCCTCGCCATGCTGATTGATCAGAACATCGATGCCGAGAACGTCGAGGTCCCCTTCTTCGGGATTCCGGCGCTCACACCTGTCGGGCCAGCTCGACTGGCCATTCGCTCAGGCGCAGCGGCGATCGCCGCCTTCATCGAACGAAGAGGAGACCGGCAGTTCGTCCGGTTCGAGCCTCCGGTCTTCACGAAAAAGGGCGACGATCCCGCAGAACTCACGCGAGTGATGACAGAGGCGATCGAACAACAGGTCAGGCGGAGACCTGAGCAGTGGGTCTGGATGCACAAGCGGTGGCGGCCACGAAACGGCGGTGCGTGATGAGTCATCCTAGATTTGAGAGCTCCGGAATGACTGGA
>JBGSYJ010000401.1:0-42864 GCA_041750915.1 Thermoanaerobaculia bacterium | reverse complement strand
ATGACCTCGGCCGTTCTCGACGAACAGAAGAGATGGTTTGGACACCCGCGCGGGCTCTCGACCCTCTTCTTTACAGAGATGTGGGAGCGCTTCAGCTACTACGGGATGCGCGCGATCCTGATGCTCTACATGACTGCGGCGGCTACAGGGGCCAACCCTGGAATGGCGCTCGGAGTCGAGCAGGCGGGGGCGATCTACGGCCTTTACACCGGCCTCGTCTACCTTCTCGCGCTCCCGGGCGGCTGGGTTGCGGACAAAATCTGGGGGCAGAAAAAAGCAGTGTTCATCGGAGGCTGCATCATCGCCGCCGGCCACTTCAGTATGGCAATTCCGATGACGCTCACGTTTTTCCTGGGCCTCGGCCTGATCGTCGTCGGCACAGGGCTTCTCAAACCAAACGTCAGTACGATCGTCGGTGATCTCTATCCGGAAGGTGGAGCACGCCGCGACGCAGGATTCTCGATCTTCTACATGGGGATCAACATCGGCGCGCTGCTGGGCCCGACTCTCTGCGGCCTCTTCGGTGAGAGCTACAACTGGCACCTCGGATTCTCGCTGGCCGGCATCGGCATGGTGTTCGGCCTGATCCAGTACAAGCTGGGCGAGAAGTACCTTCGTGGAGCCGGCGAGCTCAAGATCGACGACACGAGGGCGCAGATCGACCGCCGCGCACGGATGTTCTATTTCGTCTTCGCCGGAGTGCTGGGTCTGCTCGCCATTTTCTGGTACATGATGAACACGGGAATGCTTCCAATTACTCTGCGACAGGTGGCGGAGTGGCTGGGATACTCCGTTCTCGTTCTCGCCATCGGCTACTTCGTATACCTGATTTTCGCAGGCGGTTACGACACGCAGCAGAAAAAGAAGCTCGTAGTCATCTTCTGGCTCTTCATTCTCGCTGCCGTGTTCTGGTCAGGCTTCGAACAGGCCGGCTCCTCGATGAACCTCTTCGCGTTTGACCTTACGGATCGGGTGGTCTTCGGCTGGGAGATGCCGGCGAGCTGGCTTCAGAACATCAATCCGCTGTTCATCATCATTTTTGCTCCGGTCTTCGGCTGGCTCTGGACGTGGCTCGCCCAGCGAAACGCGAATCCTTCGATTCCGATGAAGTTCGCCCTTGGCCTGTTCGGTCTCGCAGCCGGCTTCTTCGTTCTCTCATGGGGCGCCGCGAACGCGTCGATCGACAACAAGGTCTCGCCCTCGTGGCTCATCGTGACCTACTTTCTGCACACGGTCGGCGAGCTCTGTCTCTCTCCTGTGGGGCTGTCATCGATCACCAAACTCGCCCCAGCCGACCGAGTCGGCCAGATGATGGGAATCTGGTTCGTCGGCGCGGCCCTCGGGAACATCTTCGCCGGACTCATGGCGGGAGGCCTGGAGACGCTCGCTCCGTCAGCACTGTTCTGGAATGTTGCGATCTACATCGCCGTCGCGGGTCTGATCGCGATCATCCTCAGTCCGTTCGTGAAACGGTTGACTGGCGGCATTCAGTAAAGACGTTTCATCTGCCGTAGAGCAAAAGGGGCTCCGCAGAAATGCGGAGCCCCTTTTTTGTTCATCCCGAGCGACGGAATGACGTCACAAGGCATTGAGGCGCGCGTTGAACGAGATGTCATCCCGAGCCTGGTTGTGCGGGCGGGAGGGGCGAGGGAACTCCGGCGATGGTACATAGTTGCCTACTGAACTCCGCCACCACCCTGTCCCGATCACGAATCACGAATGTACTAACGCGTGAGATCCCTCGCCACTCCCGCCCGCACAACCGAGCTCGGGATGACAAGTCCTTCAGTTCCTTCCGCTCGGGCAGTCACGAGCGACGCCTCTATTCGTCACTCGTCATTCGTCATTCGTCATTTCGTCATTCAGCTGACGACCCAGTAACAAAGTCTCGCCGCGAGGAACGCACCGTAGTTCCCCACCGCATAGCCGATCAGGGCCATGAGGATCGACACAGGCACGAGACTCTCGCGGTGGTAAGCGGCGACCACCGGTGCTGAAGCGGCCCCTCCGATATTCGCGGCCGAAGCGATAGCGGCGCTGTGGACGTCCACCTTGAAAATCCAGGCGCCCGCGAGACAGAAAAGGCCATGAATCATGATCCAGATGAACGCACCCAGGAGGAAAGCCGGAGCGTCGGCAAGGCCGGCCAGCGAAGCGCGCGCCCCCATGCCCGCAACAAAAATGTAGACGATCGCCATCGCAATCTCGTGTGAGCGCGGTAACGCACGCGCCGGCGTGAAGGACAGCAGGATGCCGAGCGTCGTCACGATCAACACACGCCAGGTCGACGTCGACAGGATCGGCTCGACCACCGGGAGCATGGGAGCCAGCCATGCAGCGAGCGCAGTCACGGACAGAGCGATCGCCGCGAGGTACAGCAGCTGGCGCATCTTCACCGGCTCTTCGACCGTTGTCGAGACTTCCGCCCGTGCGGCGGCTTCCATCTCCTCGACCCTTCCTTCCTTGACCCGCGCCCACTTGTTGAAGCGCTCTGCAAATGCTTTCGAGCCCAGAAGAATCGGAAGCCAGATGACGTAGATCGCGTTGTCGGCCAGCACGGCCAGGCCGAAAATCTCCGGAGGCGTTTCCAGGCCGCCTGCTACTGCGGCCATGTTCCCTGTTCCACCGATCCAGCTTCCGGCCAGCGCGCCAAAGCCCTTCCATGCGTCCGGGGGCAGCCAACGGTGGACGACCATGTAGCCGACCGGTGCGCCGACGATCACGCCGACAGTGCCCATCAGCATCACGAAGATTCCCTTCCCCATGATTCGCATCGCCGCCCCGATATCGATCGACAGCAGGAGCAGCGTGATGAAGACGGGAAGGCCGAACTGGCTGAGCACGTCGTATGCGGGTGACGCTGAGGGAAGCACCCCCGTGTTACTCAGAATGACAGGAACCGAGTAAATGAACAGGAGCGGTGGAATGAAGTTGAACAGCTTCCACTGCGTCTTCTGCTCTACGAAGAAAAAGAATGCGGCGACGATCGCCAGAATGGCAAGGACGGCGGCGGGCGATTCGAACATGGGCATATCGTAACCTCCCCGGGCTGCCACGGATAATGAGAATTTCGATAAGAACCCCCTCTTGCGTTACCCTCGTATCCATACGCTTGCACCGTTCAACGAGCCGGACGCCCAGGTCAGGGGTCCGGATGTGGAGATGCCATGCGCGAAGAAGATGACAAGTTGAATGCAGCCAGCGACTCGGCCCGCGCTCTGGCGCTCGCGGACGAGGTTTCCCACCGGGGCGCTCCGGAGGCGGCGGACCTGCTCGAGGACCAGGATGAGCAGACCATCGCCGCCGTGCTTGGGCGGATCAATCCCGCCAGCGTCCAGGACATCCTCGACGAGATGAACGACGACACCCTCCGGCGCGTGATGGCCGCAGCGCCTCGGGATCAGAGTAGTCGATGGTCGACCAATCAGACGTACGAGGAAGACCGTGTCGGCCGTCTCATGGAGAATCCGACGGCGGTCTACCCTCCGGACATGACGGTCGGTCAGACTGTCGAAGAGATCCGGGATCTCGTCCGCACGGTTTTCGTCACGTACGCATTCGTGACAGACCCTGCGGGGAAGCTCCTCGGCATCATCACCATGCGTGATCTGCTTCTCTCGGACGATTCGTCGAAACTGCGCGACGTGATGCTGCCCAACCCCTTCTTCCTCAAGCCCGACATGACCCTTCCCGACGCGATGAAGGCCGTGCTCAACCGCCACTTTCCGGTCTATCCGGTATGTGAGGAAGACGGCCGGCTCGTCGGCCTGGTGCGCGGGCAGGCGATGTTCGAGGAACAGGCATTCGAGATCAGCGCGCAGCCCGGACGGATGGTCGGTGTCGACAAGGAGGAGCGCCTCACCACTCCCTGGCCGCGAAGCCTCAAGTTCCGCCACCCATGGCTCCAGCTGAATCTGCTGACCGCATTCACGGCAGCCGCAGTGGTTGGCCTCTTTCAGGACACCATCGATCAGATCGTCGTGCTGGCGGTCTTTCTACCCGTTCTGGCAGGTCAGTCGGGGAACACAGGATGTCAGGCGCTCGCCGTCGCGCTGCGCGGGATGACTCTGGGAGAGCTTGCGCCCGGGAAAGAAAAGGCGCTCGTCATGAAGGAAGGACTCCTCGGGCTTCTCAATGGAGCACTCGTAGGAGTTTCCGCCGGCATCGGCATGTACGTTGTCGCCCGGATGCAGGACAATCCCGCCGCAATCGGCCTGGGGCTGATCGTCTTCGCGGCGATGATCGGAAGCTGCGTGATCAGCGGTATCGCCGGCGCGCTCATTCCCCTGATTCTGAGAAAACTCGGAGCCGATCCGGCAACGGCGTCGAGCATCTTTCTGACGACGGCAACAGACGTCGTCAGCATGGGATTGTTCCTGGGGCTCGCGACGATGTTCATCGTGTGAGGTAGGGACTCAGGCAGGTCCGCGAAATTTGTCATCCCGAGCAAGCGCGGGTGGCGGGAGGGGCGAGGGATCTCCGGCGGTAGTACATTCGTGATTCCTGATGGGCAGGGTAGCGGCGACGACCAATGGGCAACTCTGTACCATCGCGAGAGGTCCCTCGCCCCTCCCGCCCGCACGACCAGGCTCGGGATGACAAGCCCGCTAATTCCTCGCCACAATGACCTCCAACGCTCGGGATGACAAGCTCTCCCCCTACCGGCTTCCCTTCAAGGTCACCGTGCGATTGAAGACGAGCCGTGAATCCGACGAATCATCGTCGACACAGAAATACCCGAGCCGTTCGAACTGATAGCTGGTCCCCGGCGCTGAGCCCTGCACACCCGGCTCGATCCTGCAATCGGTCAGCACTTCGAGCGATGCAGGATTCAGATTCGACAGAAAATCTCCCTCCGCGTCCTCCGGATCCTCACTCACGAACAGCCGGTCGTAGAGCCGGACCTCGGCTTCGATCGCATGCTCCGCGGATACCCAGTGCAGCGTCGCCTTTGGACGCCTGCCGTCCGGCGAATCGCCGCCCTTCGTCGCTGGATCGTACGTGCACCGAAGCTCGACGACTTCACCTTCGTCATTCTTCACGACATCCGTGCAGGTGACAAAGTAGGCGGAACGCAGCCGCACTTCTCTCCCCGGAGCGAGCCGGAAGAATTTCTTCGGCGGATCCTCCATGAAGTCGTCCCGCTCGATGTAAAGCGTCCTGGAGAACGGAACCGTGCGCGTTCCCGAGTCGGGATCCTCCTGATTCACGGGCGAGTGAAACTCCTCGGTCTGACCCTCCGGATAGTTCGCAATCACGAGTTTCAACGGTCGGAGAACACCCATGACTCGAGGCGCGTTCCGATTGAGGTCGTCCCGCACGCTGTGCTCGAGCAGCGCAACGTCGATGACGTTCGGGCGTCGTGCGACTCCCACAGTTTCGCAGAAGGCACGGATCGACGCGGGCGTATAGCCGCGCCTCCTGAGACCGGCGATCGTCGGCATCCGCGGATCGTCCCAGCCTTTGACATGTCCATCGGCGACGAGCCGCAGCAGCTTTCGCTTGCTCATCACCGTGTAATTGAGATTGAGGCGCGCGAACTCGATCTGCCGTGGCCGGGCGGGCACCGGAAGATTCTCGATGATCCAGTCGTACAGCGGACGATGATCCTCGAACTCCAGCGTGCAGAGCGAATGTGTGACACCCTCGAGCGCGTCCGAGATCGGATGCGCGTAGTCGTACATCGGGTAGATGCACCACTCGTCGCCCGTCCGGTGATGTGTCTCGTGACGGATCCTGTAAAGGGCCGGATCTCGGAGATTGATGTTCGGCGAGGCCATGTCGATCTTCGCGCGGAGCAGATGTGCGCCGTCGGGAAACTCTCCCGCGCGCATCCGCCGGAACAGGTCGAGATTCTCGTCAACGGAGCGGTTCCGGTGCGGGCTCTCTTTCCCCGGCTCGGTCAGGGTCCCTCGATACGAGCGAATCTCCTCCGCTGTGAGACTGTCAACGTACGCCTTCTCCTTCGTGATCAGATGCTCGGCATACTCGTACAGCTGTTCGAAAAAATCGGATGCATGATAGAGATGCTCGCCCCAGTCGAAACCGAGCCATCGCACATCCCGCATGATTGCTTCGGCATACTCGGCTTCCTCTTTCACAGGGTTCGTATCGTCGAACCGTAGATTGCAGCGGCCCTTGTAATCGCCTGCGACCCCGAAGTTGAGGCAGATCGATTTCGCATGGCCGATGTGCAGGTAGCCGTTCGGCTCCGGTGGAAATCGGGTCACGATTTGGGAGTGTCTTCCGCTTCTGAGGTCGTCTTCCACAATCTCGCGGATGAAATCGAGTGAGCGGGTGATGTCTTCAGTGGTTGTCATGCAGTTCGGGCATCCCTCGCAGATTTGTATGTCGCATTGTCAAGTGCCTGAAGCCGAATGTTGAATGTTGAATTGTGAGCGTTGAATGTTGAATTGAGCACGGAGCCCCCGTCCCTCATTCAACATTCAAAATTCACAATTTCAACATTCAACATTCACTCTTCGATTTCCTCGCCTTCAGCAACAACCCTTCAGGCGAGCGTCCAGTCTATAACGTCGAGTCCGTCCCGCTGAATTGCCAGCCAGCCAGAAGACCATTGCACGAGCGCCCGCGGCACACTATCGTTCGCCAATGAAGAATGCACTCGCTCTCACATCCTGCTTCATCCTGATCGTCGCATGCGGCCCCGCCGCGGAGGAGTCCGCGAGCACCGTACCGGCGGAAGAAACGGCCACGGTCGCGCCTCCTCCCCCTCCGACAACCGAGGAAGCGAAACAGCTCATTGCGGACTCGGCCGCATTCTCCGACTATCAGTTCACGAATGCGTCCTACAGCCTGCCGCTGAAACGCTCGCGCTTCAACGAAGTCACGAGCAATGGCGCGGAAGAACTCGAGGCAGCGGGGTGGGTTCGCTTCGACGGCGATGACGTCGTGCTGGAACCGAAAGCCGAGGCGGATCGCAGGTGGCTCGTGCGACCGAATGGCTTCGTCGATATCGTCCCGATCGCGAAGAAGGAGCTCACCGAAGTGTCGAGCGTGACGCCACAGGCCGACGGGAATCTGAAGGCGAATCTCTGCTGGCAGTGGATCCCGAACGAGGTCGGCTCCGCATTCAAGAGCGGCCTCGTTCGTGAGCGCATCGAGGCGATGCACTGCGCAATCGCCGATCTTCAGCCGACCGAGGACGGCAGCTGGGAAGTGCTGCTGGTCGAGCCCGCACCGGCCCCCGCAGGGCCCTGACAGCCAGTTCTCGCCCAGAGCAGACCACCGGCGCACATGTCGGACCGCTCCTTGCAGTCATCTGCATCCGGAGGAATACCAATGACTGAAACTTCTCAGCTGGACGCGGTCGTAAACAATGAGGCGGAGAACCGCTTCGAGCTTCGAACCGGCGATGACGTCGCTTGGATCGATTACAACCGTTCCGGAAACCAGATCACACTGACGCATACAGAGGTGCCTGAGGCCTTCGAAGGCAAAGGAATCGGGAAGAATCTCGTGGTTTCTGCCCTCGAGTTCGCCCGCAGTGAGAATCTCGAAGTAATTCCGCAGTGCCGTTTCGTCGCTTCATACATCCAGCGCCATCCCGAATACCTGGAGCTTGTGCCTGAGGGAAGTCGTTCGCTGGTTGAATCGTAGTAGAGGGACATTCCGATGTCCCTCGTTCCGGGAAGTGACGAAGTACGAAATCTGGGGCATTCATTCCGGGTCGTCGCCCCATAACGCGCAAGTTCAGGCAACCCCGAAGAGCGGCGGATCGGAATCCGCCGCTACTTAGGGCCCCTCGCCGGCACCGAACCGTTACCGGAGCCGGCACCCTGGGGCCGTAAACTGCAGTAATGCACAGGCTTCGCATCCCGCTGCTCTTCGCCACCTGCGCGTTGCTGGCTCTGCCCTCGGGAGCGGACGACGCACGTCCTGTTTCCGCGATCCTCTTCCTCGGCAACAGTCTGACTTACGGCAACGACCTTCCGGACATCGTCTGCAGGCTCGCTGCAGAGGCAGGATCACGTGTTCACTGTGAGGCTGTCGCGCGCCCGAACTTCGCGCTGGTGGATCACTGGAACGAAGGTGCCGCAGCGAAGACACTCAAGCGCCGGCGATGGTCCGTCGTCGTGATGCAGCAGGGTCCATCGGGAGGGCGTGAAGGGAGGGATCTGCTGCTCGAGTACGGGAAGAAGTGGAGCGAGCGGATCACCGCATCGGGCGCACGGCCGGCGTTCTTCATGGTGTGGCCGTCCGCTGCGCGGATCCACGATTTCCCGCGGGTGAGCGAGTCGCACCGTATGGCCACGGATCAGACCGGCGGAATGCTTTTGCCTGCCGGCGATGCATGGCTCGAGGCATGGCGTCGCGACCGCTCACTGAAACTCTACGGTCCCGACGGGTTCCACCCTTCCCTGGCGGGCTCGTACCTGGCTGCGTTGTCGATTTATCGCGGGATCTTCGGAGAGCTCCCCGCTGAATTCGCGGACGTTGAACTGGCGAACCGCGCCGCGGGCGGAGACCTGGGAATGAGCGCGGCTCAGTTGCGAGTACTCCTCGAGGCGGCGAACGCGACGAATTGAGCTCCCCTCACTCCTCCGAGGCCCGGCCCGCAAGATCCAGCACAAACGCATAGTTCAGCGCCGTGATTCTGTGCTTCCTGAAGCGACCCGAGGCGCCGCTGTGGCCCGCGTCCATATCGGTCTTGAGCAGGACGAGCTCATCGCCGGTCTTCATCGCGCGCAACTTCGCCACCCACTTGGCCGGCTCCCAGTACTGTACCTGTGAGTCATGAAGTCCCGTCGTGACGAGAAGGTTCGGATATCTCTTCGCTTCGACGTGATCGTAGGGCGAATACGAGAGCATGTAGTCGTAGAACGCCTTCTCGTTTGGATTCCCCCACTCGTCGTACTCCCCCGTTGTGAGCGGAATGTCTTCGTCGAGCATCGTCGTGATCACATCGACGAACGGAACCCGCGTCACGACGCCCTTGAAGAGGTCGGAACGGATGTTCATCACTGCACCAACGAGCAGTCCTCCGGCGCTCCCTCCGCTCGCAAAGAGGTTCTCCGGATCGCCGTATTTCTCAGCGACCAGATAGTCCGCCGCATCGATGAAGTCCGTGAATGTGTTCATCTTGTTGAGAAGCTTTCCGCTCTCGTACCACTCGCGCCCCAGCTCCTGACCACCGCGGATGTGGGCGATCGCGAAGACGAATCCGCGATCCAGCAGGCTGACGGTCGGCGCATTGAAATCAGGATCGCTGGAAATCCCGTAGGACCCGTAGGAGTAGAGATAAAGAGGATGAGAGCCGTTCTTCTCGAAGCCTTTACGGTAGACGAGTGAGATGGGAATCCGTCTGCCGTCACGCGCGGGAGCGAAGAGCCGCTCGGTCACATAATTCGTGGGATCGTATCCCCCGCCTACCTTCTGCATCTTGCGCAGCACGCGGGCACGCGTGCTCATGTCGTAGTCGAACGTGGACTCCGGCGTCGTGAGCGAGCTGTAGACATACCGCACTTCGGTAGCATCGATCTCGGGATTCTTGCCGAAGTCGAGAACGTAGGCCGGCTCGTCGAACTCGATGAAGTGCCCATCCGTGCCGTCGAGTTGCATTACGTGAAGGCGCGTGAGCGCATCCTGGACTTCGGTCATCACGAGATGGCTCCGGAACACTTCGAAGTCGGCCAGGTAGACGTCCTCTCTGTGAGGGATGACTTCTACCCAGTGCTCACGCCCGGTCGCCCGGACAGGAGTCTTCATCAACCGGAAGTTCCGCGCCTGGTCGTTGGTGCGGATGTAGAACGAGTCGCCAAGGTGATCGATCGCGTATTCGCGTCCCCGCTGCCGCGGCTCGAAGACCCGGAACGTTCCCGACGGATCGTCGGCCTCGAGGATGTGGTACTCGTCGGCAACGGTCTGGCTCGAACCGATGACGATGAACTGCCGTGACCGTGTCCTGAAAACGAAAGCGTTGAATGTCTCATCCTCCTCCTCGAACACCAGGACGTCGTTCGAGGGATCGGTACCAAGGACGTGCCGGAACACCTGATACCAGCGGAGCGTCTCGAGATCCTGCTTCGTGTAGAAGAGCGTGCGGTTGTCGCTGGCCCATGCAACGTTTCCGGCCACGTTCTCGATCTCATCAGGCAGCATCTCACCCGTTCGAAGGTTCTTGAAACGCAGGGTGTAGATCCGGCGGCCGACATCATCCGTCGAGAACGCGAGGATTTCACCATCCGGGCTGGCCGAAACTCCGCTCACCGCAAAATAGCCGTGACCCTTCGCCAGTTCGTTGACGTCGATCATCACCTCTTCGGGCGTCTCCATGGAACCGTAGCGCCGCACGTAGATCGGATAATCTTTGCCGGGCTCGAAGCGCTCGTAGTAAAGGTATCCGTCGATCCGGACAGGAACCGTTTCGTCCGACTGCGGAATGCGCGCGACGATCTCGTCGTAAAGCTTTTCCTGCAGCTCCGCTGTGTGCGCGAGCACCTGCTCCGTATAGGCATTCTCCTCTTCGAGGTAGGCGATGACTTCCGGATTCTCCCGTTCTCTCAGCCAGTAGTAGTTGTCCGTACGGACATCACCGTGCTTTTCGAGACGGAAGGGAACGATCTTCGCTGATGGTGGTTTCGGTCTTTCGCTATTCTGCATTGAGTTCGATCGATCTGCCGGCGGTGGTTCGGGAGTCGCACGATTCGCAGCCGGCACAGAGATACAGCCGCCGACGATCGCAACTGCCACGAGCAAATACAACATCCGAGCCGGCAATCTTCCTCCTGTTGATCAGTCTGGTTTCGACTGGTGCTTCCACTGAACCTCAATGGCCGCGCCCGGACCCATGTGTCATTCTGAGCGAAGCGAAGAATCCCCTGAAGACTGGCGCTAACGCATCGAGGAAGGGGATCCTTCGCTTCGCTCAGGATGACACATCCAAGACGAGGACTGTCCGAAACCTCGAGGAAGAGAGCCGGATCGCACCTCGGGACAGTAGACAGTAGACAGTAGACAGTAGACCACCCGACCGTGCGGCTCGCAATTGTCGGGCGGTGGGCTACTGTCTCCTGTCTACTGTGTACTGTCTACTGACTCATATGCGAAAACTAATCTTCCTCGCACTTCTCTCCGCTCCGATTGCCGCGAGCGAGACGATCCCTCTTCTCTCCGATGCCCACGTCACTGCATTCGCTGACGAGATTTCGGGCGAGTCTGCCCTGTCGACGATCGAAGAACTCGTGAAACATCACCGGATGCGCGGCTCGCGCGGCTTCACCGCGGCGACCAGACACATCGCCGAAAAGCTGACTGCCGCCGGCGTCTCCGGAGTCGAAGTCATTCGTCTTCCCGCCGACGGAAAGACGTTTTACGGCACGCAGCGATCACGACCGGCATGGAACGCGGAGCATGCAGAGCTGTGGGAGCTCGATTCGGAAGGTAATCCCGCCGTTCGCATCGCCTCGTGGGCGGAGGCGCCGCTCACCCTCGCGCAGGACAGCACGAGCGGCGAGGTGACGGCCGAACTTGTGGACGTCGGAACAGGCCTCAGCGCAACCGATTACGAAGGCAGGAATGTCAGAGGAAAGCTGGTGCTCGTATCGTCGCAGCCGGAAGCAGCTGCGCCGCTCGCAATCGAACGCTTCGAAGCCGCCGGCATCATCAGCTGGGCTCAGAATCAGCGCACCGCCTGGTGGGGCGAAAATCAGGACCTGATCCGTTGGGGTCATCTCGACGCATTTGCACCACGCCCTGCGTTCGCATTCATGGTCTCACCCCGGCAGGCACGTACGTATCAGCGGCGTCTCGCGGATGGTGAACGCGTCCTGTTGCGCGCTGAGGTGGACGCGGGAAGACAACCGGGATTCTACGAGATTGCAACGGGAACCGTTCCGGGTAGCGATCCCGACCTGAACCGTCAGGAAATCGTCTTCAGCTGCCACCTCGACCATCCCAATCCCGGGGCAAACGACAACGCGAGCGGCTGCGCCGCGATCCTCGAGATCGCCCGGACCTATACGACGCTCATCCGCGCGAAAGCCCTCCCGCCCCCCCGCAGAACCATCCGCTTCATCTGGCCGGCCGAGATCGAAGGCACTCTCGCGCTGCTCGTGGCCCGCCCGGAGATTACGCGGAACATCAAAGCCGCCATCCACCTCGATATGGTCGGAGGCGGACCGGAGACCAAGGCCATCTTCCATGTCACGCGCGGGCCGGCGAGTCAGCCATCGTTCATCAACGACATCGCAGAGGAGATCGGGGGGTTCGTGAACGAACAGTCCTCCCGCTTCGCAAGGACAGGTGAGGCGAGATGGCCGCTCACCGCGCCGAATGGCGGTCGGGAGGCATTGCAGGCCGAGATGGTTCCGCTGACCCTCGGCAGCGACCATCAGGTCTTCGCCGACAGCTCGTTCGGCATCCCGGTGATCTACCTCAACGACTGGCCGGACCGTTATATCCACACGAGTCTCGACACGCCGGCAAACATCGATACGACGAAGCTCGCGCGCTCGGTGTTCATCGCAGCGGCAAGCGGATGGGTTCTCGCAAACCTCACCGAATCGGACGCACCGCTGGTCTGGCAGACCATCAGATCGAAGTCTCTGGCCCGAACCGCAGCCATGATGAACGATCGTCGCGCGCTCCTGCCTCAGGAGGCCGCCGTCCGCACGCGGTTCCATCACTGGCATGAGCGGACACTGGCCCAGTCGATGTCGCGGTTCTTCCGGATTCCGGAGGGCGTTGCAACCGAAATATGGCCGTTCTACGACGGGCTTGGGGCGCTGGCAGGAGGTCGACGACCCGAGGCGCCTCCCCCGGCAGGTCGTGTGTACCGGCGGAACGCATCCCTCGAGGGGCCGATGAGCGTCTTCGGCTACGACTACCTCCAGGCAAACTTCGGAAAAGAGAGGACTGCTGGGCTGAGGCTGCTCAACCATCGCGGAGTGCGAGGTTCAGGAGCCGACTACGCCTACGAAGCGTTGAATCTCGTCGATGGCAGGCGGCGAACGAGCGAGATTCGCGATGCCCTTTCCGCGATCTATGGGCCTGTGACGCTCGCAGACGTGGAGCAGTATCTCCAGGCGCTCGAGACGATCAAAGTGCTTCAGTAGTCGCTCTCAGCTCCATTGCGCACCACAATCGCGGCAGCGCCACGTCTCGACGAACAGAAAGATGATCGCGAAGCCGAGCATGATCAGCGTGGACAGTGGCCAGAAGTTCCGCTCTCCTATGATGGCCATCCCACCCAGAACGACTGCAACGAGCATAAAGATCAGCCGCTTCGGTATCCGATGAAAATCGAGGGAGCCACACTCCGCGCAAGCAACCAGAGGGGGTAAGGGAGCAGGCTCGGTATCGAGGGTCGCAATCTCGCCGAGATCGAATCCATCGGCCACGACGTTCAGGATCTCGCTGGCGCGCTCTGCGTCACACTGACGAACCTCGACCCTGATTCTGCCGCTCGCCTCGGGGTTCGCCCAGTCGCTTCGCAGGGGGCTTTCGTTCGTCAGGATCGACTCGATCCCTTCTGCAAGCAGCACGGCGCGCGCATTCTCAGCCTCCTGCAGAAGGTGGAATCTTCCGGCAATCACGAGCTCGTGCATCGTTTGCTGCAACCCCAATTCCCCGGCATTCATTCGTTCACACGCGGAATCGAACTAATTCCATTTCTGAAACATCGACGATCTTCCCTTGCCGCCCGCGCCATCAATCATTAGGATGCGTAGATGGACCCGATCCGGCCAACGATCGTCGCGACGGGATGCTATATCCCCACCGTACGCGTCCCCAACGAAGACTTTCTCGATCGTGAGTTCTTCGATGCCGGCAACGCCAGGATCGACAAACCGGCCGCCGAGATCCTTCGGCAGTTCGAGGCGATCACGGGAATCCGGGAGCGGCGGTACGTCTCCGACGATCTCGTCACCTCCGACATCGCCACCAGGGCTGCGGAGGATGCGCTCGAGTCCGGCGGGATCGACCGCGAATCGCTCGACTACCTGATCGTCGCTCACAACTTCGGCGATGTCCGGGCTGGCACGGGACGATCGGACATGGTTCCGGCGCTCGCCGCCAGGGTGAAGTACAACCTGGGAATCGCAAATCCATGCACGGTCGCGTATGACCTGGTCTTCGGATGTCCCGGCTGGCTGCAGGGAATGATCACTGCGGACTACATGCTCCGCTGCGGCGGCGTGAAACGGGCTATGGTCATCGGCGCCGAGACCCTTTCGCGGGTTTCCGATCCGCACGACCGCGACAGTCTCATTTACGCAGACGGAGCGGGCGCGACGATCATCGAGGGAATCCCTTCCGAACAGCCGACGGGTATCCTTTCGCACGCGGTACGCTCGGATACGATCGAGCATTCCCGCATGCTCAACATGGGCCCTTCAAACAACGCATCAGCGATCGGCGACGATCTCTTTCTGAAGATGGAAGGCAGAAAGCTGTACCGCTATGCGCTCCAGACCGTCGCAGGTGCAATCAGGGAATGCCTCGACAAAGCCGGCCTTCGTCTCAAGCAGGTGGACAAAATCTTTCTGCATCAGGCAAACGAGAAGATGGACGAAGCGATTCTGTCTGCGCTCTACACACTGTACGGCGCCGAGATCCCGTCGGGCGTGATGCCGATGACGATCTCCTGGCTCGGAAACAGTTCCGTTGCGACGCTCCCAACCCTTTTCGATCTCGTGGTGAAGGACAAAATCGAAGGACAGAGGATCAAAAGCGGCGACACCGCGATCTTCGCATCCGTCGGGGCAGGCATGCACATCAACGCGTTCGCGTACCGGATGCCGTGAAGGCGTGGGGCCACGTATGTCCAGCGTGTCATCCTGAGCGAAGCGAAGGATCTTCTTGCGGGACCGTCAGCTTCTTCGCGCCGGAGGCGCGGGAGAGGGTAGCCGGTGGCAAGCGCAGCGCAGCCACCGGCATCGTTGCGCGAAAGTTCCCCGCCCCGGCGGGGCGGCAGAGCAAGGTCGAATCTGGCACCCCTGCCGGGGTGCTTGTAGAAATGGGCCTGTCGATCCGGTGGCTGCGCTGCGCTTGCCACCGGCTACCCTCTCGGCGCACCTCCGGTGCGCGGTTGATCTACACTTTATTGGCGACAGCCATTTACTTGCTCGGGATGACATTGGGTTCATCTCGTTGATGAAACCGGAGCTCACCGGCGACACGTATTGAACTGTGAGGTCACTTATGAAGCCATCGTCAGCCATCGCACTCTTTTTCGCAGCCATCTTCCTCTCGAGCTGCGGGGACAGCAGCCGGCAGGTCACCCCGACCATCGACCCGCTGGCGGATCATCCCGGCCTCGCGCGCGCTACCTTCGGGGGTGGCTGCTTCTGGTGCATGGAGCCGCCTTTCGACAAGCTCGACGGCGTCATCGCTACGACCTCAGGTTACACGGGAGGCGACCGCGAGAACCCTACTTACGAGCAGGTCTCCGTCGGCGGGACCGGTCATGTGGAGGTTGTGCAGGTTCTGTATGACCCGAAGAAGATCTCCTTTTCGGAGCTTCTCGACGTCTTCTGGCGAAACATTGATCCCACGGTGGAAGACAGGCAGTTCTGCGATGTCGGGGATCAGTACCGCTCGGCGATTTTTTATCACGACGAAGAGCAGCGACGCCTTTCCGATGAGACGAAGGCGAGTGTCGCAAAAGCTCTCGGACAGGCTGTATTCACAGAAGTCCAGCCTGCGCAGGTCTTCTATCCGGCTGAGGAGTATCACCAGGACTACTACGAGAAGAACCCGGTGCGATACAGGTTCTACCGCTCCGGATGCGGGCGGGACGCCAGACTCGAGGAGCTCTGGGGCAACTGAAACGCCTGCCCCTACTGGAGCTTCACGATTGCAGCGTAGGCCAGCACGATGAGCAGCACGACGTAGACCTTTCCGAGCAGAGGAAGAATGAACCGCAGCCACCGCTGGTAAGGGATGCGGCCGAGTGCAAGCATGCCCATGAGCAGCGCATTCGTAGGCACGATCATGTTGGTGACCCCGTCTCCGAACTGGTAGGCAAGGATTGCCGTCTCCCTGCCGATGTTCGTGAGATCCGCGAGCGGCGCCATGATCGGCATCGTGACGTAGGCCTGACCGCTACCGGACGGGATCAGCAGATTCGTGAAGCTCTGAACCAGGAGCATTCCCCACGCTGAGATCACTGGAGCCATCGCGCCGAGTCCCTCGGCACTTCGAAGCACGGACGCGATTCCGTGAATGACGGTGTCGATCACGCGCGCATCGGAAAGTATGACTTCGATCGTTCGCGCAAAACCGATCAGGATTGCGGTTCCGCTCAGCTCGGCCGCCCCGTCGAGAAATTTTCTCGCTACGAGATTCGGACTCAGGCCTCCAACGATTGCTGCAAACAGGGCCATGCCCATGAACAGGGCAGCCAGCTCGATCAGATACCACTCGTAACGCGCCACTCCCCAGACGAAGATGCCAATCATTGCCGCAAAGGCCAGAAGTATTGCGATCCGCCGCCCGTCGAGCGCCACATTCTCCGGCATGTGGAACCCCTCAGAGTAGTCGACGTCGACTACGAGACTCTTCGAGGGATCTGCCTGAATCCGGCGCGCATATCTCAGTATGTGGTGCACTCCGATGACGATCAGCACTGCGAGCAGTGCCCATCTCTGCCAGAACCAGAAAGCGGGTGGCTGCCCGGCAATGTCTTTCGCGATCATCACGGTGAAGGGATTGAGGGACGCAGCACCGTACCCGAGCCCCGCACCGACATAGACGATCCCCATGGCCACGATTGCGTCCATCTTGAGCGCAAGACACATCGCGACGAGGATCGGAATGAACGGCATGTACTCCTCGGCCATTCCGATCGTGGACGAACCGACCGCGAAAAGCGTCACCATGCCGCCGACGAGCAGCAGGGGCGATCCACCGAACCGCTGAATCGCAGCTCCGATCAGTGCATCGATTGCGCCGGTCGCGCGGATGACTGCTATGACACCGCCCACGATCAGGACGAAGAAGATGATGTCTGCGGCCCTCTCGAGCCCCACGGGCAATTTAGTCAGAGCCGCATGCCACGGCAGGCGGTCCGCGTCGACACGGTGATACGTGCCGTCCTTGACGAGGCGCCCGGTGGTCTCTCGCGTCGTTCCCGCCGGCAGCACGATGCTCGCCGGTCCTTCAAGCTTCCGCCCGTCTTCGAGCGTGAGCGCTTCGCCAGCCGGGATCGTCACCGTTTCGGGAGATCCGGCTGCTGTGGGAGCCGTCTCTCTATCGTATTCGCCCGCCGGGAGCATATACGTCGCGAGCTGCGCGAGAACGATCATGAGAAAGATCAGAACGAGCGATTCCGGAAAGGCGAGTTTCTTCATCGCGCTGATCTTACGATAGTCGGCCGGCATGACGGCCATTCAATCCTGCCGCGCGGGTCTTCCGGCTACGGATTGCCGGACGCCGGAGGGGGACATGGCAGGGCCGAACCGGGACCGTCAAATACGACCTTCCATCCCCCATCCGCCTGCTTCTGCCACACCGATGAGTAATACCCGATCAGCTTGCCCTTGGGATCGTGAATTGGACCGGTGGATAGAGCGAGCGTTCCGGCAGCATTGGCGACCACACGGTCGGGCTTCCAGCTGAAGGGCGCCTGATCGCCGTCGAAGAACGCCGACCACCCTTCGCGGACGCTCGCCTTTCCCGACAACGTCTGTTTCGGCCCGAGAAAGTGGGCGTCGTCGAGAAGAAAATTCAAGAACTTCTCGATGTCCCGCTCCGCGAACGCCGCCGCAAAATCGATTTCGGCCTTCCTTGCTTCGGCGGCGGGATCAGCATGGATCGAAAGGGAAAGTAGCAACACGAGAGCTCCGGCAGTCACAATTCGCATGGCGCGAGTATCCCACCGCGAGAGTCATCCGGCGGTCAACTAGCTGAAACAAGCGCCGGCCTTTTCTCGATGGTTTTTTCAATGAATTCGGAGAGAATGTCCGGATGAAACGAGCCCTCATTGTCAGCCTCCTTTTTCTTTCTCTCTCCGCGTACGGCCAGCGTCTCCCGAGAACGGTCCTCCCAGTGCACTACGATCTGACGTTTGCACCCGATTTTTCCAGAGACAACTTCGGAGGCGACGCCACAATCACCGTTTCCGTCCAGGAGCCGGTGCGCGAGGTCATCCTTCATGCCGTCGAGATCGAGATTCACGATGTGACGATCACGTCCGGGGGAAAGTCGCAAAAAGCAACGGTCAGCTCGGAGCCCGCGAACGAATGGGTGCGCCTTCAGGTCGCTGAGCCTCTCGAGGTCGGTCCGGGCGAGATCCACATCCGATACACGGGGCTGCTGAATGATGATCTGGCAGGCTTCTACCTCGGCAATGCGAACGGCCGCAAGTACGCCACCTCGCAGATGGAGGCGACCGACGCGCGTCGCGCCTTCCCCGGTTTCGACGAGCCGGCCATGAAAGCGACCTTCGCAATCACTGCGGTGATCGACGCAGGCGACACGGCTCTCTCCAACGGCAGCGTCATCTCGGATCAGACGGGTCCGAAAGAATCGAAGCGAACCCTAAGCTTTGCGACGACTCCCCGCATGTCGAGTTACCTGGTTGCACTCACCGTGGGCGACTTCGCATGTAATGAGGATCAGGCCGAAGGCGTGCCCCTTCGAATCTGCGGAACTCCTGACAAGCTGCCACTCGGCGCTTATTCGATGGAAGCGACGAAGTTCATCCTCGGCTATCTGAACGACTACTACCAGATCCCCCACCCGTTCGCGAAACTCGACCAGGTGGGCGTGGCAGATTTTCGTGCTGGAGCGATGGAAAACGTCGGCTCGGTCATCTACCGCGATTCACGCCTATTCATCGATCCGATGACGTCAACCGAGGCGGAGAAACGATCCGTGGGTGCCATCATCGCCCACGAGATCGCGCACATGTGGTTCGGCAATCTCGTGACGATGCAGTGGTGGGACGACATCTGGCTCAACGAAGGGTTCGCCCGCTGGATGCAGACCAAGCCACTTGCTGTATGGAAGCCGGAGTGGAACATTGCGATCAAGGATGTCGACGCATCGAGCACCGCGATCGCGCTCGACGCACTGCAATCCAGCCGAGCTGTCAGGAAGGAGGCGACGACCTCGGCCGAGATCGACGCCCTCTTCGACGGTATCGCGTATGGGAAAACTGCGGCCGTGCTGCGCATGGTCGAGTCCTATGTGGGGGAGGAAGTCTTCCGAACTGCAATCCAGAACTATCTCCGGAAGCATTCATGGAACAACGCCACTTTCTTCGACTTTTCGGACGCGATCGAACAGGCCTCGGGCAAACCGGTTCGCGCTCTGCTGCGCAGCTTCATCGAGCAGCCGGGCGTTCCGCTCGTGAGTCTCGCGAGCCGGTGCGACGGCGGAAACTCGATCGTTGAGGTCTCGCAACAGCGGTTCTTCTTCGACGCGGCCGCCGAGTCCGACCTCCTCTGGACGATCCCGGTCTGCTTCACGGGCCCCGACGGAAACCCGGATTGTCACCTGCTTTCGGATAGGAACGCGACGTTCGAGCTGCCAGGCTGCAACGGCGTGCGATTCGCGAATGCCGGAGGCCGCGGCTATTACCTCACGCAGCACTCTGACGCTGAGATCCTGAGACTCACCGCTGCAGTCGATGACCTCGAGCCGACCGAGCGCCTCGCTCTGCTTCGCGACCAGTGGAACCTCGTTCGCGGAGGCAGACTGCCGGTCTCGGCCTACCTGACCTTCGTCGACGGTTTGCGCGGCGAACGTGAGCTGACCATCATGAAAGCGATTCTCGAGAGCATCAACTACATCGATGCGCAGATGGTCGCAGCTTCCGAGAAGGAGACGTTCCGGAGATGGGCGCGGACGTTCCTCCAGCCCGCTGCAAAGGAGCTGGGCTGGACGGCACGCACGGGGGAACCGGAAGAGCATCGGGCGCTGCGCGCGGAAATCCTCTACACGCTGGGATACTCCGCAGGAGATGAATCCGTGCTTCGCGAAGCCAAAGCGCGTCTCGACCGTCACATCGCCGGTAGCAGCAGACTCGATCCCGAGTTGCGTGACCGAGCCGTGCATCTCGCAGCGATGCGTGGCGACGGCCGGCTGTACAGCCGCTATCTGACCGCCTACAGGGACGCATCGACGCCCGACGAGCGGAATCTCTTTCTTCTTTCGCTTGCGCGGTTCGAACGACCCGAGCTGATTCGCCGCACGCTCGACCTGGCGCTGTCGTCCGAGGTGCGGAGCCAGGACGCGGGAAGACTGATTGCCGCAACGGTGGCGAACCATGCCGTCAGAGAACAGGCCTGGGACTTCATCGAGACGAACTGGGAATCGATCGCCAAAAAACTTCCGGAGCGGATGCTTGGAGGAGTACTCGGATCCTCCGAAAATTTCTGTGATGAGGCGTCACTGTCACGAGCGCGCTCGTTTTGGGAGAAACATCGGATTCCATCAGCGGAAGCGAGAATGGCGCAGGCGCTCGAGCGTGCCACGCAATGCTCCAGGATGCGGTCTGCAATGCAACCCGAGCTGCGCGAATGGCTTGCGCGGTGACGGGCAAAAGAGTGTCATCCTGAGCGAAGCGAAGGATCCCCAAAAGACTGGCGTTAGCGCATCGAGGAAGGGGATCCTTCGCTTCGCTCAGGATGACACTGGGTTCATTTCTCGGGGACCGGAGTCAACGCGTCTGCGCTGCAGTTTCGTCGACCCGAACAACCACGCCGCCGAAGCCCGTCGTCGCCCGTCTCGCGCGGCGCGCATCCATGATGTGTACGAACGTTCCTTCAGGACTGCGGCGGACTTCGTACCAGGGAAAACGCACCCAGTCCATGAATCCCTGAACTGACGGATCACTTCTCGCTGCATCCCACAGCGGCGAGGGTTCGGGAAGCGGAATCTGATGATCGTCGATGACGAGCTCCCCGTTCCGCCAGTCGAAGTTGCCGTACCGGTAGACCGGACCGACCTCCGCGACCACATCCCAGTGCAGCGGATTGAAGGGGTGCGGGGACGCCAGCAGCTTCGACGGGATCAGACCCCTCTCCGCCAACTGCCCGCGGACGGACGACTCCGTCGCCTGATGAACCGCCAGACGGCCTCCGATGTACACCGTCGCGACGATCAGCGCGGACGTCGCAAGCTTCCTGCCGATTCTCTTCGGATCCGCAGGCCGCCAGAGAAGCGCGGCGAGCAACACCAGTGCAATGACGCCCACAATGATCAGGTACCCCATGTTCCTTCCGCTGACGACCCAGGAGATGGCAGCGGTGAAGAACGCCCAGATCGCAATCAGCCCCGGCGAAGGAGTGCGTCCGGCGAGCCAGCCCGCACCGAGAACGATCCAGAGCAGCGGGTCCATGATGAAGACCGAATCGCCGTAGAACCACGTCCCATCGAACGGCATCAGCCAGCGCATGCCGTAGGTGTTCAGCCAATCGAGAAACGGGTGGGTGAGGACGGCTAGCGTCGAAAGGAGCAGCAGCCATCCGGCGCGAGCCTTCGCAGTGCTCGACGGTCGAAGCCTGTCGTACAGGAGCAGCGAACCCGTCAGCACGAACGGCAGTACAACGAGCGCGAGAACACCATGAGTCCATCCTCGGCGGAATCCGAGTGAGAAATCAGAGTCTGCGAAAGCATAGGTGACCGCATCGATGTCGGGAGCATTCACCCCGATCACGAGAGCAGCGGCAGCGAAGCGCGTGGTGTCTCGGAGACGTGTAGCGGCGAGATTGGCGCCGACGAGGGTGTGGGTGAGGGGGTCCATAGTTATGAGAGTAGACAGTACACAGTAGACAGAAGACAGTAGCCACCGCCCCTTCCATTCTGTCTCGAAGATCCTTTCAGTATGGGAGAGGGCCCTAGTGTGTACTACTTATTGTCCGCGCAGACGGCAGATAGAAGAATACATAGCCACCCGCCGTGTCTCGAATCGCTTCTTTCGGTGTGGGAGGGGGCCCCCTACTGTCTTCTGTCTACTGTCTACTGTCTACTTAGCGACCAGCCAAGTCCCCCCGACTCATCGCACGCAGGCGCGCTACACGCTCTTCAGTCGGAGGATGGGTGCTGAACAGCTTCCGGATCGACGCTCCACTCAGTGGATTCACGATGAACAGGTGGGCTGCGGATGGATTCACGTTCATCGGAATCCGCTTTGCATAGGCCTCGATCTTCTGCAGCGCCGTAGCAAGCGCTTCAGGGTCTCCGCTCACCTCCGCGCCCGTATGATCGGCGCCGAACTCACGCGAGCGCGTGATTGCGAGCTGAATGATCATCGCGGCAATCGGCGCGAGAATCATCATCGCCAGAGCGCTGATGAGCCCACCGCCGCCCTCGTCGTCGCTGTGCCGGCCGCCGCCAAAGATCATCGACCACTGAGCCATCTGGGCAAGCATCGAGATCGCACCCGCAATCGTCGCGGCGACGCTGCCGATCAGAATGTCTCGATTCTTGATGTGACCCATCTCGTGAGCCATGACGGCACGCAGCTCACGCCGGTCGAGAACCTGCATGATTCCCCTCGTCGCGGCGACGAGACCATTCTTCGGATTGCGACCCGTGGCAAACGCGTTCGGAGCATCCGACTCGATGACGGCCACCCGAGGCATCGGCATACCCGACTTCTGGGCGATCTCGGCGACCATACGATGAAGCTCGGGCGCCTCCGCAGGAGTGACTTCCCGCGCACCTGCCATCTTCATGGCGATCCGGTCCGAGAACCAGTAGCTGCCGAAGTTCATCACAACCGCAAAGACGAAACCGATCATCATGCCGGCATTTCCGCCGAGAACCCGGCCGAAAAGCATGAGCAGTGCTGTAAGTGCTCCGAGAAGCAGCGCTGTCTTGAGTCCGTTCAATGCTGTGTCCTTTCAGTGATCATGGGAGTGAAAAAAACGCAGCAGATAGAACGCGTAAATCGAGGTCGATCTTCCAGCGCTGTTCTCAAGTGGAAGGTGGCGACGTATCCTGTGCTTCATCAGCCTGCGGACTCGCTTCGCCGGGGCGTTCGAGGCCTCCTCTGCGGTGTACCAGATACTCCTCCTGGTCGTAGTACTCCCGCAGTTCGTCCACAAACGTTTCCTTCCACAGAGGCGTGCCGATCCGATAGGCAGCACGGGCGAGAACGTGAGCAGCAACCGGCGCCTTCAAGAAGAAGAATGCGATCACCAGAAGTACCTTCGTCGTCACTCCCACATCTCGAAAATGAAGCGCGAGTGCGATGAGCATGCAGCCGATTCCGAGCGTCGTCGCTTTGGACGAAGCGGACATGCGTGTGAAGATGTCCGGCATGCGGAGGATTCCCACGGCCGCGAGCAGAAGGAAGGCGCATCCGGTCAGCATCAGTATCGCGATGAGAACGTCAGTCAGGGCGGGCTCTCCTTTCCAGGTACTTTGCGAATGCAACCGTTCCTGCAAATCCGACCAGAGCAAGAACGATTGCTGCGTCGAGAAACACCGCAAGCTGGGTGGCGACATCGTAGAGAATGATCATCCCGACGACCAGCACTCCGACCAGATCGAGAGCGACCACGCGATCCGGAAGGCTCGGACCCCGCACCAGTCGGATCACTGAGATGAGCATCGCGAGGCTCAGCATGCCGAAACAGATGTTCAGGACGACACTCACCGCGTCACCTCGATGATGCGCCGCTCGAGACCTTCCTTCAGCTCTTTCTTCATCTGTTCGGCGTCAGGGGTATACATCGAGTGGATGAACAGCGTCTTCCGGTCTGCTGACACGTCCAGACTGAGCGTGCCCGGAGTCAAGGTGATGAAGTTTGCGAACGTGATGATCTCGCCGTCCGACTCCACGTCGAGCGGAATCGCCAGCACCCCCGGGCGCATGCTGAATTTCGGTGTCGCGACGTCGTGCGCCACACGGAGATTCGACTTGATCAGGTCTGCGAGAAAAAACGCGATGAGCTTGAGCAGCTTTCCGATCTTCCTCGCGTACGCCTCACTTCCTACCACTCGGCGCGCTACGAAGAAAACCAGCATGCCCGCCAGAAAACCCACCCCGAGCGTCCCTACCGTAAGGTCCCCCACCGCAAGCGCCCAGACCAGCGCGAGAAGCAGGTTCCAGAGAAATGTCGTCGTTGCATTCATCCCAGCACCGCCCGAATGTACTCGCTCCTGTCGATGAGCTGCGACGCCGCCCGCGTGCTCAGATCGTACAGCCATCCTGCCCCGAATCCGAGGCTCACCGTGATCGCCGCAAGGACAGCGATCGGCCACATCATCCGGCGCGCGGCAACCAGGTCGGCGGCACCCGGCGCCTCAACATCTGAAGGAAGCGGCTTCCAGAAAGCTTCCCCCCAGATCTTCGTCATCGAAAAGAGCGTCAAAAGCCCCGCCACAATCGCGGCAGCGACCAGCAGGTACTGCTCCTCCGCCAGGCCCGCAGAGATGATGCCCAGCTTCGCGAAGAACCCCGAGAGCGGCGGCATCCCTGCGAGCGACATCGCCGGAATCATGAAAAGAACCGCCAGCCATGGATACGATGCATAGAGCCCGCCCATCTTCTTGAGCTCGTAGGAGCCTGTGAGCCGTTTCGCAACGCCGCTGACCAGGAAAAGATTCGTCTTCACGATGATGTGGTGAACGATGTAGAAGATCGACGCGGCGAGGGCAGCCCGTGTGTACAACCCCAGCCCCATGATCATGTAACCAATCTGGCTGATGATATGGAATGACAGGATCCGTCTGAAATCATTTTGAGCTACCGCACCGAGGACACCCGTGAGCATCGTAAGGCCGGCGATCCACATCAGAACGGTATGAGTGATCGCGGGGTCATGGATGAACAACAGTGTGAAGACCCGGATGAGGGCGTACACACCGACCTTCGTCAACAGGCCGGCGAAAACCGCCGAAACTGCGACAGGCGGAGTGTGGTACGAGGCAGGCAGCCAGAAAAAGAGCGGAAAGACAGCTGCCTTGATTCCGAAAGCCACGAGGTACAGCATCGCGATCGCCGTGACGGTCCCCTGTTGTGGAGCCAGAGGCAGCTTCAAGGCCAGGTCAGCCATGTTCAGCGTGCCCGTTAGTCCATAGGTCATGCCGATCGCGGCAAGAAAGATCGCGGATGAGATCAGATTCAGCGTCACGTATTTGATCGCAGAGTCGAACTGTGGTTTCTCACCGCCAAGCGCGAGCAGAACGAACGACGAAATCAGCATCACTTCGAACCAGACGTAGAGGTTGAAGATGTCGCCGGTCAGAAACGCGCCGCAGACTCCCATCAGCAACAGGCTGAACAGGGGGTAATAGCCGAAGGCTTCACGTCGCCTGTCGATACTCACGAGCGAATAGAAGACAACTGCGGTGGCGGTGACCGAGGCAACGCACACCATGATTGCGCTGAAGAGATCTGCCACCAGAACGATGCCGAACGGAGCCGGCCACGACCCGAGCGCGGTGACCTGGATTCCGTCACGTGAGACTCTTGCCAGCAGCAGGACCGAGACCACGAGGAGCGTTACCGAGGTCAGGACACCGAGCCCCCGCTGGATCCTCCGCGAACGCCAGCCGAGAAGCGACAGGGCAGCGCCCAGCAACGGAATGATCACCGGCATCGCGAGAAGCGCGTTCACTCCTCGGTACCCCTCATCTGGTCGAGGTCATCGGTCCCCACGGATTCATATGTTCTGTGCAGTAGAACCAGAGCGAAGGCGAGGACACCAAAACTGATGACGATCGCCGTGAGGATGAGTGCCTGCGGTACAGGGTCGGCGTGCGCGCCGATCAACCGTGTCCCGTCCGATCCGATGATCGGTGGGCGGCCGCGTTGGAGTCCTCCCAAAGCGCCGGCGGTGAAGATCAGCAGATTGGCTGCATGGCTCAGCAGTGCGAGGCCGATGATGAGCTTCACGATGTGACGGCGCAGCATCATATAGAGCGCTGCTCCGTACAGGGTTCCGATCACGATAGCGAGAATGATCCGCACGTTATTCTTCCGCCAGAGCAAAGACCGTCGTCAGTGTCGAGCCGATGACGACGAGATAAACGCCGATGTCGAACAGAATGGGCGTGCCGACGGCCTCGCCTCCGAGCGCGCCCCACCACGATGTCAGAAACGCGCTCCCGCGCAGAAGGCCGACAAATCCGCTCAGCAGGGCGCACAGAAGCCCCGCTCCCATGATTGCGTGCGTATCGACACCCAGCGCTCGCCGGGCAGAGGCGGCGTCGAAGGCGAAAACATAAAGAGAGAATCCCGTGGCTGCGAGCAGTCCGCCCGAGAACCCTCCGCCCGGCAGGTTATGACCACGGAACAGCACGATGATCGAGAAGAGGAACAGCAGCGGAATCAGGTACCGCGCCGCGGTCTGGAGAATGAGTGATCGTCTCACGTGTCGTTCCTTTCAACCCGGAGTTTCAGCATCGCAAAGACGCCGATCGCTGCAATCGCCAGAACAGTGATCTCTCCCAGCGTGTCGAGAGCACGGAAGTCCACAAGAATCACGTTCACGATGTTGCGACCATGTCCCCCTCCGACTGAATTCTCCACGTAGAAGCGCGAGAGCTCGGCATCGACATCCGTATGTGTAACCGCAAGCACGAGAACGGTCATCAGCACTCCCACGGCGATGCTGATGATTGCGTCGCGGAGACGCGCCGGACTCGATGACAGCTTCGCGTAGCGCGGAAGGTGGTAGAGAACCAGAACGAAGATCACGACTGTCAGAGTCTCGATGACGAACTGCGTCATGGCGAGATCCGGCGCGCTGAAGATGATGTACATGAGCGCGACCGAATAACCGACGACCCCGAGAGCCGCCACGGCACCGAGCCTGGACTCGGAACGAACCGCTACAAAAGCACCCGCAAGAATCATCACCGCGACGACAACTTCGTAGAAACGGAGATTCGACCAGTCCGCCAGGGTGACGGGAGGCATCCCGTTCCGCAGGACGAGAAGCCCCATCAGGGCCAAGACAGTCGCGAAGACCGTCATCAAATAGACACGCAGGTAGCCGTTCTGCAGAATGCGCGTCTGTCCCCGCGCGATCGAATTCAGCGCGGCCAGTGAATAGGCGTACATTGCCGACGGAGTCGCCGGCTTCAACGGACTCAATCGGACCGTGAAAGTCCGCAGCTTTTCCCACATCAGAAAGAGCAGTACGCCAACGATCACCGATGCGGCACTCATCATCAAAGGCAGATTCACCCCGTGCCAGAGTGCGAGGTGAAGCTCCTCCGGCACGCCGGTTACCGAAGCTGCCGCCGGAGCAATCAGTCCACGGGTTACCCCGTCGGGCATGAGTCCGAGAATCAGGCCTGCGAATGCGAGAAGCAGCGGCCCGGCAAGAAGGCCCGCCCCCGCTTCATGCGGCTCTACCGGTGTTTCACGTCGTTTTCCGAAGAACGGCCGGATCGCAACCATTCCCGCGACGGCCGTTAGAAGGGCCGCGGAGATGAGAGCCGCGATCAGCAGGATTTCCCGCATCCTGCCGCCGGAGAAAACTGCCTCGAGCAGCATCTCCTTGCCGATGAAGCTCAGCACGGGGCCGAACCCGGCGAGCGAAACTGCGGCCACGAGTGCGATCGTGGCCGTGATCGGCATCGCCGCCCGCAGGCCACCGAGCTGCGTGACCTCGCGCGTACCAGTCTGATGGTCGATGACGCCCGCAATCATGAAGAGCGCCGCCTTATAGAGCGCATGCGCGAGTAGAAAAACGATCGCGGCATTGGCAGCGGCGGGCGTCCCGAGGCCCAGGAGGAACACGAGCGTCCCGAGCGCGCTGATCGTTGAATAGGCCAGGACTCGTTTGAGGTCCGTGAAAAGGAAAGCCATGACCGCGCCGACGAGCATCGTGACCACTCCGGCCGTCGTAACGATCATGACCCACTCGTCTCTGCCGGAGAGCACGATCGAAAGACGAGCCAGCAGATAGACGCCGGCCTTCACCATCGTCGCCGAGTGCAGATATGCGCTGACAGGTGTGGGCGCCTCCATTGCGTTCGGGAGCCAGAAGTGGAACGGGACCTGCGCCGACTTGGTGAACGCGCCGAGAAGAATCAAGAGGAGAATCGGCACGTACAAAGCGCTTCCCTGCACCTCGGATCCGAGCAGTGCCAGCTCGCCCAGGTCGAACGTGCCCGCGACCTGTCCGAGAAGAATGAAGCCAACGAGGAGGGCAAGTCCGCCGCCGCCGGTGACGAGGAGCGCCTGAAGAGCTGCATCCCGGGCTGACTTTCGATCGTGGTCCAACCCGATCAGCAGATACGAGGTGATGCTCGTCAGCTCCCAGAAAATGAAGAGCGTGATCAGATCGCCCGCTGCCACGAGTCCGAGCATCGAGAACATGAATGCCGTCAGGTAGAGGTAGCAGCGGCCCAGATGGCGATGGCCCTGCAGATAATGTCCCGCGTATCCGAAGATGAGGAATCCGATTCCGCTGATCAGGATGAGAAACAGCAAGGCAAGCCCGTCGATCTCGAGCGTGAAGCGGAAAGCGAGCGTCTCGATCCAGACGGCTGAAAAAACGTAGCGATGGCCTTCTGAAACCGCAGGGATCATCGTGATGTACCAGATGAAAAGGCTCAGCGGCAGGATCCCGACGAGCCAGCCGATCCATCCCACTGCACCCCCGCTGTGGCCTTCAACGTGGGCCATCAGTGCTCCTCGTGCGGTTCGGTCTGCGGCTCAATGTTTTCATGATTACGATTCGAGTCTTCTGTTGTTTCCGGTGGTCGTCGGACCCGCCCGTGTGCGTCTCGAGTGGCGGGAGCCGTCCCGGCTCGCGAACGATCATCGCCGCCGGTTTGCTCTGCGCGCGTTCTGTCGGAGAATCTGGCTATCGTCCGGATTGCGGTCCGGCCGCATCCGAAGCGGGAAGACGCTTCCACTGCTGGAGGATGAGAACGAATCCCCCTGTGCGGCTGCCGGAGTGTCGATGAGATCTGGTCATGACGGCGAGGCGAAGAATATCAGCCCGGACGGGGAAAGCAAAAGGCTCGCCGTTCCTCCGCCCACCAGGTTCTGGGTTCTGGGTTCTGGGGTTCGCGCGAGGTTCAGGATAAGTATCGAGCTTGCGAGTTCCTCGCACGCCGGGAGAGGGGCGGTGAGGGCTTGCACCGTCCCCCGATTGGCCGCATTAGAGTTGCTTGCACGGCCCCTCTCCCCTTGCCCCTCTCCCCGCTGCGGCGGGGAGAGAGGAATCGCAACCCAGAACCCAGAACCCAGAACCCACAAATGCTACTGGAGACTGATCGGATTGCTCACCACACCGATGGTGCGCGTGCCCATCGGTGACTCGACCGCCGTTACGAAGCGGTAGGTGCCGGGCGTGATCGCCTCCCGGATCTCCCGCTCGTAGGTTGCGGTAGCTCCTGATGAGAGGGTTCTGATCTCCATCGTGCACATGATGTCGGACGGCATCTGGGTCCAGGTTGCGTCCTGCCTCTCGAGCGAAGATGCACAGAGGTTGTAGCCGATCGGCGAATCCGAGCCGTTGGTGAGCCGCAGAAGCACGACGTTGGAAGTCTGCTGGGTGGCCGTCAGCGAGACCTGTTTCGCCTCACTGAACACGGGCCGGGTACCTGGTTCGTATCGAATGCAGGCTGTAGCGAGGAGGACGAGCGTCAAGGCAGTTATCGTTCTCATGCAACGGGCCCGTGCATTCCCTGTGCCTGACCGCGTGTTAGCATCCCCGCATGTCCAGGCTGATCGCGTTTGCGCTTCTGATCGCCGGCTGTGCCAGCGCCCCCCCATCCCGCCCTTCTCCGAATGCCCCGTTCGTCCTGGTCCTCGGAATTGCCCAGGACGGAGGGCTGCCTCAGGCCGGATGCCGGCAGCCTCACTGCGAGCGCGCCTGGACCGATCCTCGGGAGCGCCGGCTGGTTTCTTCGCTCGCAATCGTCGATCCCGAATCGGGCGAACGATGGCTCATCGACGCGACGCCCGACTTTCGCGAACAACTGCGCGTGATCGAACAGGTCGCTCCCCGCCCCAACGGTCCGAATCTCGACGGCATCTTTCTCACGCACGCACACATCGGTCACTACGCCGGACTGATTCACCTCGGCAGGGAAGTCATGGGCGCGCGCCGGATGCCGGTCTACGCCATGCCTCGAATGGAACAGTTTCTCCGCACGAACGGACCGTGGGAACAACTCGTCACCCTTGGCAACATCGAGCCGAGAGCTCTCGCGCATCGATCGCCCGTGCGACTCAATGCGCGCATCTCAGTTATCCCCATTCTCGTGCCCCACCGCGACGAGTACAGCGAGACCGTGGGATTTGTCATCGAAGGGCCTTCCGGCTCGGCCCTCTACATCCCCGACATCGACAAGTGGGAAAAGTGGGACACGCCGATCGAGTCCGTCATCGCAGATGTGGACATCGCGTTGCTGGATGGAACTTTCTACGCCGACGGAGAGTTGCCCGGGCGCAGCATGGCTGACATTCCCCATCCCTTCATTGTCGAGACCCTCAGTCGATTCAGCCGGCTGCCCGCGTCCGAACGCAACAAGCTCCATTTCATTCACCTCAATCACTCGAACCCGGCGTTGAACCGCGGCAGTACGGCACGAGCTGAGATCGAAAAGGCGGGAAGCCGGGTTGCGGAAGAGGGAATGCGAATCGGTCTCTGAAGTCATTGACGGCCCAAACCGGAGCCATCCGGGATTCGTAGAAGACACATGAACCGCACGTTCAAATCCGGCGGCCGAGCGATGATCCTCATCGGGATCGTCAGCATGGTCGTTCTTTTCTTGTGGCTTCGCCATGACGCGGAGGCGGCGCCGAAACCTGCAGAAAAGATTCAACCCGCTTCGCAGAGTGGCACGGTCGTGATCGAGCTCTTCACCTCACAGGGGTGCTCGAGCTGCCCTCCCGCGGACCGGCTGCTGACTGCGCTCGGGTCGGAACGTTTCGCCGGCGGAACCATCATTCCGCTCGCATGGCATGTCGACTACTGGAACCGGCTCGGTTGGTCGGATCCCTTCTCTTCCGAGCGTTGGTCTGCGAGACAGCGGGAGTACGCACGGGTGATGCGTTCCTCGCAGGTTTACACCCCGCAGATGATTCTCAATGGACAGACTCAGCTCGTCGGTTCCTCGGAGCGGGCCGTCCGCGCGGAGATCGCCCGGCAGCTGGGACGCAAAAGCCGCGGGCTCGTGTCAATCCGATCGGTGAAGCCCTCTGCCTCCGTCGTGCTAATCGAGCTGGAGGCACGAGCAGATCCGTCCCATAACTCGAGCGCGGTGAAGCTGAACGTCGTGCTGTTCGAGAACGGGGTTACGACATCGGTTCGTCGCGGCGAAAACTCCGGACGAGCGCTCCGGAACGACCACATCGTCCGCTGGGCATCCGAGCCACTTTCACTCGGCAAGAACACAATTCAGATCCCGGTCGATTCGGAATGGCAGTTGCCGAACCTCGGAGTCGCCGCGTTCCTTCAGGACTCCGGCACATTCGAGATCTACGCGTCGGCCGTCCGGAACCCGGCACCGTGACGAAACGTGTCTCGGGCAGACCAGTGGTCAGCCCGGAGTTCCTTCACGCGATGTTCGGGATCGCGATGACCCTTTTCTCCTGGTACTCGCCCTGGGCGTGGCCGGCCTGGCCGGCGCTGACAGCTCTTTACCTGGTGGATTCGTCGGGCGATTGGATGGAGATGGAGGGCAACGCTCGCGCCGCCATTCTGGTCATGCTGATTGTGTTGAACGTCGGCGTGTGGGGCGGTGTTTCATGGGTGATCGTCAGGCTCATTCGGAGCCGTTCGCGACGTGTGGGACGGGTCTAACAAACTTGTCATCCTGAGCGAAGCGAAGGATCATCTTGCGACGCTCGATCCCCGCAAGAGGATCCTTCGCTTCGCTCAGGATGACAGCTTGTTTCATCACCCCTTCACAGGCTACCCCCGGGCCGTTCGATAACTCCTCAGTGACGCTTCCTGAAGCTCGCCGGCGCCGCCCGATTTCCCTATTTTCGCGCCCCTGAAAATGGGTCCACTCTTTGCAAAATGACCTTTTGTTCTGTCCTGAATTCAGTCATTCACGGAGGTTGCATGACGCGAGTAGAAGAGGATGGCGAACCCCTCGCCGGAACCGGGATCAAGGGGCTCGACCACGTGCTGGGAGGGGGCCTTCCGAAGGATCACGTCTACCTCGTTCAAGGCGATCCCGGCGCGGGAAAAACAACGCTATCGCTCCAGTTCCTCCTCGAAGGCGCAGCGCATGGAGAGAAAGGTCTTTACATTACGTTGTCCGAGACCCGGCGCGAGCTGGAATCCGTCGCCAGGTCCCACGGATGGTCGCTGGAATCGATCCGGATCTACGAACAGCTGGTGACGGAGCATTCGCTCACTGAAGATGATGACACGACGATGTTTCATCCTTCGGAAATCGAGCTCGGACAGACGATCGCGAGGATTCTCGAGGAAGTCGAGCGCATCAAGCCACAGCGTGTCGTCCTCGATTCGCTTTCCGAAATCCGCCTGCTTTCCCAGAGCAATCTCCGGTACCGAAAACAGATCCTCGGGCTCAAACAGTACTTCTCGGACCGGGGAGCGACCGTACTATTCCTGGATGACCGCACCTCGGAGGGCAACGACCTCCAGCTACACAGCGTGCCGCACGGAGTTCTGATTCTCGAGCGTCGCGCGCCGTTGTATGGTGCGCCGCGACGGAGGCTGGAGGTCGTGAAGTTGCGAGGGGTGAACTTCAGCGGTGGGTTTCATGACTTCGTCATCCAGCGCGGAGGAATTAAAGTCTTTCCGAGGCTGGTGGCTGCGGAACATCGTGTCGACGCGCATGAGGGCTCGCTTAGCAGCGGTATCGAGGAGATCGACAAGCTTCTCGGAGGGGGCATCGAAACCGGCGCATCAACTCTCATCATGGGTCCTGCCGGCGTCGGAAAGTCTACGCTCGCCATGCAGTATGCAGTGGCGGCGGCTCATGCGGGCCACCATGCCGCGATGTTCGTGTTCGACGAGAGTCGCCGGAGCCTCTTCTCGAGGGCAAAAGCGATTGGACTCGACTTCGAGAGCGGAACGGATTCCGGAGCGATCAACGTGCAACAGGTCGATCCGGCGGAGCTTGCACCGGGGGAATTCGCCCATCTGGTTCGGCAGAGCGTCGAGGAATTCAAGGCGAAGGTGGTCGTGATCGACAGCCTCAACGGATATCTCAATGCAATGCCGGAGGAGCGTTTCCTGACCTTGCATCTCCACGAGTTGTTGACCTTTCTGGGAGATCACGGAGTCGCCACCATCCTGGTCATGGCACAGCATGGGCTGATCGGCTCGAACATGGTCAGCTCGGTCGACGTCAGCTATCTCGCCGATTGTGTCGTGCTGCTCCGCTACTACGAATCGGATGGAGAACTGCACAAGGCGATTTCTGTCATGAAGAAGAGGAGCGGAGAGCATGAAAGGGCGATTCGCGACTACCGGATGTCGAAAGATGGATTGTCGGTGGGAGAGCCGCTCAAGAGGTTCCGCGGGATTCTCTCCGGCGTTCCCACCGTGATGGAGCAATGAGCGGCGAGGAACCTCCCGATCCAGAGCAGACGTCGCCGGAACCGACGCGCGCCCTGATCTTTGCGCCGACTGGCCGCGACGCGAAACTCACCGCCGAGATTCTCGAGGAGGCGGGCATCGAGAGTCTCGTCTACCCGAACATCGAAGCACTCTGCGGCGGTATCACTGAAGGCGCCGGACTCGTGATCCTCACTGCGGAAGGGCTGACGCCGCGGTCGATGAAACAGATCGCCGGAACGCTCGCGACTCAGCCGGCGTGGTCGGAGATCCCTCTCATGATCTTCGTGGCACAGCCGGACATGGAGCGCGCTGCGCGCTCGTTCGAGATGCTCGGCCCGCTCGCGCAGATCACGCTGCTGGACCGTCCCGTCCGTGTGCGGACTCTCGTCAGCACGGCGCGAACGGCAATCGCTGGCCGGCTGCGACAGTATGAAATCCGCGACCTGCTGGACGAACAGCGAGGGCGGATTCGGGAGCGTCAGGAACTGCTCGAAAAGGAACGCGCTGCAAGCCGTCGTCTAGCCGAGCTGGCGGAGGCTTCCATCGCCATCGCCAGCGCCCTGTCGCTCGACGAAGTGATGCAGATGATTACCGATCAGGCGCGCCGGGTGATCGACGCCGAGATCGCAATCACGAGCATGAGCGCCGGCGACGACGGTGAGACACGCAGCATTCATTCCGTTTCGACGGCTGACGGCCAGAGTGACCTTACGTCCATCATCACAAACGGCTCGCGCCCCGCACTCGAAGCAATCGCACTCGAAATGAAAGGAGCCCTGCGGCTCGACCGACATGCCCTCGAGCATCATCCGCTCGGCGAGCTGTTTGACCCGGCTAAGGTACAGACGGCAATGGCAGCTCCCCTGTTCGAGCGCGAGAGTCGCCGGGTCGGTGTGATCGTTCTCGCAGGGAAGGACCGCGGCGATTTCACGGCCGAAGACGAAGCGGTCATGACGCAGCTCGCCCAGATGGCTTCGGCGGCAATTCAGAACGCACGTCTCTATCGCGAAGCGCAGGAAGCGAACCGTATGAAGGATGACTTCCTGGCGACTCTTGCCCACGAGCTGCGAACTCCGATGACGGGAATTCTCGGATGGATCCAGATGCTCAAAATCGACAGCACGAAACAGGAAGACGTTGATCGCGCCATCTCCATGATCGAGTCGAGCACGCTCGTTCAGGCCAGGCTGGTCGAGGACCTGCTCGATGTTTCGAGAATCATCGCCGGAAAGCTTCGCATCGAGTTCGCAGCCGTCGAGCTCGCGCCCATTGTCGAGGCCGTCGTCGACACGTTCAAAGCCCGAGCGGAGGAACGGGGCGTGAAACTCGAAGCCACGATCGAACAGACGCCCCTCAGCGTCTATGGCGACGAAACCCGCCTGCACCAGGTGATGTGGAACCTCCTCTCCAATGCGATCAAATTCACGCCGGAAGGAGGATCAGTGCACATCAGCCTCGAGCGCGCGGCAAGCCTCGGAATTCTTCGCGTCTCCGATACCGGCAAAGGAGTCAGCCCCGAATTCCTTCCTTACGTATTCGAAAGATTCCGTCAGGCTGACAGCAGTACCACGAGACAACAGGCAGGTCTTGGCCTCGGGCTCGCCATCGTCCGGCATCTCGTCGAGTTGCATGGAGGCCACGTCACGGCCACCAGCGGCGGTGACAACCAGGGAACTACCTTCACCGTGAGCCTTCCGGTACTTGCAGTCCGCTTCGACCCGTCTGAAATCGGAAGCCTTCGCGAAGCCGATGACATCCCGACCCTCGAGGGCATCCGGATCCTCGTCGTCGACGACGACCCTGAGGCCCGGCAGATGGTCTCGCTGGTCCTCGGGGAGTTGGGAGCGGAAGTCCATCAGGTTCACTCAGTTCAGGATGCGGTGCTCGCACTGCGCAGGATCTCGCCTGACGTCATCATCAGCGACATCGCGATGCCGGGAGAAGATGGCTACGCCCTGATCCGGCGCGTCCACGAAATCCAATCTCAGCTGGGCCGCGAGGTCCCTGCGATGGCACTGACGGGATTCGGCAGACCGGAGGATAGGGCGAGAATCCTCGCGTCAGGATTTCAGCGCTACGTTCAGAAACCGGTAGATCCCTCCGAGCTCGCCAGAGCCGTGGCGGCGCTCATTCCATAAATGCTTATCTACGATAGCCGTGGCAGCAGTCTTGCTTCAGGGCTCCACACGAAGCACCCCGATTACCCTCAGCAGATCTGCAGGAGCGTGAATGCAATGCCGGCCCGAGTTCTCGTAGTCGACGACGACGAAGCCATACGGACCCTCACGTCCCATCTCTTTTCGCGAGGGGGCTACGAAGTGGAGACGTCGGTAGACGGCGCGGACGCCATCGCAAAGCTGCAGGAAAGCACCTTTGATCTGGTCATCCTTGACCTCATGATGCCGAGGACCGACGGCGTCGGGGTCGTCGACTGGATCAGCGAGAATGCTCCTCCCCCAAGGATCATCGTGGTGACCGCTGCCGTGCCCGGCATCGTCGACAAGCTCCGCACCGATCTGGTCTGGAAGGTGATGGGAAAGCCATTCAATCTTCAGAACCTTCTCCATGAAGCGGAGAATGCTCTCCGGTCGGAGTCCGCAACCGCTCCTCGGGATCCGCAGGCGAGTGAGTCGGCCTGACGGAATCGCGTCAGTCTTTTCCCTCGAGCGAGCGGTCGAGATCGTAGGCTGCGCTGATGAGCGCCAGGTGTGTAAACGCCTGGGGGAAGTTCCCCAGATGTTCGCCGCGGGGGCCCAGTTCCTCTCCGTAAAGTCCGAGGTGGTTTGCGTATCCGAGCGCCTTTTCGAAATAGAAGCGTGCCTTGTCGACGTCCCCGGCGCGGGAGAGACACTCCACATACCAGAACGTACAGATCGAAAACGTTCCCTCGGAGCCCGGCAGGGCATCGGCGGCTGCGGAGCCGATGTTGTATCGATGCACGAATGAGTCTTCGACGAGCGATTCCTCGATGGCGCGGAGAGTTGAGAGCCACCGCGGATCGCTCGATCCGATGAAGCGGACCAACGGCATGAGCAGGGCCGACGCGTCGACGGTCTTCGATCCCTTGTACTGCACGAACGTCTTGAGCTCCGAATCCCAGAAGTTCTCGTAAACGTCGCGGTAGATGTCGTCCCGAATCGCTCTCCAGCGTTGAACGGGCGCAGGAAATGATCGCTTCTCCGCAAGCCGAACGCCGCGATCCATCGCAACCCAGCTCATGACACGCGAATTGAGAAACTCCCGGCGGCCGCCCCGAACCTCCCAGATTCCTTCATCCGGAAGATGCCAGTTCTCGCCGATCCACTCGATCAGACGTGTGAGATTTGTCCAGAAGTCATACGAGATCGGCTTCCCATACTTGTTCGACAGGTAGACCGAGTCCATCAGCTCGCCATAGATGTCGAGCTGGAGCTGATCGAATGCTCCGTTCCCGATCCGCACGGGATACGACTTTCGATAGCCCTCCAGGTGCGGCAGGATCTCTTCGTGCAGATTGCGATTGCCATCGATCCCGTACATCAGCTGCAGAGTTCCCGCGTCGCCGAGCTCCTGGCACCGATGTTCGATCCACTTCATGAACGCTTCAGCTTCCTCGGTGTACCCGAGTCGCATCAGCCCATAGATCGTGAACGACGCATCACGAATCCACGTATATCGATAGTCCCAGTTTCTCGACCCGCCAATCTCTTCAGGAAGCCCGAAAGTTGGTGCAGCGACAATCGATCCGTACTCCGCCGAAACGAGCATCTTCAGAACGAGCGCGGACCTGGTGACCATCTCGCGCCAGCGGCCCTTGTAAAGGGACTTGCGCGCCCAGTGGTGCCAGAAGTTCATCGTCTCCTTGAACGAATCGGAGACGTAATGGTCTGCCGCTGAAGGAGACTCGGCGAAGCTCCCATCCTCGAGAACGAACGAGATGCTCGTGCCGGCTTTGAGCAGAAAGGTCGCGTACGCATCCCCATTGACGATTTCCACGGGGACCTCCGAGCGCAGCCGGAGAACTGTTTTATCCTGGCCTTCGGAGATGAACAGAACCTCACCGTCGCGTTTCTCGGTCCGATGCGAGGCTCTCCCGTAGTCGAAGCGAGGAGCGCAGACCATGCGAAGCTGAATGTCTCCGCGGACGGCCTTGACTCGCCTGACAAGGTCCTGGGGACCATGGTTGCCGATCGGCATGTAGTCGGAGATCTCAGCGACGCCTTCATCGGCGAGAAACCGAGTCAGCAGGATGTTGGTGTCGGGAAGGTAGAGCTGCTTCTGACGAGTTTCGCCCCAGGTCGGCGCGATCTTGAAGCGTCCGCCATTCTCATCCCCGAGGAGCGCGGCAAAGACGGTGGGAGAGTCGAATCGAGGGAAACAGAGGAAGTCGATCGAGCCATCCATCCCCACGAGGGCGACCGTGTGCAGGTCTCCGATGACCCCATAATTCTCGATCGGCTGGTACGGCACAGTCCGCCCAGTGTAACAAAATTGGATTTCAGGGTCGCCTCTGCAGGCGCGTCGGCTCCGATTTCTGATAAAACAGTTCCGTGAAGGCCGGCAGGATCAAGTCGTCTCGAACACCACCTCGAGGCGAAGCTCCGCTCATCTCTCCATGGGTCGGCCCGCTGATCATTGGCGGCGCATTTCTGGCGATCTTCGTGGCAGAGACCCGGCGTCCCCTGCGAAAGCAGCGCGAGTCGCGCAGCGTGAGGACCTCGCGAAACTTCACGATGGCGGCTCTGAGCGCAGGTTCAATGGCGCTGCTGCAGCCGGCGCTGCTCATCCCCCTGCTTCGCCGGACAGATCGCGATCGCCTCGGCCTGTTGCACCGATTGCAGGCAACACCAGCAGCGCGGGCGCTTCTGGGAGTTCTCCTGCTCGACTACACACTATGGTGGTGGCACTGGCTCAATCACAAGGTGCCGTTTCTATGGAGATTCCACCTCGCCCACCATGTCGATCGCGATCTCGATGCGTCGACCGCGATCCGATTTCACTTCGGCGAGATGTCGATATCGGTCCTCTTTCGCATGCTCGTAGTCAGAGTCTTCGGAATCAACGAACTGTCGATGACGCTGTGGCATCTGATGCTGATGCCGTCCATCTTCTTTCAGCACTCAAATCTGGAGCTGACGCCGCAACGTGATCGAATCATTTCGCGCTGGGTCGTCACCCCGCGGATGCACGGAATTCACCATTCCGATTACCGGAACGAAACGGACAGCAACTGGTCGAGCCTCTTCAGTGTCTGGGATTTTCTGCACGGCACCTTTCGCGAGGACACACCGCAGGAGACGGTGCGAATCGGCGTGGCGGCATTTCAGAGTCCCGAGGACGTGGCGCTTCCGAAAATCATCGCGATGCCGTTCGTCGAACAGCGCGAGGACTGGCGGAACGAAATGGGAACCCTGCAGATTGAACGGTGACATCACATGTGGCAGCCCTCCGAGGCCCTGCCGTTTCCAAAATGTAGAGATGTACGACGGTTGGAGCATTCATCCCGCGTCGTCGCTCCAGGTGTCGTACATCTTTACGATTCGGAAGAGGCAGGGCCTCGGAGGGCCCTGCCACATATCACAGCACTGCACACATGACCCTACCGCGGAAACGCCTCGCGCACACCGCCATCGACCGGAATCATCGTGCCCGTCGTTTTCGCCGAGCGGGGACCCGCAAGAAACAGCACCGCTTCGGCGACATCCTCAGCGGTGACGCTGAGTTTCAACAGATTCCGACGACGGTAGAAGTCGGGCAGTTCCTCGAGTGGTATCCCATGCGCCGCGGCTCGATCCTTCCCGATCTCCTGCCATAAAAGCGAGTCCTCGAAAACGGCATCGGGATTCACCATGTTCGCCCGTACACCGAACTCCGCCCCCTCGATCGCAGCAATCCTGCAAAGCTGGGCCTCGGCGGCCTTCGAAACGCTGTATGCGCCGAACGCGGCCCCTGGCGCGGTGACATTTTTCGTTGCGTTGTAGACGAGCGACCCTCCCCGTCCCTGCAGCTTCATCGCGCGCATCGCCGCCCGGGTTACGTAGAAGTGGCCCGTCGCATTCACCGCGAGAGACTGATGCCACGCCTCATCATCGAGATCGCTGAGCGCACCACCCTTCGCGACTCCCGCATTGCTGACGACCACATCGACGCCGCCGTAGCGCAGAATGAGATCCCTGAACCCGGCATCTACCGAAGCAGGATCGGTAACATCCATTCGAATGCCGGCCCCACGCTCGTGTCCGAATGTACGGTTGATCTCGGCGGCCACTCCGAGAGCGCCCTCCTGGTTGAGATCCGCAACGACGACGTGCGCACCTTCCGACGCGAGCCGCAGCGCGACGGCACGGCCGATCCCGCGCGCACCGCCGGTCACGAGCGCGACATGTCCCGCAAGTTCCTTGTCCTTCGGGAGCAGCGTCAGCTTGTACAACTCCAGCGGCCAGTACTCTCCGCGCCACATCTCGCGGTCCGGCAGAGATTCGTAACCGCCGGCGCCTTCGGCGTCCTCGATGATCCTTCGGGTGTGAAAAAAGATATCGCTGACGATGCGTGACGCGCGGGCGTCCTTGCCGGCAGTCCAGATCCCGAACCCCGGTGCGACGATGATCCGAGGATCGCCGCTGAGGATCTCGGAGCCGGGTTCGTGGTTCTCGCGAAAGTACGTCTCGTAGCGTGACTGCTGTTCGGACAGGGCGCGTTCGATCACTTCGTAGTCGGAAGCAGAATCGCCCAGTCGCAGCACGAGCGGATACCGTCCGATGTGCAGCAGATGATCGGGCGTCGCGGCACCGCGAAGCAGCAGTTCATCCACATCCGCTCTCGCGGCAAAGGCTCGCGCTTCAGGTGAGCCATCGAATCGCAACACGACGTGACGGCTCGTCGACAGGGCCCCGCGAATCTGGAGCGAAACTTCGGCGATCCTCTCGACTGATGCTTCCGTCGCGGATTCCGGCGCGGACTTCGGCCGGCGTCGTTCCAGGTACGCTTCCGCCTCCGAAACGAGCTCGATGTGACGATCGTAGGCTTCCTTCGGAGAATCGCCCCATGTGAGCAGGCCGTGGTTCATCATCACCAGCCCGCGAGCATTCCTCGACTCAGCCGCGAGCGCCGCCACCTGGGTGCTCATGTCGAACCCCGGCCGGATGTAGGGAACGATCAATACGTCATCGCCGAAGCACTCCCGGACCGACTCCTCCCGCCGTCTGTTGTTCGTGACACCCAGAATGGCGTCGGCGTGCGTGTGCAACACCGCTGCAGAGGGAAGAAATGCGTGCAGCAGTGTCTCGATCGAAGGTCGAGGCATCTTCGGATCGAGAAGGCAGCGGGCGAGAAAATCGACCATCTCGTCGTCTTCCATCGAATCTCGCTGAAGGAGCGATCGCACGTAGTCGAGTCTCACGGCCGGGAACTGGGCCGCGACGATCGTCTTCATGTCGCTGCCGCTTCCCTTGACGTACATCACGTCGATGGCATTGCCCATGGGATCGACAGCCCGGAGCTTGATGCTGTTGTTCCCACCACCCCAAAGCACCAGACTCTCTTCCGCTCCGACTAGCCGCGACTGATAGACGAGTTGCTCGAGCTTCCCCTCTCCCGGCGGGAGAGGGGGCAGGGGTGAGGGCCCCTCTGCGCCTGGACTGGATGCATCCCATCGATTTTTCAACCTTGCTCCTCCGGGTAGGGGCGGGTTTGAAACCCGCCCCTACACAAACGTGGACGTCGCGTTCTCGTCAGAGCCCCTCGACGACGATCATCCTGGCGCGAGCGCAACTGTCGCGGATCGCCCGCGCTTCCGCGTACTCCGGAGAGTTTCGCCAGCCCTTCGCCTGTTCAACAGACGGAAACTCCAGAACGACAAGGCGATTCGGGTTCCAGTCACCATCGAGAACTTCCACGGCTCCGCCGCGGACGAGATACCGTCCACCGTGCGTGGCGATCGAGGCCGTCGCGAGTCGTTTGTAATCCTCGTACCGTTCCGGGTCGAGCACGTCGATGTCTACCATGATGTAAGCTGCCATGAAGTCTCCCTTGCACCCGAGGTTGGGCGTAGAGGATACATCGCCTGCACTTCATCGGGGAGACACCGCAAGCCTTCAGGGGATCCTTCGCTTCGCTCAGGATGACACGTGAGCCAGGCGTCCTCGCCGCTCAGGATGACACCGCTGCCCGATCCACTCAGAACTCACAACTCACAACTCACAACTCACAACTCAGAACTACTAGACTGCCGGGCTCTCAGTCCACTCCGCTTCGGTCTCTTCGTCCAGGACCTCGGCACGATGCGTCCGCGCAACGAGGACGTAGATTGACGGGACGACGAAGAGCGTGAAGCCCGTGCCGATGATCATGCCTGTGACCAGCATGATGCCGATGCTGTTTCTCGCCCCCGCACCGGCGCCTTCGGCGAAGACCAGCGGCGTGTGGCCCATCACGGTTGCGGCCGTAGTCATCAGGATGGGACGGAGACGGGTTCCGGCAGCCTCGATGACGGCAGCAATCTTGTCTCTTCCCTCCATCTGCAACTGATTGGCGAATTGCACAATGAGGATGCCGTTTCTCGAGACCAGACCGATGAGCGTGATCAGACCCACCTGACTATAAATATTGATCGACGTGAAGCCAAGGAATGAAAACAGGAGGGATCCGGCGAGTGCGAGGGGAACCGAACCCATGAGAATGATGAACGGGTCGCGGAAGCTCTCGAACTGGGCGGCGAGCACCAGATAGATGAGGATTGCCGACAACAGGAACGTCGGCAGAAACCTGCTTCCCTCCCTTCGCAACTGTCGCGACTCCCCGGCATAGTCGATGGTGTAGCCCCGAGGGAGAATTTTTGCGGCCTCATCTTCGAGCACCGTGAGCGCGTCGTCGAGCGACACACCCGGGGGGAACACGCCCTGGATGCGTACTGCGTTGAGCTGCTGGAGACGCTTCAGCTCACGCGGTTCCGTCGACGTCTCGATCGTTGCGAATGTCGACAGGGGGACGAGTTTTCCTTCCGGTCCCGTCACATGCATTTCAGTCAGCTGGTCCGCAGTCAGCCGCTCGCTCCGTTTTACCTGCGGAATCACCTTGTAGCTCCGGCCTCCGATGCTGAACCGGTTCACGTAGTTTCCACCGAGAAGCACCGACAGGTCCCGACCAGCCTGCGACATGTCAACGCCCTGCGATCGCAACTTGTCGCGGTCGAACACGACCCTCGCCTGCGGCTGGTCGAACTTCAGGTCCGTATCCGCGAACATGAACTTGCCGCTCGCGAACGCCGTTCCGACGAGCTGATTCGCGAACTCGGCGAGCCTTTCGGGCTCTTCGGTCGACAGGATCGCCATATCGACCGGAAAGCCCTCGCCACCGGGGAGCGCCGGTGGAACAATGTTGATGGCACGAATGCCTGGAATCTGCGCCGACTTCATCGACAGTTCTTCCTGAATTGCCGCGGTGCTTCGCGACC
>JBGSYJ010000400.1:0-15895 GCA_041750915.1 Thermoanaerobaculia bacterium | reverse complement strand
CACGACGAGAAGGAGCTGACCGCTGAGCGCCCTATCCCGCTCTTTTTTAATACAGCAACCATCCGGCCCGTGCGCGCAAACACCGATGACGACTTCACCAGCTGGGACCTGAGCGCAACGTACGCCGTGAGCCCGGAGGTGAACCTCTACAGCCGGATCGCCACAGGGTCCCGGGCGCCGAGCATCCAGGGAAGAATTCTGTTCGCGCCCGACGCCGACGGGGGAACCAACCCGGCTACAGACGGCGTATCGATCGCCGACACCGAAGAGATCATTTCCGGCGAAGTCGGCATCAAGACGATCCTTCTCGACCGCCGACTCCGGCTGAACGGTACGGTCTATCTGTACGAAGTCGACGGCCAGCAGATCACGGCGGTCGGCGGCGAGTTCAACGTCTCAACGCTTCTGAACGCAGACAGAACGAAAGGCTACGGCTTCGAGCTGGACCTCAACTACGCGCCAACGCGTGAGTGGCTCATGACGTTCGGCACGAGCTACAACAACACCGAGATCCGTGACAGCGCACTGGCGGTCGCCCCATGCGGCGGTGGCTGCACCGTGCTCGATCCGATCGGACCGAACGGCGCGCTTGTGAACGGCAACAGCCTTCCGCACGCACCTGAGTGGATCTTCAACGGAATCATCGACTACCGCCGGCCCATCGCCGCCGGCGAGTTCATCGGCTCACTCGACATGGCGTACTCGAGCGAAAAGCAGTTCTTCCTGTACGAGTCCGAGGAGTTCCGGAGTGACAGCTTCGAAGTGGGGCTGCGGTTCGGGTACGGTTGGGCGGATCGCTACGAGCTCGCGCTCTTCGGCCGCAACATCACAGACGAGGAGATCGTTCAGAACGGAATCGATTTCAACAACCTCACAGGCATGATGAACGACCCGCGGCAGTGGGGACTCGAGCTCGTCACGAAGTTCTAATGGTTGTGATCTGTGCACGGACGAGGAGCTGAGGCCTCGTCCGTGCGCGGGGATCTGAACGAGCTTGTCATCCCGAGCCTGGTTGTGCGGGCGGGAGGGGCGAGGGATCTCCGGCGATGGTACTAAGTTGCCTATTGGTCTCCGCCGAACCCTGCGCCGATCCACGAATCACGAATGTACTACCGCCGGAGATCCCTCGCCCCTCCCGCCCACCCGCGCTTGCTCGGGATGACAAGTCCTGAGGAACGCCGCGCGATTTGAGGTTCATTAGCAGCGTCGAGATGACACTTGGGTAATACGCGTCACAACAAGAAACGCGGCCGCCTGAGATCAGGCGGCCGCGTGAATGCCGAACTGCTTCTGCCTTCGTTTACGCCGCTGCGTCGCTGGCGTCGACGATGTTGAACTGCTGTTCGTTGACCTTCTCGTCTCCGACCCAGATTTCTGCTCGGTAGTCGCCCTTCGCCCATGAGGCCGTGTCGGTCGCGGTGAAGTTGAGGTACTTCTGGCCGCTCGAGACCGTTTTGGTCTCCTCGCCGATCTTCGTGTCGTTCGGTCCATACCAGACGACCTTGACGGGCGATGTCGCCGGTGCGTCGCCAACTTCCATCGCGATGTGGATCGCCTGACCAGGTGCGAAGTCGTCACCGGTGTTGCCCGGAACCAACGATCCGTCGGCGGCCAACTCGCTGCCGATCGTCACATCATCGATCCAGGTCTGAGCATTCATCGGGGACACATCGGATGCGCCCCCCATACCCGGCTGCTCGACAGTGGTCGTCTCCGCCGGGGCTTCCGCAGTCTCTTCGCGGCCGCAGCCGATCGCGAAAACAGTGGTTACGGTCAGTGCAAGTACAAGCATACTTTTTTTCATAGAAACAGCCTCCTGCGGGGGCGATGTAGCAGAACTCATGCCGGAACTTTTTCTTTTGCCCCCAACAGTGCTTCATCCAGCCGGCTGGCGAGGTCAGCCATCTCGAACGGCTTCTGCAGGAAGTACCATCCGCTTTCGCCGGTCCTGGATCGCAGCGCATCCCCGAGGTGGCCCGACATCAACACGAACGGCACCGGGGGCCAGCGGAGATGCAACGCGTCCCTCAGGGCCATCCCTGACATCCCCGTCAGGGTTACATCGCAGAGAACCAGACTGGGTGCCGGATGTTCGGGAAGCCCGAGGGCTTGTTCGCCGGATGAGACAGGCGTCACCTCGTACCCCATGATCTCCAGCAGGGCAGTGATCCCCTCCCGCACAGCTTCCTCATCCTCCACAAGCAGAATGCGCCCACTGCCTGCCTGGACGTAATGCTCTTCGAGCCGCTCCCCTTCTACGAATTCCTCTAATGAAGTGCCAGGCAGCGACACCCGGAAACAGATGCCGCCGACGGCACCGCTTCGCACTTCGATCCGCCCGCTGTGTTCCGTGATGATTCCGTGCACGACGGCGAGGCCCAGACCGCTGCCTTTCCCAAGCTCTTTCGTCGAGAAAAACGGCTCGAAGATCCGAGCGCGAATCTCCTCATCGACTCCGACGCCGCTGTCTTCGACCTCGAAGTAGACATCGCTTCCGCATTCTCCCGACCGGAACGTCAGCGTTCCTCCATCGGGCATTGCATCCCGCGCGTTGATGGCCAGATTCAGCAGCACCTGCTGCAGATGTCCCGCATCACCCTGCACCGACAGGCGCTCGGATGCGGCCTCGAGCTCTATCGCGATGTTCTCGGGAATCATCCGGCGCAGGAGCGCGCTCGCTTTCCGCACTTCCTCTCTCAGGTCGAGATCTGCCTTCACATTTTCGTGGCGTCCCGAAAAGAGCAGCAGCTGCTGAGTGAGGCTCGCTCCCCGTTTGATCTGCCCCTCCATCTCCGTGCCGATCGCCGCAAGCTCCGCGTTCGAGCTCCGCAGCCGAATGATCGCTGCCATCGACATGAGCGCCTGGAGGAGGTTGTTGAATTCATGTGCAACCCCGGCGGCGAGCTGACCGACTGCTTCCAGCTTCTGCGACTGACGGAGCTGCGCCTCCATGAGCCGCTGCGCCGTCAGATCACGCTGGAACGAAATGTAATGAGAGATCGCGCCATCTCCGTCCCTGACCGGAGTGATCGTCTGCGCCGAAGGATAGAGACTGCCGTCGCTCCGCCGGTTGACCATCTCTCCGCGCCAGCTCTCTCCCAAGCTCAGTGTGTCGGCAATGTCGTCGTAGAACGACTGGCCGTGAGAGCCCGACCCGAGGAGATGCTGGAGGTTCCGGCCCAGTGCCGCCTCGCCGCTGTAGCCCGTCAGCTCGGTGAACGCAGGATTGATCCAGACGATCCCGAAGCCGGGTTCGGTGATCGCGATCGCGTTGGCTGCCGCATTGAGCGCCGCGCTTTGAAGACGCAACGTCCGTTCAGTCTGCTTTCTCTCAGTGATATCGCGGGCTGTTGTGGAAAGGAATTCGAGCGATCCGTCTCTGCTCTTGTGGGCTAGTATGACCTGCGAGACGGGGATGACTCTTCCGGAGAGGGAGAGCAGTTCCGTCTCTCCACTCCAGAGTCCTTCGTTGATGGCAATTGGAATCTTCTGACCTGCGACGTCGTCGGCAACGAGCGGCGGATGAAAGTCACGAACCGTGTATCCGGTGATGTCGGCCGACTCCTCTACGCCCAGCATTCTCCGGCCCCCGCGATTCACATAAAGCAGACGGCCTTCCGGATCAGAAATACCGACGAGATCAGGCGTTGCTTCATGGATCGCCATGTGACGTGCCCAGTCGAGTTCGCTCCTGGTTCGCTCAACGACGAGCTCTTCTTCCATGTACTTTCGCTCGATGGCGTAGCGCATGGAACGAAGAAGGCCACGCGCCTCGATCTGTCCCTTGACGAGATAGTCCTGCGCTCCCTCCTGCAGCGCGTGAAGTGCGAGCGATTCGTCGTCCAGACCAGTGAGCACGACCAGGGGAATCTTCGAGGCCGCGGTGCGGATTCTGCGAACCGCCTCGAGACCGCTGGCGTCCGGAAGTCCGAGATCGAGCAGGATGATATCAACGGCGTTGCTCTCCAGATGAGCTTCGGCGTCGAGCATGCTTTCGACGTACTTGAACTTGGAATCGACGACACCGTGCTCGGCGAACATCTCGCGCAGAAGACGGGCGTCCCCGGCATTGTCCTCGACGACCAGAAGTGTGTTGATCGGCCTGAAGTTCATTTCGCGGCCTCTACCTGCCAAACGCCTGAGATGGCAACTGCTTTGCCGGTTCGTCATTCAATGGGACACACCACTCACCTGAAATCTGAGTGAGCTGCGACGAGTCGAAGAACCGGTAACTTCCGGGCCCCAGATTTTTCGCGTCGTACATGGCGGCGTCAGCGCTTCGGATCAGCGTTGATGCATCCACGCCATCCCGGGGAAAAAGGCTGATCCCCACACTGATCGTCGTGCAGAGCTCATGACCCTCGAAGGCAAGCGGTTCGGCGACCGATGCAAGCATTCGGGCCGCAGTCAGCTCGGCACCTTCGGAACCCTCGACCTCGGGAAGCAGGACGACGAACTCATCTCCTCCCTGACGGCTCACGGTATCGGAGCTTCGAACGCAGTTGACAAGCCGCTGGGCGACTGACTGGAGAACCCGGTCGCCGGTGGCATGCCCCAGTGAGTCGTTGATCTGTTTGAATCCATTGAGATCGATGAACATGACCGCGACCTGCTTCTTGTAGCGCGGAGCGAGTGCAATCGCCTGGCTGATCCGATCCTCGAGAAGCAGACGGTTCGGCAGGCCGGTGAGGTGATCGTGATGGGCCAGGTGTTCCAGCTTCGCAGCGATCGCGCGGGCCGCAGTGACATCCCGAAACACGACGACGGTGCCGCTCTCTAATCCTTCGCGGTCGTGAATCAATGCGATCGACTGTTCGATCGGGATCTCGAATCCGTCACGCCGCACGAGGGTGACGCTCGCGGGCAGGTCTGTCTTCCGGTTTTGAGTGCTATCCATGTCATCGAGCCCAGTGACTACTTTCCGGCTCGCGGCATAAAGGATTCGAAACACCTCTCCAACAGGACGTTCTCCCGCTTCTTCCAGCCTCCAGCCGGTCATGGTCTCAGCCACGCGGTTCAGGAACGTGATTCTTCCGGCCAGGTCCGTGCAGACGACGGCGTCACCGATGGAGTTGAGCGTTACCTGCGCGCGGTTCCGCTCGCCGAAGAGCGCTTCTTCCAGGGATTCGCGCTCGACGGCATAGCGCAGAGCGCGAAGGAGGCCGCGAATCTCGATCTGTCCCTTGATCAGATAGTCCTGCGCACCTTCCTGAAGCGTTTCCAGGGCAAGTACCTCGTCGTCGGTCCCGGTGAGTACCACCAGGGGGGTGCGTGGAGCCGCTGCATGGGCGCGCCGCACGGCCTCAACACCGTCCGCATCCGGCAGCCCGAGGTCGAGCAGAATCACATCGACGGCATGTTCGCTCAGATGACGCTCGGCGTCGGCCATCGTCTCGACATGCACGAACCTCGTATTATGGACGCCCTGCTCGTTGAGCATTTCCTCGAACAGACGGGCGTCGCCGGGATTGTCCTCGATGAGGAGCAACGATGAGATTCTCGTCATCTCAACCTCTCTGACTCTTCTGCGGCAGCTTTGCTTTCGTCAACCAGAAATCGTTGATGCTTTTGACCAGCGCTTCAAACTCGTCCAGCTGCACCGGCTTACTGAGAAAGCAATTCGCCCGCAGCTCATAACTCATGAGAATGTCACCCTCCGCGTCGGAGGTCGTCAGGATCACTGTTGGAATGGTCTTGAGCGAAGCATCTTCCTTGATGAGGGCCAGGACCTCCCGGCCATCCATCCGGGGCAGATTCAGATCGAGCAGAATGAGATCGGGGCGTGGGGCAGTTTCGTTTGGCTCTTCGTTGCGCAGAAACGCCATCGCCTCGACGCCATCCGTGGCCACATGCAGGCGGATGTCGATGTTCGCATCTCGGAATGCCTCCTGCGTGAGGCGGATATCGCCCGGACTGTCTTCGACCAGCAGTACTTCGATGACCATACCGTCTCCTCCGATGTCCCGATTCATCGGCAACCTGCCAGGAGGAAGCGGAAAGTGGATCCCACTCCCGGCTCTGATTCGACCGAGATCGTGCCGCCATGGCGCTCGACGATTTTCTTGCAGATAGCCAGACCGATCCCCGTGCCTTCGAACTCCTCGCGTTTGTGCAACCGCTGGAACATGCCGAAGATTTTCTGAAAGTAAAGGGGATTGATCCCAAGGCCGTTGTCCTGCACCGCGAAGCTCCATCCGTTCTGATCGTCACCGGTCGCTGAAACGTGAATGCGTGGCGTTCCCGGCTTCTGATACTTGAGAGCGTTTCCGACGAGGTTCTGGAATAGCTGGATCAGCTGCATCTCATCGGCCAGGATCACGGGCAGTGGTCCGTTGGTGATGACCGCCCCGCTTTCTTCGATCGCTCTGCACAGGTTCCGCTTTGCCTGGTCCAGCGCATCCTCGCTCGACGTTTCGATCAGTTCACGACCCTTCGACTCCACCCGCGAGAATGTCAGCAGGTCCTGAATCAGGCGCTGCATCCGGTTGGCGCCGTCGACAGCGAAGGCGATGAACTCGTCGGCGTCCGAATCGAGCTTGCCCTTGTACCGTCTGGCGAGAAGCTGCGTGTAGCTCGCGACCATACGAAGAGGCTCCTGGAGATCATGGGACGCGATGTAGGCAAACTGACCGAGCTCTTCGTTCGAGCGCTTCAGCTCTTCGACCTTGACCGCCAGGTTTTTCTCCGCATCTTTGCGGAGGCTGATGTCGCGGATGGCCGCCGTTACGAGAATCCCTTCGTCACTCTGAAGAGGACTCAGCATGATCTCGATCGGGAACTCGCTGCCGAACTTCCGGCGGCCGAAAAGCTCGATGCCTGTACCCATCTGTTGAGCCAGAGCGTCCGCCGCAGAGCGGAGGCCGTCGGCGATCAGCCGTTCCGCGAAGCCTTCAGGAATGATGTTCTTCACCGGCTGACCGAGCAGCTCGTCGCGCCGGTAACCGAACTGCTTTTCCGCCTGAAAGTTCAGAAGAACAATCTCACCCTGCTGGTTCACGACCACCATCGCATCCGGAGCAGCCTCCAGCAGGCCGCGGTAACGGCTTTCCATCTGCGCGAGATGCCGCTCGGCCGCACGACGGACACTGATGTTCCGGATGGCAGCTGTGACGAGAATTCCGTCCTCGCTATCCAGCGGACTCAACATGATCTCGATCGGAAACTCGCTGCCGTTCTTCCTTCGGGCAATCAACTCGATGCCCGTGCCGATCTGCTGCGCCAGTGCTTCGGCCGCAGTTCTCGTACCGTCCGCTATCAGCCGTTCGGCAAAGCCCTTGGGGATGATGTTCTTCACCTGCTGGCCGACAAGCTCATCGCGCCGGTAGCCGAACTGATTCTCCGCCTGGACGTTCAGAAGAACGATCTCACCCCGCTGGTTGACCACCACCATCGCATCCGGGGCCGCTTCGAGCAGACCCCGATACCTGGCTTCCATCTGGGCGAGGTGCTCCTCGGCCGCTTTGCGCACACTGATGTTGCGGATCGCTGCCGTCACCAGAATGCCCTCGTCGCTGTCGAGAGGACTCAGCATGATCTCGATGGGGAATTCGCTACCATCCTTACGACGGGCAATCAGCTCGATGCCCGTGCCGATCTGCTGGGCCAGAGCCTCAGCCGCGGTTCTCGTACCGTCGGAGAGAAGCCTTTCGGCGAAACCTTCAGGGATGATGTTGACAACCTGCTGACCGACGAGCTCGTCGCGGTGATAGCCGAACTGCTCTTCGGCCTGCAGGTTGAGGAGAACGATTTCCCCGAGCTGGTTGACCACGACCATCGCATCCGGAGCAGCCTCGAGGAGGCCGCGCGCAAGACCGTCCATCTGCGCCAGGTGGTGCTCGGTTGCAAGTTTGCGCTCGGCTGAGGCCGGCAGTGCAAGGCTCACAGCTGCACCCGAGTGTCGAGCTTCATTTGACGTCTTAAACTCAACATCTTGTGCGGCTTGGTCATGAGCCTCCTGGCAGCGCATTTTTTGTGGCGCTACAGATTAGTCTGAGAGCGGACGCAGAAAATACAGCGCGCCGGAAAGGTGAAGTGCGCGTCCCTCGCTGCAAGGTTTGCGGCCTTCGACGTCTTCCACTTTATGACTGCCCGCTATTTCTCTGTGTTCTGTAGTGCACACACCGAGCAAGCCCAATCGCGGTGAGTATCGAAGAGCTTCTCATCCCGAGCTTGGGCGTGCGGAAGGGAGGGGCGAGGGATCTCTCGCGATGGTACATTCGTGATTCGTGATGGGCAGGGCGGTCGCCGATAGGCAACTATGTACTATCGCCGGAGTTCCCTCGCCCCTCCCACCCGCCCACGCATGCTCGGGATGACAAATCCACGATCACGCGCGATCGTTGAGGTTCATTCGGAGCCTCTATGTATTTAATCCCTCCATCGCAGGACCCCCTCGTAGGCGATGACTCCCGGAAAAATGAAGATCCTCGACGCATTGCCTGCGCACATCGCGGTGCTCGATCATGATGGTTTGATCGTTTCCGTGAATGAGACCTGGCGGCGCCTCGCGTGCACGAACACGCTGCGGGACGGGAACGAGGGCGTTGGGCGGAGCTACCCCGACGTCTGCGCGGAAGCCACCGGAGTCGCCGAGGCGGGAGAGATCGCCGCCACAATCCGTGCGATTCTCCGGGGCGAGACCAATGCCTTATCCATCGAGTACCAATGTCATTCCGATCCGGAACGACGCTGGTTCCTGCTGACCGTCCGTCCGTTTTCCGGCGGCGCCGTGGTGATGCATCAGGCCCTCAGGGAACAGATCGAGCGCAGAGAGCGGCGGCGCGAGATCGACACACGATTTTCCGGAGCGTTCGAGTTCGCACCGATCGGGGTAGCGCTCGTGTCACCTGACGGGCAGCGCTTCCTCAAGGCGAATCGGGCGCTCTGTGAGCTCCTCGGCTATTCCGAACAAGAGCTTCGCGCCCGGAGAATTCAAGACCTCACACATCCGGACGATATTGAAGCGGGTGCCGAGAAGGTCCGGGCAGCGCTGTCAGGAGTCGCTCGCTCCTACCAGCTCGAGAAACGCTACCTGCACAGGAGCGGGACCGTCATCGACACCATGCTGAGCGTTTCGCTGGTGCGTGATGAGAACGGAGCGCCGCTTCACTTTGTCGGCCACGTTCAGGACATCACCGAGCGCAAGCAGGTCGAGAACGAACTTCGTGCAAGCCACGAGAGGTTCAATCAGCTCGCAAACAACATCACCGATGCGTTCTGGATCCGTTCTCCCGACATGCAGACCGTCCAGTTCGTCAGTCCAGCATTCGAAACGATCTGGGGCCGGCCGGTGGAGTACCTCCATGCCCATCCGAGCGCGTGGCCCGACTTCATCGTTCCGGAAGACAGGGACCGCGTCTTGAGAACCTTTGCTGAGCTCACCGGTGAAAGAGAGCAGCTCGATCTCGAGTACAGAATCATGCGCCCCGATGGCGAAGTGCGCTGGATTCGCTCGCGCGGGTATCAGGTTCGAAACGCCGAGGGAACGCTGACACGAATCATCGGAATCGTCACCGACATCACCGACAGAAAACAGGCCGAGGCCGAGCTCCGACAGGCTCAGAAGATGGAGGCCGTCGGCCAGCTGGCGGCTGGAGTCGCTCATGAATTCAACAACATTCTTCAGACTCTGATGTCGATGGCTACGATGAGCCGGCTCAATGGAGCGAGTCAGGAAGCGGTGAGGATCGCGAGCGTGATGGAACAGCAGATCCGGAGGGGCGCCAGCGTGACGCGGCAGCTGCTTCTCTCGTCACGTCCCGAAGAGCTTTCGAAGAGGTCCATCGATCTCCGTGAACAGGTCTCGAATGCCAAGGAGCTTCTGCAGAGGCTCATCCCGGAGAACATCCGGCTCGTTCTCGAAACCTCGCACAAGCCGGCGATCGTAGAAGGCGATGCCGGCCAGATCCAGCAGGTCCTGCTGAATCTGGCGATCAACGCGCGGGATGCCATGCCCGAGGGCGGAACCCTCACGCTGCGGGTGGTCTCAGCAGAAAACGAAGTCTTGCTCGAAGTTCAGGACGATGGCTTCGGTTTCGACGACAACACGCGCAATCATCTTTTCGAGCCATTCTTCACCACGAAGAAAGTCGGAGAAGGCACCGGACTGGGACTCGCGGTCGTCTATAGAATCGTCGAACAACACGGCGGGCGCATCGAAGTCCAGAGTGCACCTGGAAAAGGAAGTCTCTTCCGGGTCATCCTCCCGGCAAGCTCTAGCATACCCAAGGGCAGAGAGCCCGAGGACACCGCCGGAATCTCGCAGGGCTCCGGACTGGTCCTGCTCGTGGAGGATGAGGACGGAGTGCGCGAAGGGATTAGGCTGCTGCTCGAGATGTTCGGCTACAAGGTCATCGCGGCGGGCAGAGGCGAGGATGCACTGGCATTGCCGCGGACGCCTGTGCCCGATCTTCTGCTCTCGGATGTCTCCCTGCCCGGCATCAGCGGGCCGATACTGGCTGGACAGCTATCCACGCGATGGCCTTCGATGAAGGTGACGCTGATGACGGGATATCTGGAAGAAGCAACGCGAAAGCTCGCCCGCAAACGTGGCTGGGAGGTATTCCAGAAGCCGTTCGAGATGGACGAGCTGACCAGACATGTCGCAGAGGCGATGCGCGGGGATTCGCCACCGAACTGACCGCAAGTAGCGGCGGATTCCGATCCGCCGCCCTTCGTAATCGTTCGACCTTGCGACGTTATGGATACGAAGAGTTTCGTATTTTGTGACATCAGCGTCCCGAAACCGAAATCAATATGAACCCTCACGGCCTCTCGGCCGCGATCCGTCTGTCGTGGAGGGCTGATGAAACCAGCAGTTCTATTCGGATCGGTGCTGTTCCTTGGCACCCTCGCCTGCAGTTCCCTGCAAGCCCAGTCACCCACCCCGACACCGGCACCTTCGATCGACACGGGAGGAAAGGTCGCCCCTCGCAGCTACCTTCCGGCTGACTTCGCCCGCTTCGCTCCCCGCACCGCGCTCGACATGCTGCGCCAGGTACCCGGGTTCACGATCCGGCAGGAGGAGCAGGAGCGCGGTCTCGGCCAGGCCACAGGAAACGTCGTCATCAACGGTCAGCGGATCTCGGGAAAATCGAACGACGTCATCACAGAGCTCGGACGTGTGTCGGCCCAGAACGTCGAGCGGATCGACATCGTCGACGGTGCCGCCCTCGATGTCCCCGGGCTCTCCGGGGCGGTCGCGAACGTCATCGTGAAATCGACAGGGATCAGCGGGCAGTTTGCCTACCGCCCCGAGTTCCGCTCCCACAACACAGACCCCCTGCTGACCCGCTTTGAGTCTTCTGTGAGCGGCAGTGCCGGACGGGTCGACTACACGATCGGCCTCGACAACCGATCGTCGCGAAGCGGAGCGTCCGGTCCCACCTGGATCCACGACTCCCAGGGCAACATAGTTGAGGAGCGCGACGATCTCTGGACCGGCGACCTGGAACAGCCGAGAGTCAGCGGAAAATTTGTATTCAAGGGTCCCGGCGATTCGATCGCCAATCTGAATCTCTCCTACCTTCGCTTTCTCTACGACTACACGGAGACAGGCACGCGTACGACGCCGGGAATCGCAGACCGATTCCGCAACGTGACCGTCGAGGAGGACAGCGACAACTACGAGATCGGCGGCGACTATGCGTTCGACCTGGGACCAGGACAGCTCAAGCTGATTGGTCTGGCCCGCGCATGGCACATTCCAGCTGAGACGAATCTCAGCACGTCATTCGCCGACCGGTCCCCTTCGACCGGCAGCCGATTCGCTCAAGTCGCAGACGAGGACGAGACGATCGGTCGCGCCGAGTATCGCTGGAAGGCAGTCGGCGGCGAGTGGCAGGTCTCTTCGGAGGGGGCGTTCAACTCACTCGACAACACGTCGCGTCTTTTCGTCATGCTCGAGAACGGTCTGCTCGAAGAAGTACCGCTCCCGGGTTCCACCGCCAGGGTCGAGGAAGAGCGATACGAGGTGATGACGAGTTACGGACGCTCCGTGAGGCCTGACCTGACGATGAAGCTCTCGCTGGGCGGCGAGTACTCGGAGCTCGCACAGGTCGGCGGTCAGGGGCGGACCCGCGACTTCTACCGTCCAAAGGGTGAGTTGACTGCGGCCTGGCAGGCCTCCCCGCGAAGCGACTTCAATTTCACACTCGCACGACGCGTCGGCCAGCTCAACTTCTTCGATTTTCTCTCTTCAGTGAACCTCCGCGACGACATCGAGACTGCTGCGAACCCCGACCTGGTTCCGCAGCAGAGCTGGGAGCTGGACGTCGAAGGTGTGAGAAAGATGGGGCCGGTCGGAACGACGACGCTGCGACTGTACACACGTCTGATCGACGACATCATCGACTTCATTCCCATCGGCGAGAGCGGGCAGTCGCCCGGTAACCTCGAGAGCGCGTGGGTGTACGGCGTCGAATCGCGAAGCACTTTCAATCTCGAAGCCTTTAGGTTTCCGGGAGCGAGGCTCGATGCGCTCATCCGGCTTCAGGACTCGGAGGTGAAGGATCCCCTGACTGGTGATCATCGCCGCATCAGCAACAGCCTCATGCAGTCGGCCAGCCTGACATTTCGCCACGACGTCCCCACGACGGAATGGGCGTGGGGCGGCGGAATGAGGTATCAGCTGAATGCCCTCAGCTACCGGCTCACGGAAGTAGGCCGCCTGACGGAAGGACCGGTGTGGGCCGACTTGTTCCTCGAGCACAAGAACATCCTCGGTCTGACCGTCCGTGCAGGAGTCAACAATATTGCCGGCGCGAGGAGCGTCTGGGATCGAACTGTCTATGAAGGCCGGCGTACGGGTGAGATTGCCTTTGTCGAAGAGCGCGATCGGCTCATCGGACTCATTTTTTCGTTCGCTATCCGAGGAAAACTCTGAGCTCCAAGCTGAATCCATGTGGCAGGGCCTGGGAAGGCCCTGCCTCTTCAGCAAAGCAGCGATGTACGACAGTTGGAGCCACGACGGCGCGGTGCACGCTCCAGTTGTCAAACATCGTAACGATTCGGAACAGGCAGGGCCTGGGAAGGCCCTGCCACATAGGACCGCTAGCCACAGGCTTCTTTACACACGCAATGACCGCGAAGCAGAATACCCCGATGCCTTCGCCCTCGCGACTCGCCGATTCTCTCGTCCGCCACGCTCTGAAGTATCCCGAAACGCGGGTCGATCATCCATGGGGCGAGACCGCCGTCAAGGTCCGTGCAAAAGCATTCCTCTTTCTCAGCAAACGGGAGACTGTTTCCTTCTCGCTGAAACTTCCATCCTCTGCAGAGTTCGCCCTACAGTTCCCGTTCGCTGAGCCGACGCATTATGGGCTGGGAAAACACGGATGGGTGACGATCACTATTGCGAAGGGCGATGAACTGCCACTCGCCGTGATGAAGGACCTGATCGACGAGAGTTTCCGCGCCGTTGCGCCGAAGGCGCTCGTGAAGGCGCTGGGCAAGTAGCGGCGGATTCCGATCCGCCGTTCTTCGCGATCATTCGGGCTTGCGCGTTATGGTGCGACGACCCGGGATGAATTCCCCATATGTCCTGCCGCTTTACTCCTCAGGGGCGGGACATCGGAATGTCCCGCTACCTGGCCTCAGCTCCGGATCGTGAACACCCCCACGAGACCGAGCAGCATCACAAGAATCAGAAGTCCGATCTCCGTGACGGTCGGTACGTTCACGACCTCCGCCACCGAAAGAGTAACTGCGGAAAGATCGTCCTCACCCGCATTCTCATTGCCCGGCGTCGAGTCGGGATCATGCTGATCGCTCGCCATAATCTCCGCGACGTTCGTGATATTCGTCCCTGAAACGACCCGGGCCACGATCTGCAGGGTGTGGGAGCTCCCTGCATCAACACGAATCACGGTCCAGAGACCGGTCTGCGAATCGTAAGTCCCGCTGCTCGCCGAAGCCGACACGAATACGAGCCCGGACGGGAGAACGTCGCGAACGATCACCCCTGTCGCTTCTCCCGGGCCATCGTTCGTAAGCGTGAGCGTGAAAGTCACGTTGCTGTTGAGCACCGGAGAAGTCTCTGCGACAGTCTTGACCAGCGAGAGATCGGCCGACGCCACCCTCAACGTCACCGATGCCTGATCATCCTCGGACGGATCTCCATTGTTCGGAATCGAGTCCGGATCATGCTGGTCGCTGGCGATCACTTCGGCGACATTGGTTATCTCTGCTGATGAGGAGACTGTGGCTTCGATCTCGAGGCTGATGCTCGAACTGGCGGACAGGACCGGAATCAACCAGACACCGGTGTTAGGTGTAAACGTCCCGGGGGCAGCGTTCGAGCCGAGGAATAACAGTCCGTCCGGTAACAGATCGCGGACTGCCACGTTCGTCGCCTCGTCAGGTCCGGCATTTGAAAGAGTGATGGTGAAGGTGACATTGTCGCCCAGAGCCGGTGAAGGGTCATTGACCGTTTTCGTCAGGGAAAGATCGGCCGAACTGGTGAATATGGTCACGCTCGCCTGATCGTCTTCGGCTGGATCGCCATTCCCCGGGGTCGAATCAGGATCGACCTGATCGGACGCCATCACCTCCGCCGTATTCGTGACGTTCTGGTTCGAAGTCATCAGGGCGACAATCACCAGGGTTTCGAAGCCCGGTTCTACGCTCGGTACGATCCACCTGCCGGTGATCTCATCGTACTTGCCGGTGGATGCGATTGCAGAAACGAACGAGAGCCCCGCCGGAAGCAGGTCCCTCACGACGACATTGGTGGCCGTGTCGGGCCCGGCGTTCGACAAAGTGATCGTAAACGTTACGTTGGTGCCCGACGAAGCTGCCGGATTGTCGACTGTCTTGTTGAGCGAGAGGTCCGCTGCGACGGGATCAATCGTCACACTCGCCTGATCGTCTTCTGATGGAGCTCCGTTGTTCGGTGTGGAGTCGGGGTCGGTAAGGTCACTCGCCGTGACCTCGGCAGTGTTCGTGATACTTGATGCCGAGGTTACCGTCGTCACGAGCTGCAGCGTGGCGGAAGTTGCTGAGGCGACCGATGCGAGCGACCAGGCTCCGGTCGCGGGGTTGTATGCGCCCGCGGAGGGAGCCGCCGATACGAAAGTCAGACCAGCAGGAAGCTGATCGGTGACGACCACATTCGTCGCATCGTCAGGTCCGGCATTCGAAACTGTGACCGTGAAGGTCACGTTGCTGTTCAGATCAGGAGTGGAATTGCTTACTGTCTTGCTCAGCGAGAGGTCAGCCGAAGCCGCTACGGTGCTGCCCCCATTGCCCGAATCATCGGTGTTGTTCGACGGATCGGGGTCGGGCTGCGCGCCGGAGACCGATGCGGAGTTGTCGAACGCTCCCGCCGCACTGATCGTTGCGGTAACTGTAACAACCACATTCCCGCCGGATAATATGCTCGGGATCGTGCATGGCAAAGCGGCGCATCCGCCTCCAGACACACCGGTGATTGTCAGGTTAGTCGGCGTGTCAGTGACCTGGACACTCGTTGCGGCCGAGGGTCCTCCGTTCGCAACGGTCAGCGAATACGTCACGGTCTGCCCGACACTGAACGGCCCAGTGGTCGTCAACGTCTTTACTATTGAGATGTCCGCCGAAGAGGTACTCACGACAGTCACGGAATCCGTCACTGATGTGACGCCCTCTACCGTCGCGGATGCGATGTTCGTCACGAATCCAGCAGTCACGTCGCTCGAGGTGACCGAGTATGAGGCGGCGCAGGTGATCGATTCGCCAGGGTCGAGGAAGTTATCGAGGTCGCCAACAGTGTTGACCGCAGGGCAGGTCACAGACGTCTTGTCATCCGTGACAGTCACAGGGCCTTCGAGGGGGGCGAATCCGCCGTTGGTGACGAGGTAACTGTAGTTGAGCACGTCCCCGGCTGTCGTGAAGGTGCCCTGGGCCGCACTTTTGTCGA
>JBGSYJ010000399.1:0-4978 GCA_041750915.1 Thermoanaerobaculia bacterium | reverse complement strand
AGCGTCAAAGTTAGTGCGTATGGGGGCCAGGGGAGAGGGGCCGCGCAAGCAACTCGAAGGCAGCCGACCCACCAAAAGCGGCAAGCCCCAAACGCCCCTCTCCCGGCGCGCGACGAACTTGCAAGTCCTCAACGTCTGCCCGAATTCCGCGCGCCACCCTCTCCCCGGCTTCGCGGGGAGAGGGAGAGCGCGCCCCGGCCCGAGAATCGCATCTCTGTATTTTTTCTGCTTTCTGGAGGACTCATCCTTATGCTGCCAGAAAAATCAAGCTCCAGCTCGTCCAAGGCCCGCACAGGAATTGAGGGATTCGACGAGATCACCGGCGGCGGACTTCCGCGCGGCCGCACGACATTGATCGAAGGTGGCCCCGGTTCGGGAAAGACGATCATGACTCTCCAGGCGCTGGTCAACGGAGCCCGCCTGGATGACGAGCCTGCAATCTTCATTGCATTCGAGGAAAGCTCGGACAGCATCGTGTCCAATGCGAGCAAGTTCGGCTGGGACCTCGAAGCGCTGCAGGAGAAAAAGCTGTTCTTTCTCGACGCACGGCCTCAATTCGACATCCTTCAGTCGGGAAGCTTCGACCTGGGAGGAATGCTTGCGGTGCTGGACGCGAAAGTTCGGGAGATGGGGGCGACACGGATCGCGTTCGATGCACTGGACGTCATTCTTGCGTTGTTGCCGGACGCGCTGGCCCGGAGGCGCGAGGTCTGCCGGCTCCACGAGTGGCTGCTGGCCCGCAAACTAACGGCCATCATTACTTTCAAATCGAGCGAACGTGGAGATGACGTCGCGGAGATCCCCAGTCTAGGATTCATGCAGTTTCTGGTGGACTGTGCGGTAGTGCTCAACCACGAGGTCCAACAGGGTGTTTCTCAGAGGAACCTCCGAGTCATCAAGTACCGTGGGTCGTCATTCTCCGAGAACGAATCGCCTTTTCTGATCGGCAGCGAAGGCATCGAGGTTGCGGGGGCCCCGGAGCTTGGACGCAGCGGCGCGCCAGTTCCGACCGAGCGGGTCTCCAGCGGCGTGCCGCGGCTCGACTCGATGCTCGGAGGTGGCTACCACCGGGGAGCAAGCGTCCTGATCACTGGCTTTCCCGGCACGGCAAAGTCGACCCTCGGCGGAGCATTCGCGGAGGCCGCATGCGGGCGCGGCGAGCGTACGCTGCTCATCAGCTTCGACTCCGACGCAAATGAAGTCGTCAGAAACCTCGGATCGGTCGGCATCAATCTGGGCGATCACATCCGGAGCGGTCTGCTCCAGCTGGTCTCGGCCCGCGCGGTTACGGGAAGCGGTGAAATCCACCTGATGCAGATCAAAAGACTGGCCCGGGCACACCGGGCGCGATGCGTGGTCGTCGACCCCGTTTCATCGATGTCCAAATTCGGTAACGAAGAGACCGCAAGCCGCGTCGCGGAAAGGCTGGTCGACTGGACGAAGCAGGAAGGGATCTCGCTCGTCTGCACGAGCCTGCTCGAGAGTCCGGGTTCAGTACAGATCGAGGGCACACCCTTGAAGGTCTCGACGGTTGCCGATACCTGGATCCACCTGAACTACCTGGTTCACGCGGGCGAGAGAAACCGCGGGCTTTCCATCATCAAGTCCCGCGGCACGGCCCATTCCAATCAGGTACGTGAGCTGATTCTCAGCGACGAAGGCGTGACGCTCGCTGATGCGTACACAGCAGACGGCGAAGTGCTGATGGGTACGATGCGGTGGGAGAAAGAGAAATCAGCCTCTCTGGCGGAGCAGAAGGGTGAAACACTGAGCAGGGAGCGCGATGCCGCTCTCGAAAGGGAGGAGCTCGAGCTCGCTCTGAAGTTGGAAACGCTTCGTCGTGATCTGGACTCGAAACGTCTGGAACGGGCCGCTCTGGCTCGATCTACGGAGAAACGCACCACGGAACTCGGACACGATCAGGATCACCGCGCCGAACTCCGGGGAGCTGACGAGTCATGACGGATCCCGCTGTCATACTCCGTCTGTTCGTCGCCGGACATGGCCCGAACTCTCTCCAGGCGATCGCCAATCTCCGGGCGTTCTGCTCGGAACTCTTTCCGAACGCGCACTCCATCGAAATTGTCGACGTATTTGCGGCGCCCGAGCGCGCCATGGCTGATGGTGTCCTCATGACACCGACGCTTCTCAGGGTCTTTCCTGAGCCGATGGTCAGAATCATCGGAAACCTCAGCGAGCGCATTCCCCTGCTTGCCGCACTCGGGCCCGGGTCATGACCGGAGATTCCATGGTTCACTCCGGCCCACCGGAGAATGAGTTCCTCGGTCTCGTGCAGAGGCTACACGACACCCAACGTCGGCTGGAGGAGCTGACGGGCGGGTCCGTGGATGCGGTCATCCACCCTGAGGGCCGGGCCTACCTGCTTCGAGCTGCGCAGGACAACCTGCGCGCCAGTGAGGCGGATCAGCGAGACGTTGCATCAACGCTGTCGTCAATTCTCAATGCGCTTCCGGCGCATATCGCGCTCATCGATCACGAGGGGGTGATCATTGCCGTTAACGACGGATGGCGGCAATTTGCGCGCCGCAACAGCTCACAGTCCCCAGACTTTGCGATAGGCTCGAATTATCTCGACGTCTGCGACGAAGCCACGGGAGCCTGCGCTGAGGGGGCTGACGAAGCGGCGGCCGGAATCCGGTCGGTGCTGAGCGGCGAGCGGCAGAGTTTCTCGCTCGAGTATCCCTGCCATTCGCCCACCGAACAGCGGTGGTTCCGGTTGATGGTCAACAGGATCGATGACGACTCCCAGGGCGCCGCGGTCGTGATGCATGTCGATGTGACTGAGCGGAAATCCGCTGAGGAAGCGCTGCGAGAGAGTGAGGAGCGCTTCCGCGGGACGTTCGAACAGGCAGCCGTCGGCATCGCCCATTCCTCGCCGGACGGCGTCTTCATCCACGTGAACGACAAGCTTTGCGAGATCGGCGGGTACCCGCGTGAGGTGTTGATCGGGAGGAGCTTTCGGAACCTCATTCTCCCGGAGGATCTCCCGGCGATCGAGACCGCGCGCATCGAAATGGTCAGCGGTGAGCGGGCTTCGTACAGTGCCGAGACCCGTTTTCTTCGAACCGATGGGCAGACGGGCTGGGCGAATCTGATCATCACGCCGACACACACCGAGACCGGCGAGACGAAATACTTCATCTCCGTCGTCGAGGACATCACAGCTCGGAAACGTACGGAAAACGCACTGCACGCGAGCGAACGACAGTTTTCCAGCGCGTTCGAATATGCTGCGATCGGAGTGGCGCTCGTAGCGCCGGATGGGCGCTGGCTCAAGGTCAACCGGGCGCTCTGCCGGATGATCGGGTATTCGGAGACCGAGCTACTCGCCATGACCTTTCAGGATGTCACCCATCCCGACGATCTCCGCAGCGATCTCGATCGCGTCCAGAAGCTGCTCGCAGGCGAGGGTGACTCGTACCAGATGGAGAAGCGCTACATTCACAAACGTGGCCACCACGTCTGGGTTCTCGTGAACGTCTCCATGGTCCGGGATCACGACGGGAACCCTGTCCACTTCATCAGCCAGGTTCAGGACATCACCGAGCAGCGGCGGTCGCAGCAGGCGATCGTCATGCAGGCGCAGATGCTCGATCAGATCGGGCAGGCTGTGATTGCGACGGATCCCCTGGGCGCGATCATTTATGCGAATTCGTTCGCCTCCGATCTCTACGGATGGTCTCTCGACGAGATGCTCGGAGAGAACATCATGAAGTTCACGGTCCCCGATCTGTCGAAAGCGCAGGCCGCGGAGATCATGGAAGATCTTTCGAAAGGGCAGACATGGAGCGGAGAGATGCTCCTGCAGAATCGCCAGGGTCGTGTCTTTCCGGCGTTCATAACGAACTCACCGCTGCTCGATGACGAAGACCGCCTCGTCGGCATCATCGGAGTTTCGATCGACATCACTGTGAGAAAAGAGGCCGAAGAGGCCGTCGAGAAAAACGAGCGTGAACAGAGGAAGCTCGCCCAGGAGCTGGACGCCGAACGGGCGCGCCTGATCACTGCACAGGCCGTGGCCAGGATGGGAAGCTGGGAAATTCACCTTGCGACACGGGATGTCATCTGGTCGGACGAGGCGCATCGGATATTTGAGACACGCCCTGACGAACGAGTGACCTATCGCGGCTTTCTCGATCTCGTTCACCCAGACGACCGCGAGATGGTGAAGCAGGCCTACACGCACTCGATCGCCAGTCGCGATCCATGTTCGCTCGAGCACAGGCTCATGCTTCCCGGTGGACGGATCAAGTACATCGATGAGCGCTGGCAGGTGTTCACCGGCGAGGATGGGCGGCCGGAGCGGATCATCGGCACGGCCCACGACATCACCGATCGGAAGCTTGCAGACGCGCGCATCCGTGAGCAGGCTTCCATGCTCGACGAGGCCACCGACGCGATCTTCGTGCGGGATCTCGATCAGACGATCACCTACTGGAACCGGAGCGCTGAAAAGCTCTACGGATGGAGCGCCGAGGAGGCGATCGGCCAATCGGCGCTCGAATTGCTGCATGTCGACGGCAAGACGCACGAGTTCCACGAGGCCACCCGGATGCTTCTTGACAACGGCGAGTGGTCCGGCGAAATGCGGAAGAGAGCGCGAGACGGCCGCGAGGTGACAGTCGAGGCCAGATGGACGCTGCTGCGAGACGAGGCCGGCAACCCCCGGTCGATCCTGGCGATCAACACGGATGTCACCGAGCGGAGAAAGCTGGAGGCGCAGTACCTCCGTGCTCAAAGGATGGAAAGCATCGGCACCCTCGCAGGAGGCATCGCGCATGATCTGAACAACCTGCTCGCTCCGATCGTCATGGGCGTGAGCGTGCTGAAGAAATACGAGGAAAGCGAGAAGATGCTGGCGGTCATAGCCAACATCGAGCGGAGCGCGAGGCGGGGAACGGAGCTCGTCAAGCAGGTGCTTTCGTTCGGGCGGGGAATCGAAGGCTCGCGCGTTCCT
>JBGSYJ010000398.1:0-13355 GCA_041750915.1 Thermoanaerobaculia bacterium | reverse complement strand
ACTGTGTCGGGCGGCCTGCGGGCCGCCCCTACGACGAAAAGTCCAGCCTCCTCCGCTGGAAACGCGAAGGCTTCTCCGACAGACAGATCGCCGACCTGACGGGCACCGACGAAGCCTCGATCCGCGCGCTCCGTCACCGACTCGGCGTCCGTCCCGTCTACAAGCGCGTCGACACCTGCGCGGCCGAGTTCACCGCGTCGACCCCGTACCTCTACTCGACCTACGAGACCGAATGCGAAGCAGAGCCGACGGACCGCAAAAAAGTCATGATCCTCGGGTCGGGACCGAACCGCATCGGCCAGGGGATCGAGTTCGACACCTGCTGCGTTCACGCATCGTTCGCCCTGCAGGAGATCGGCTTCGAGACCATCATGGTGAACTGCAACCCTGAGACAGTCTCCACAGATTACGACACATCCGACCGTCTCTACTTCGAGCCGCTGACGCTCGAGGACGTGCTCGAGATCATCGAGATCGAAAAGCCCGCAGGCGTCATCGTGCAGTTCGGCGGACAGACGCCTCTGAAGCTGGCAAAGGCTCTCGGCGAAGCGGGCGCGCCCATGTGGGGTACATCGACAGACTCGATCGACCTCGCCGAGGATCGTGAGCGATTCGGCGAACTGCTCGACCGCCTCGGCATTCTCTCGCCGGAGCACGGCATCGCGAAGACAGCCGAAGAAGCATATGCCGTTGCGGACAGGATCGGATACCCCGTCGTCGTCCGCCCGTCGTACGTTCTCGGTGGCCGCGCGATGGCGACGGTCTTCGATCACGACGCGCTGCGTCAATACATGATGTACGCGGTCGAAGCCGCGCCCGGGCAGCCGATCCTCGTCGATCGATTCCTCGAGAATGCATTCGAGATCGACGTCGATGCGGTATCGGATGGAACGGACGTCGTGATCGCCGGCGTGATGCAGCACATCGAAGAAGCAGGGATTCATTCAGGCGATTCGACGACGGTGATCCCGCCGTACATGATCTCGCAGCGGGACCAGGACCGAATCCGACGGCGCACTGTGGAACTTGCAAAAGCGCTCAACGTCGTCGGCCTGATGAACGTCCAGTACGCAATCGCCGGCGGCGAGCTCTACGTGCTCGAGGTCAACCCGCGCGCATCGCGAACCGTGCCCTACGTCTCGAAAGCGACCGGTGTGCCGTTCGCCAAGATCGCCGCTCAGGTCATGGCTGGCAAGACGCTTGCCGAGCTCGGTCTCCGCCACGAACCCCGCCCGCCGATGTATTACGTCAAGGCGCCCGTCTTCCCCTTCAATCGCTTCCCAGCGGAGGACACGGTCCTTGGGCCTGAAATGAAATCGACCGGTGAGGTGATGGGCAGCGCCGAGACATTCGGCGAGGCCTACTCCAAAGCACTTCTTGCAGCCGGCGTCGCATTCCCATCGAGCGGAACCGCCTTCATCTCGGTCAACAACTACGACAAACGCCCGGTGACCGTGCAGCTCGCAAAAGAGCTCACCGACCTCGGATTCGCGCTCGTCGCGACGAAGGGAACCCGCGACTTCCTCGAAGCGAACGGAGTCGCCGCGTCACTCGTGTTCAAAGTCCACGAAGGCCGCCCGAACATCGTCGACCTGATGATCAACAACGAGATCGCGCTCGTCATCAACACGCCCATGGGGAAGTCCGCATTTTTCGACGACACGTATATCCGCCGGACTGCGCTCCAGCGCAACCTCCCCTGCATCACAACGCTCTTCGCCGTCGCCGCCTGCGTCGAAGGCATCCGCGAGGGACGCCTCGGCGCGACCGAAACGAAGAGCCTCCAGGAACAGCACGGACTCACGTAGAAGTTCTGAGTTCTGGGTTCTGGGTTCTGAGACCCTCCCACCCTGCTGCCTGCGCACTGTCCGCGGCCCTTTCCCTCTCCCCGCCGCAGCGGGGAGAGGGTGGCGCGCGGCCTCACCGGACTGTGACTACTCGCAGGTATCAGCGCGCGCCGGGAGAGGGGCGCACCGCCGAGACCTGCTCGAAGGGAATGGCTCTCATCTCGATCCGGGATCTCGAGTCAATGCGCCGGTGATTCGAGCCGTTCGATGCGGGCTCGCAGGTCCGACAGCGTCGCTTCGAGGCGGCGTTGTGTTTCCTCCATCGACCGGGGACAATCCCTCTCGAAGTTCCCGACGATGCGGTAGAGTTCCCCCAATGGACTTCGAAAAAGTACTGGCGCTCTTTCGCGCGATGAACGATCAGAAAGTCGACTACGTCGTCTTCGGCGGGATTGCGCTCGGCGCACATGGCATCGTCCGGGCAACCGTGGATGTCGACCTCTTCGTCGACCCCGCGCCTGACAATATCGCCCGGCTGAGGAGCGCGCTTCGATCCGTGTGGGACGATCCCGAGATTGAACAGATCACAGCCGAGGATCTGGGAGGAAGCTATCCCGCGATCCAGTACGGACCCCCTGAGGAGGAGTTCACGATCGACCTGCTCTCGCGGCTGGGGGAGGCTTACCGCTATGACGATCTCGAATCCGAGATCGTCTTGATCGGAGACGTCCCAATCCGTGTGGTCACTGCAAAGACTCTCTACGAAATGAAGCGCGACACGGTCCGGCCAAAGGATCGTTCTGATGCAAAAGCACTCCGGACACGCTTCGGATTTGAGGATTGAAGGATGCCGGTGCGAAGATTCCGCTCGATCGAGGAAATGAAACAGGCCGCCCCATGGCTCCCTCCAGGCGATCCTGCGATCGTCCGACAGATGCGATATTTGTGGAGGCTCGCATCAGCGCTGAATCCACGAGTGAGCCCGCGCGGCGTAAGGAAATTTCGCTCGATTGAAGAGGCGAACACCGCTCGCGAAGCACTCGAGCGAGGCTGATCGTGCGCATTCACGGCCAGAGAAGCGACAGGTCGATTTCTGCGACATCGAAAGGCTCGGCGTGTATGCGATCTCCGGCTTGATGAGATTCGATCTTCGCCCACCTCTGGCCTTCGCGGCGGAAGACTTCGAGCGTGCGGTCGGCGGGATCGATCAGCCAGAGCCACGTCACTTTGTGATGGGCATAGGCCGGGCCTTTCCGTTGACGGTCGAGCTCGAAAGTGGAAGGGGAGAGAATTTCGCAAACCCAGTCGGGAGCGATCGTGAACGCGGGTTCGTCTGGCAGCGCGGGAAGGTTTTCACGATTCCATGCGGCGATGTCCGGCACGAGGATGTCATTGCCGAGATGGAGCTCGGGTTCGTAGAGGATCCACCAACCTCCCGGGCCGCTCGCTCCGCGATCGAAGGCATCGTAGAGTGCGCTACTCAGGGCCATGCCCACTCTCGCATGCCGGATGCGCGGACGAGGCGAGGCAAAAAGCTCGCCTGTGACGATTTCAGCGACCTTTTGATCGGGGACTTTCAGAAGATCGGCGTACGTCGCAGTAGTTTTGACGGTCACAAGAGAATGCTACCTCGGAACTGGCGGTTCGGGTTTCCGAATTGCGCAATTGTAACTTCTCAATCCACGCGGAGACTCGAGTCCCCCGTTCCGTTGTCGACCGAGGAAGTGAGCGCGACGACGGCGCCGTTACCCGCCTTCACCGTGAATTCGAGCTGCATGTTGCTGAGATCACCAAGCGCGCTTCGGGTTTCGGCTCCCAGCAGGGTGTGAGAGATCTGGTTGATCTGGATGTACTGCCGTGGACCAAGCGTGTAGTCGACGGACTTGACCGGCTGAGCTGTGGTGTTCACACCGCCTGCTGTGTAACGGAGTGTCGCGGTGACAGTCACCGGCTGACCTGCCGTCTCGACGAGTATCGCGTTGGTCCTGAAGGTGTGGGGGCGGCGGTCCTGAACCGAATCGCCTGACGCATCAGACAATCCGCCGAATCTGATCCTTCTATCCCCTGAGATTCCCGAGCTCAGCGCCAGCGTCGGGACTCCGGTACCGAACGTTCCGGGCCGACCGGCCACCGTCGCGTACGTCCGGCTGGTAATGGCGAAGGCGCCCGTGTCCGGAGTGAATACAATGTACCCTCCATCAGCTCCAGCGATTCCGAAAAGGTTCACGAGCACGTCGGCGATGATCATCGACTGGCCAGACGGCAGCGCAATCGTTCGATCCGTCGTCGAGCCACCTCGTGACTGAAAGCGCATCGTTCCGGATCCCACGGCCGTCCCTCTGTTCATGATCGCTACGTCGGTGCGGAAGTATGTGTCGTTGGCGCCTTCCTGCGCGGCAGCCACCGGTATCAGCACCGGTCCCGCGGGATCGTATCCGTAGTGCTTCGACCAGTCGGCAACCGCCCACGTATCGCCGCTTGCCCTGTCCACCGGTGTCGCATAGGCCAGTAGCCTCCCGACGGACTCCGGCGTGGTGGTGACGACGGCGGAGACGGCGCCCACAGGCGCGGACGAGTTCAATTGTCGGAGACCAAATGCTTCGACGCCTTCCGTTCGGCTCCCGAGGCTCACTCCCTGGGCGCTGAAAAACTCGACCGTGGCCGTGGCCGGCAAACCTGACGCCTCCTGAAGGTAGACATTCGTGTGCGTGTCAGCAGAGCTCGTGATTCCGGCGAGGTAGATCCGCTCACCTGGCCCCGCAGAACGATCCGAGCGAAATGCGGGAATCGTCGTTCCGTAGCTGCCGGCCGGATTGCTCGAATTGAACACCGTGGCGCTCGCTGATATCGAACCGACGGTGGCCCCACGAACCTGGAGAGAGCCGACTTCAGAGGTGTTCTGGAATGATGACTGTGCGATGTCGGCAAAGCTGATCTGATCGCCCGATCGGATATCGAAGGGGGCGGTTCCGCGCGGAGACGATGTACCCGCTGGTTTGAAGTACATCTGCAGCCTGGAAAGGAGCCGCGAAGTAAGGTTCGTCAGCGTAAGGTCGGACTTGAAGACCCCCACGCTTCCCGGCACGTGCGCGATCCCTGGAAGGAAGATCGCGACCTCGCCCTCCCGAAGGGGCGGAGCAACGCCTGCGGGAGCTGCTGCAGAAGCAGTATGGGAGACCGTAGCGCTGGTCGAGGCCGAGCCCGTTCCTGCCGTCGGTCGAGTCGAGGAGTCGGCATCGGATTGCTTGCTGATCTGGCCCGTACCGAGACGGTAAACGAGTGAGAGCTCCGCGACGTAAGTTCCGATGCCGCCGCCGTCCGGCCGCAGACCAGGATCGATGGTGAAAGAGACTTCCCTGACCTGGCCTGGAGCAATGCTCACAATGTCCGGGGAGGGAATCAGCCACGGCACATCCGCCGCGAGCACGCCTGTCAAGGTCGCGGTGCCAGAGTTGGTGAAGGACGCAGTCCCCGTTACGATCGGTGCACCAACCGGTGAGCTCACATCCACACGGGTGGTGATCGTGACGCCGACGACGTTGCCGATGGGCGGGGCCACGGCAAAAATGATGATCGGTGCGAAGGTTCCTGCCGGGACGCCCTGTCCCGAGACGATCGACCTTCCTTCGCTGCGCCCCTCGGGCACGGGCAGGGATGTGATGGTGATCTGCCGGGAGGAGCCCGGCGCGAGTGTGAACGACTCAGGGCTCTGCGAGAAGAATGTTCCCTGCCGCGAAAGATTCACCGTTGTGGACGTTCCGCCAACGTTGCGCAACGTGTAGGAAGTCGTATCGCCTCCCCCGGTCGAGCCGACAATCGCCGCCGGAAATCCGGTGATCACGACCTGTGGAGCAAACTCGAACCGCTGCGTGGCCTGCCTCTGGCCGCTCGCGTGCGTCACTGTGAGAGTGACTGTGTACGGCCCATTTCCGGAAAACGCGTGCGAAGGGCTTCTCTCGCTCGAGATCCGGCCGTCACCAAAGTTCCAGTCGAACGTGCTGCTCTCCACGATACGGTCAAGACAGGAGAGGGAACCGTTCACGAACAGCTCCGGAGTGAATCGAATCAGCTCGCCTGGAAGGCAGCTCACCGCTCCCGGGGCACAGCCGGAAATGGCGCCTCTGTATTCGAATGCAACCGCCTCGAGCGGCACTGATGCACACGGATCGGTTAGCGATACCACGGCTGTGCGGCTATCAGCTTGTCCGCATGCGTTGATCACACGAACCCAGTAGCGGGCAGTCGTCTGGCCCGAGGCGAACGGAGGTGTGATCACCGAAGCGGACACGGCTCCGCCGATCGGGTTTGCCGTGTCGCCCCGGCTTCCTCTGTACCATTGATACTGCAACGGTGCCGTGCCGCTCGCAGCGACGGTCAGAGTCACGACGCCTCCGGCAGAACTCACGTCCAGCGGCTCGGTCATGATGGCTGGCTGCGCGCAGGGCGGCGGTGGTGTGGCATCGGTGACCGAGAACATTAGCGTGAACTCCGGTCGCGACGTGGAATCCCCAGCGATGGTTACCTCGAGACGGTAGAGACCTGGATCGAGCTTGCCGAGATTCACCGTTTCACTCCAGGATGTGAAGACCTGGAAGCAGAAGCCCATTGTTCGATCGAGCTGCACCTTGATTGTGTTACCGACCCGTGTCACGGAAGGATCCCGCGGCACGCAGCTGTTGTTCCACACTCCTCCCATCTCGGCCACTATCGTATCGTCGGAATCAGGCGCTTCCGGGATGATACGGAGATACTCGTCGGAGGCAGCTGCAGACGAAGCCAGCAACGCCGCAAGGATCAGCATTCGAAGCACTGAGATCATTTGATGCTCCTCGCGCAGGGTGTCGCGTGATTGTCGATTCCACCCCGAGCAGTGTGGCTGAGCCAACACCACAGCGATCGTCGGCCTCCGGCTCGAAACTAGAGACTGCCTCCCACCGGCATGGGGGATGAATTCAACTTACTACAAAAATTGAGAATCTCCACGCGACCCAGGGGCAGCATTCGAGCGAGGCTGACCGCGTTTACGGCCAGAGCAGCGACAGATCGAGCTCCGCGGCTTCGAACGGCTCGGCATGCACTCGGTCGTCCGCCCGATGCGATTCGGATTTCGCCCACCGTTTGCCGTCGCGGTGATATACGTCGAGCGTGCGCTCGCCAGGATCGATCAGCCAGAGCCAGGTCACATGATTCCGGGCGTACGCGGGACACTTTCGTTGATGATCGAGCTCGAAAGTGGAAGGCGAGAGGATCTCGCAAACCCAGTCGGGGGCCACGGTGAACGCCGGATCATCAGGTAGCACCTCGATCGTCTCGTGGCGCCACCCTGCAATGTCGGGGACGAGAATGTCGCCGCCGAGATGCAGTTCGGGCTCGTACAGAATCCACCACCCTCCCGGACCGCTCAGTCCGCGGTCGAACTGGTCATAAAGCGCGCCGACCAGAGCGGTCCCGACCCTCGCGTGCCGGATTCTCGGTCGCGGCGACGCGAAGAGATCGCCTTCCACGATCTCCGCAACCTTGTGCTCCGGGACTGCGAGCAGATCCTCATAAATCGCTCCCCGCTTGCCGCTCATACGAGAATGCTACCTCGGAATCGCGGGGTCGGGGGCTAAATGAGACTAGTGTCATCCTGAGCACCATGAATCGTGCAGGCTCCGGGTGTCGTACAGATTCACTGCTCGAAAAGGCAGGGCCTGGGAAGGCCCTGCCACATGTGGCGGTTCATCGTTCTTCAGGTAGTAGACTTGCCCGATGTCTGACGATCCCCACAAGCCTCTTCGAGATGACATTCACCTGCTCGGCGATCTTCTCGGCAAGACGTTGCGCTCGCAGGAGAGCCATGAGCTGTTCGAAGTGGTGGAACGGGTGCGGGCGCTGTCGAAGAGCGGGCGGGCGGGCAGTGAGCACGATTTCGAAAACCTCGCGGAGCTTCTTGCCGCGATGCCCGCTGAAGAGGCGCTGCCGGTGGCGCGCGCGTTTTCGCACTTTCTCAATCTTGCGAACATTGCCGAACAGCATCATCGCGTGCGGCGACGCCGCGACTACCAGCGTGATCCCGACGCTCAGCCGCAGGAGGGCTCCTGCGATGAAGTCTTCGGAAGGCTGCGCGATCAGGGCATCAGCAGTGATCAGCTCTTCGACTCAGTCACGACGTTCTGTGTCGAGCTCGTACTGACCGCACACCCGACCGAGGTCGTCCGAAGGACGCTGCTGCAGAAGCATGGGCGCATTGCGGACCTTCTTGCGCGTAGCGATCACGACGATCTGACGGCTCCGGAACGCGATGAGGTCGAAGAGGCGCTTCAGCGCGAGGTGATCGCGGCATGGGAAACCGACGAGGTGCGTCATTCGAAGCCGGATCCGCTCGATGAGGTGAAGGGCGGCCTGTTCGTATTCGAGCAGACTCTCTGGGACGCACTTCCGCAGTACATGCGAACACTCGATCGAGCGCTGAAGAAGCATACGGGTCGGTCGTTACCGATCGAGACGATTCCGGTGAAGTTCGGTTCGTGGATCGGCGGAGATCGCGACGGCAACCCAAACGTCACACCGGAGGTGACTGGCAAGGCATGTCTGCTCTCCCGATGGGCGGCTGCGAACTTGTATCTCCGCGAGATCGACACGCTTCGCTCGGTCCTGTCGATGGCCTCCGGTTCTGCGGAGCTGAACGAGGAGCTGGGCGTCGAGACCCATGAGCCGTACCGCGCGCTGCTTCGGATCGTGCGCGATCGCCTCACTGCAACCATCCGCACACTCGACCGCGCATTGCGAACTCCGCCGGGATGGAAGCAGTGGCCGCGGGTCGACTCGAGCAGCGGCAGGCCTTCGCCATACGCGGCGGTCGATGAGCTTCTCGAGCCGCTCAACCTCTGCTATCGCTCGCTGCATGAAACGGGGAATAGCCTCATCGCAGAAGGACGGCTGCTCGATTTGATCCGCCGGGTCAGGTGCTTCGGTCTCACGCTCGTCCGCCTCGACATCCGTCAGGACTCGGCGCGGCACACGGCGTTGCTCGATGCGATCACTCTCGAGCTCGGGATCGGCAGCTACGCAGAATGGGACGAGGAGCAGCGACAGCAGTTCCTCGCCGCCGAGCTTCGGTCGCGCCGTCCGCTCATTCCACCTGATCTGAAACTCAATGAAGACGACCGGGATGTTCTCGAAACGTTCCATGCGATCTCGATGATCCCTGCGGAATCGCTGGGAGCTTACGTCATCACGATGGCGAGCCAACCGTCTGACGTTCTCGCAGTTGCCCTTCTTCAGAAAGAAACGAATGTCCCTCGCCCGCTTCGAATCGTGCCTCTGTTCGAAACGGTCGATGATCTGCAGCGGGCGGCTACGACCGTGGAGAGTCTGCTGAGCATCGAGCCGTACCGGAACTCGATCGACAACAGACAGGAAATCATGGTGGGCTATTCCGATTCTTCCAAAGACTCGGGACGCTTCGCCGCTGCCTGGGAGCTTTACAAGGCTCAGGAGAAGCTCGTTGATGTCTGTCGGGCGGAAGGCGTCCAGTTGACTCTTTTCCATGGCCGAGGCGGGAGCGTGGGGCGAGGGGGCGGTCCGACGTACCTGGCAATCGCGTCGCAGCCTCCCGGCTCGATCGATGGAAGACTTCGCGTCACGGTCCAGGGGGAGATGATTCAGGCTGAATTCGGGCTGGCGGGCATTGCGCTGAGAACGCTCGAGATCTACACCACTGCAACGCTCGACGCGACACTTGCGCCGACTGATGCTCCGCGGCCGGAGTGGCGAGAAACAATTGAGACGATGTCGGCCGGCTCGCGCGAGAGGTACCGGAGCATGGTCTATGACACTCCCCGATTCGTCGAGTATTTCAGATACGCAACGCCGGAGGTCGAGCTCGGCGAACTGAACATCGGCAGCCGTCCTGCGCGCCGGGCGGGATCGAAGTCCGGTGTCGAATCACTCCGCGCAATCCCGTGGCAGTTCGCATGGACGCAGTGCAGGCTGCTTCTTCCGTCGTGGCTCGGTCTCGCAGCTGCGATCGAGGCGGCTGAAGACGATCGAATCGTGCATGTGATGTATCGGGACTGGCCGTTCTTCCGCTCGATGATCGAGTTGATGGAGATGGTGCTGGCGAAGGCGGAGCCGGCGATTGCCGCGCACTATGAAAGGCTGCTCGTCCCGGAGGAGCTGTGGGAGATCGGGCGCGAGCTCCGCTCCGAGCTCGACCGGACCTCCGGGCTGGTCCGCGAGGTCACCGGTCATCAGCAGCTTCTCGAATCGAATCCCGTGCTCCGCCGGTCGATCGACGTGAGAAATCCGTACGTCGACCCGATCAATCTGGTGCAGGCGGAAGTTCTTCGAAGGTACCGGAAAGATGGGGACGACAAACTGCGCGGCGCTTTTGTCGTGACGGTGAATGGGATTTCGGCCGGGATGCGCAACACGGGGTAAGGTCGCTCGTCGCTCGTTGCCCTCGCCCTCGCCGTTGCCGTCGCCGTTGCCGTTGCCGTTGCCGTTGCCGTTGCCGTTGCCGTTGCCGTTGCCGAAAAAGAGCATCTCTCGACCAGCACGACTAGCGGAACGTGAATCCTTGATCCGATCCGGGTGCTGAAAGCTTCGGTCTTGCCTGGCCGGTCACTGGGCTTCGCCTGTCGCGGGCCACCATTCTTTTCGGCGACGGCGACGTGCGACGGCAACGGCAACGGCAACGGCAACGGCAACGGCAACGGCAACGGCAACGGCAACGGCAGGTTACGATGCGCCGTCCACGGCAGGCCGACGAGCAACGGCAACGGCAACGGGCCGTGAGGATAGCCGGTCGATACTTACTAGCTCACGACCAGATACGGTTTGCCGGTCCCGACTTCACGCTTGATCAGATTCAGGCAGCGGATCGTGTACTGGAAGCGCTTGCCGGCCGCGGAGGGAGCCACCGGACCCGAAAGCTGTCGGTGAGGTCGCGCGCTGCCGGGCTTGAGGGACTTGAACGTGGTCTTCGAAAACGGGCTCGGCTTGTCGAGATCGATGATGACCTCCTCGACGATCGCGTCGGCGCCACCGAAGTATCGGAAATCCCACTCCACGCCTTCACCGACGCGTAGAGAAAGCTGCTCGGGATTCGTCACGACGTAAATCCTTCCCGCGCTCTGTTCGATGTCGACCCGCACCGGAAAGCTGCGCATTCCGGGGTCATGTTCCTCGACAGATTCCGGATGCACGAGGCGATCAGACGATGCCGGCGGTGCCGCTACGAGAGAAGGTGATTCGGCACGTGGAGGTGCGGGAATGAACGAGGAGGGGCGCGGTCTGTTCTCAGGAGTCAGCCAGTTCGCCATCGGACCGTCGGACGCCGAGACTCGTGAGCGAGAACGTCGGGTGCCACGGGGGGCAGGCGCTTTCTTCGGGGCCGGTTTGGGCTTTTCCTGAATCGGCTTTTTCTCGGCCGGTTTCGTCGCAACGGCGGGGGCCGCCGGCTTCCTGGTCTTTGCTTCCGGGATCGCAGCGACGCGGGAACGCGATTGGGTGGAACCCTTTGAAGCGGTGACTTTGGGACGACCGGCCTGCTTTGCGGCGGCACGACGGGCAGGCACAGCCGGTTTTGCGGCAGTTAGCCGTTTCGGCAGAGTCTTGCGCTCTGAGGTCCTCGCGGACGACTTCGCCTTCGTGACCCGCCTGGTCGCAGCTTTCGCTGCCACAGCGGCCTTCTTGACGAGTTTCTTCACGGCCTTTGAGGCGCGGCGCGGAACCGCCTTTGCCGCGGCCCGTTGACTCAGCTTGCTGGCAGACTTTCGGGGGGACTTCTTCTTCCCGACTGGCTTTCGGACTGGCGCTTTGGGTTTCGCCGCTGCTGGACGCGACTTGGAAGCTGGCTTCCGGACGGAAGCTTTCTTGTTTGATTTCAATGGTTTAGTCGCCCGAGCTTTTCGGGCCGGAGCCGTTGCCTTCTTTTTCGAAGGCGATGCACCACCCGACTTCTTGACCTTCACGGTCGGCATATCGTCTCCACCAATCCTGTAATCTCAGCCCTGACCGGGGCAAAGAATGGCGCAATATACCAACCGAGCGCGTCATAAGCCAGCGGTTTGTGGGAAATGAAAATCCGGGTTGAACCCAACCGCAGACCCGAGGACCTGACGGACTTGTCATCCTGAGCGCAGCGAAGGATCTTCTTGCGACGCTCGATCCCCGCAAGAAGATCCTTCGCTGCGCTCAGGATGACACTTGGCTCATACCTCCTCACACCCGATCTCCGAGCGCAGCGCGTCCTGCAGACGGCCGGCGATCTCGCGGATTTCCTCGTCCGATTCACCCTCGACCATGACTCTGACCAGGTTTTCGGTCCCGGAGTAGCGAACGAGGATCCGGCCCCGACCATCGAGGGCTGTCTCGCACTCCGCGGCCACTCGGGGGTAGTTTTCGAGAGACTCGATCGGAGGCTTGGAGCTGACCCTGAGGTTCAGCAGAACCTGGGGCATCGGCTCGAAGGTGCGGAGTCTTGAGAACGGTCTCTTCGAGTCATGCAGCAGCTGGCTGACCATGAGCCCGGTGTGCAGACCGTCACCCGTGGTATGGACGAGCAGGTCGATGATGTGCCCGGACTGCTCGCCGCCAAGAAGCGCGCCGTTCTCGATCATCATTTCCAGCACGTACTTGTCACCGACACCGGCCCGCAGGAGCCGGATACCTTCGGCCTCGAGCTGCTTTTCGAACCCGAGGTTCGACATGACCGTGGCGACCACGGTGTCGCCTTTGAGTTTTCCTTCGGCCTTCTCCCGCAACGCCCAGAGAAAGAGGATCTCGTCACCGTTGCGCACCGCTCCCTGATCGTCGACAAAAATGGCGCGATCAGCGTCTCCGTCAAACGCAATGCCGAGGTGTGCGCCCTTCTCACGAACGACATCAGCAAGGCCTTCCGGATGGAGAGCACCCGACATCTCATTGATGTTCCTGCCGGTCGGATCGGCATTCACCACCGTCACTTCGGCGCCTGCCCTGCGGAACACGTCGGGGCCAATGCGAAAGGCGGCGCCGTGACCCGTATCGAGAACGACGCGCTGGCCTTTCAACGCGCCGGTAGGAAGGCCGCCAACGAGGAAGTCTTCATACTTGCCAATCAACGCGGGATCTTCGTCGAGGGGAGTGTCGTCGACCGTCAGCCCCTCTCGCCTCAGAGCGAGCAACTCTTCCTCGATCTGCTTTTCCAGAATGTCCGACAGCTTCATTCCGTCTCCGCCGAACACCTTCACTCCGTTGTCTTCGAAGGGATTGTGCGAGGCGGAGATGGAGATACCGGCGGCAGCGCTGGAAGTCCGGCAGAGATAGGCAACAGCTGGAGTCGGGACGACGCCGATGAACGCAGATCGCCCACCGCCCGCCTCGATGCCGGCGATCAACGCGTGAGCGATGCGCGGACCCGACTCACGAGTGTCCATGCCCAGGAGAATCAAAGGATGCTGCTCAGCGTCGAGCCTGTGCGCGAGCGCTTCTCCCAGTGCAAACATCGTCGCTGCATCAAGGGGAAACTCATCAGCGCGTGCGCGAATGCCATCTGTACCGAATAGGGATCTCATCGGCGATAGGGTAGCAGGAACGGAG
>JBGSYJ010000397.1:0-3547 GCA_041750915.1 Thermoanaerobaculia bacterium | reverse complement strand
AGCAGCAGGGCGTTCACTCGCTCCGGGTCGTCGGACTGGACGAAGTGTCCGGCCTCGGGCAGTTTCTCGATCCGAAGTCCGGGCACCCACTTCACCGACGACTCCATCGCTTCCCGCGTGAAGAAGGGATCGCGGAGACCCCAGACGAGGAGCGCGGGCATCTCGATCTGTTTCGCGCTGCCTCTCGGTATGCCGGGACGGCGGCGGAATGCGGCGCGGTAGTAGGCGAGCATCGCCGTGATCGCGCCCGGTTGCGACCAGGCCTCGACATATTGTGTGAGTACCTCGCGGCTGACCGCTGCCTTGTTCATCGCCTGCTTTCGCAAAACGCCGCGCAGCATCTTGAATTCATTCGCGCGAAGCATTCGCTCCGGAAGCCAGGGAAGCTGAAAGAAGAATTGATACCAGAAGCGGAGCATCTGTGGGGGCTTCTTTGATGCCGCTCGAACGGCCGAAGGGTGAGGCGCGTTGAGGACAGCGAGTCGCGCGATGCGTTCCGGGAACATCATCGCGACGACCCACGCGATGATCCCGCCCCAGTCGTGCCCGACGAGAAATACACGCTCGTTCGGTGCCGCCAGTTTTCCGATCAGCGCGCCGATGTCGCCAGCGACCTTCGCGACGGTGTAGGCGGAGAGCTCGCGCGGCTTGCCCGAGAGGTTGTAGCCGCGGAGATCGGGCGCGATGACGCGATAGCCGGCATCCGCAAGCGGCCCGATCTGCTCTCGCCACCCGTACCAGAATTCCGGGAAGCCGTGGAGCAAGACGACGAGCGGACCGCTCCCTGCTTCGACGTAATGAATGCCGACGCCGTCGTGATCGAACGTGTGCTCGCTCCAGCCGTGAGGAAGAGCGCGCACGAGTCAGCGATCAGGCGGTTTCCGGAAGCTTCGCTGCCATGCGCATCGCTGCGCGCCAGTCGCGGCGTGCTTCCTTGAGGCGGAGCTTCGAGCGCCTGCGCGTCGCCTTCCACGCCGTGCTCAGGCCGTCCCGCTTCTCTTCGGCGTGCTGCCTCCAGAGGGCGAATGACTGCTCGAGCGCTTCACGCGCGTTGGCAATGCGAAGACGGATCTCGTCTCCGTAATGCGAAGGGGCTGTCTCGATGCGCGCTTCGACGCGCTTGACGGCTGCCATCATGCGAGCCTGCTCGATCATCGGAGCAGGAGTCGTGCGGAGATCGCCCGCGAGCCCCAGCATCTTCATCGTCGCGATGAACCATTTGGCCGGATCCCAGTGGAACCAGCGGACGCCGTTGCGGAAATCGGCGGGAAAGCGGTGGTGGAAGGAGTGATAGCCCTCACCCATCGTCACAAGCGCGACGGCCCAGTTGTCACGAGCCGAGACTTCTTCGGCGAAGGTTCGCTCTCCCCAGAAATGGGCGAGCGAGTTGACGAAGAACGTCGTGTGGTGAATGACCGCGAGACGGACGAAGCCACCCCACAGGAGCCCCGCGACCCAATCGCCGAACGCAGCGCCGATGAGTGCCGGGATGCCGAAGCCTCCGACGATGAGAATCACTTTGTGCCACCGGTTCTGCCACATGACGATCGGATTCTTCAGAAGGTCCGGTGAGTTGTCGAACGTCGGCTTGTTCGGGTTCTTGTTGAAGATCCAGACGATGTGCGCCCACCAGAAGCCGCGGCGGATGTTGTACGGATCCCAGTCGTCATCGACGTGTTTGTGATGGATGCGGTGAGCCGAGGACCACCAGAGGATGGAGTTCTGCGCGGCGAGGGCGCCGAAAAAGGCGAAGAACGCCTGCAGCGGACGCGACGCTTCGTAGCTCTTGTGGGAGAAAAAGCGGTGATAGCCGGCCGTGATCGAGACTCCGACCAGGAGGTACATGACGAGGGCGAGGATCGGCATCCAGAGCTCGATCCCGTTGTGCCAGGTGTACCAGGCGGTTCCAATGGTCGCGATGAGGGGTGTAGCTGTCAGAAAGATGATGTTGACCCAGTCTTTCTCACGTTTTACGGCGGTCTGGTTGCTGATAAGTCACCCCTGTCGCGCCTCGGTGGCGCCTGTAAGTCTTTCCATTTGACGCTCCGGAGTGTTGGCTGCGGTCCGGAGGTGAAGGTTGGTCATTCTACAACGATCCGGGTCGGGAATTGCTTCCCTGAGACTCGGTCGTATCCGGGAAAAGGGCTATGCAGGAAAAGGGCCGGAATGGGGTTCGGGATGGAGGCTCCAGGTGTTGTACAACTTTACTGCTGGAGAAGGCAGGGCCTCGGAGGGCCCTGCCACATGGATGAATGCTCCAAGTGTCGTACCTCCTTAACTGCTCGAAAAGGCAGGGCCTGGGAAGGCCCTGCCACATGGGCGGCAGGTTGAATGCTTCAGTGTGAGGCTACTCGAGGCCTTCGAAGAAGCGGGAGAGGCGGGGGCGGAAGTAGCGCTCGCGATCGAGCGAGAACGCCACGGCGACGGCTTCGCCGACGATCCGGCGGCGCTCGATGAAGCCGATCCAGCGGCTGTCGTAGCTCTCGTCGCGGTTGTCTCCCATGACGAAATAGTTAGCGGCAGGTACGGTGACGGGTCCGAACGAGCGCATCGAGGGGGCGTTCGTCCGCGCCATGACCGCGTGCGAGCGGGTCCCGATGGTCTCGACCGCGAACTCCGAGCCCATACGGTCGAATGCCTGCATGTCCTGGATCACTTCTTCGGGGAGCGGGCCGTACTCAGCGGGAACGCCATTGATGAAGACGACGTTCTCCCGCAGCTCCACGTTATCTCCCGGGACAGCTACGACGCGCTTCACGAGCCGCTTGCCGTCCGCAGGCGACCAGAAGACGACGATGTCGCCGCGCATGGGATCGTCCCATTGCGCGAGATGTCTCGTCGTGAAGGGGATCTTCAGATCGTAGGCGAGCTTGTTCACGACGACGCGGTCGCCTTCGAGGATCGTCGGCTTCATCGATCCGGTCGGCACGTCGTTCCAGTCGGCTACGGCCGAGCGGAGCGGCGCCATGATCGCGATGACCAGCACGAGAGGTTTCACCCACTCACGCCAGAGTGATGTTGTCCATTTCTCTTTCGGTTTTGCTTTTGTGTCGGCCATCGGACCTTTCGTACTCGGATGCATTAACCGAAGGAGGCCCGAACTACTTCCATGGCCCGGCTCACCCGGAAACGCCCTCAGGATCCGCCGGTCCCCGGTCGAAGGCTCCGAGGCCTGCGGCGAGGAGGAGGGTGACGGTGATGATGACGCCGAGCAGGCCGTTGACGACGGCCGGGACGCCGGCGCGGCCGACGAAGAGGAGGCCGGCGATGTGGAAGCCGCCGTACAGGAGCCCGAGGTTCCGGGCCCAGACGCGGCGGGCCTGGATGCCCCGCGCGAGGACGATGCAGAGGACGGCGCCCGCGAGGTACCAGAGGACGAGGAGGATGGCGGCGTTTCGGGGATCGAGTCCTTCGGGTGTCGGAAAGGCGCGTGCCTCCGCTTCGGGGCCAAGGAGACGGAGGGCGGTGAGGAGGCCGAAGACCTTCAGGAGAGCGAGGATGTAGAAGATTCTCGTCGCGGTCGTGATCTTCGCAGCGGCCCGCTCGG
>JBGSYJ010000396.1:0-19701 GCA_041750915.1 Thermoanaerobaculia bacterium | reverse complement strand
GAGATCGGACCGGCGATGTCTCGGGTGGGCGCGATCCTGCGCTCGCCGCGCGTCGCCGAGGCGCGGCGCGAATTCGAGGCAAGCCTCGAGGCGGAGAAACGGACGCGTGCAGTCGTCCCGCGCGTTCTCTTCGTTATCTATCCGGAGCCACTCTATGTCGCAGTTCCCGGAACGCATCTCGGCGATCTGCTCGAACTGACAGGAGTCGTCAACGCCGCTGCGGACGGTGCGCAGCGATCGCTCTATTCCACCGAAGCAGTCGTCGCAAACCCTCCCGATATCGTTCTCTACCCGAGTCGCACCGCCCCTCCCGATGCTCTCATCGCCCTGGTCAATGAGCGCCGGAAGGATCGTGCTGTCACTGCGCATCCCGTCGACGAGGATCTCTTCATGCGTCCCGGACCCCGTTTGCCGCAGGCAGCTGCAGCGATCAATGCGATCGTCGATGCGTGGGAGAAGGATCGATGAAGCAGACAGGGGCTGCGCGCGCGCTGAGAAACGGCATCCTGATTCTTGGACCTCTGCTCGTGATCGCCGTTCTCGTGGCAACACAGTTTGGCGCGGCGCGCCTGTCGATCGCCGCCGTACTCGCGGGAGATCCGATCGCGGAAACGATCTTCTATTCGATCCGGTTGCCACGCGTTCTTCTCGCGGCGCTCGTGGGAGCGATTCTCGCCGTGACCGGTCTGACGTTCCAGACGCTGCTCCGGAACCCTCTGGCGGACCCCTTCATTCTCGGAGTTTCCGGAGGTGCCGCCTGCGGCGCTGCAGTAGCGACTGCGCTCGGGCTCGCCCGCATCCCGGGCGTGATTCCCGCTGTTGCTTTCGGAGGGGCATGCGTTGCGATGGCTGCCGTGCTGCTTCTCGCGCGAAGAGGGCTCACGATCGATCCGTCGCGGCTTCTGCTTGCCGGTCTGGTGTTGAATGCATTCTTCTCCGCGCTGATTCTCCTTGCCCTTTCGCTCACTGGCGGGAGTGACCTCTCAGCGGCGCTCCGCTGGATGATGGGTACGTTCTTCAGCGCGTCGTGGAGCGACGTCGTGATGCTCGCCGTGGTGCTGACTCTCAGCCTGATCGCGCTTGCCGCCTACGGCGGAGAACTTCGGCTCATGGCGTTCGGAGAGGATGACGCGCGTTCGCGCGGCGTGAATACGAACGCCGTGGTTCTGATCGTCTTTCTCGTCTCGTCGCTGGCGACGGGAGCCGCGGTCTCTGTCAGCGGAATCATCGGCTTCGTAGGGCTTCTCGTGCCGCATGCGATCCGGATGATCTGGAAACACGACTACCGTGTGCTGCTTCCACTCGCAGCACTGGGCGGCGGAACGCTTCTCGTTCTCGCCGATGCGCTGTCGCGTTCGATCATGGCGCCCGGCGAGTTGCCCATCGGCGCGCTGACCGCGCTGCTGGGTGTCCCGTTCTTTCTCGTGCTGCTCCGGAGACTGGCGCGATGATGGAGCTCTCCTCGGTCGGCTATGCGTACGCGAAAGGCGGAGGCGTCGATTCGGTGACGACACGGTTTCGCGAAGGGGAGCTCGTCTCTCTGACGGGGCCGAATGGTTCGGGCAAGTCGACGCTGATGAAGTTGATGGCGCGCGCGCTCGATCCGCAGCGCGGAGAAGTTCGGCTGCTCGATCGCCCGCTCGCTGCGTGGGATCGTCGTGAGTTCGCGCGCGAGACCGGCTACCTTCCCCAGGAGCCGGAATGGCTTCTTCCGATGCGTGCGATCGATGTCGTTCTCTCCGGGCGCGCTCCGTTTCTCGAACGCTTTCGATGGGAATCGAAAGAAGACTATGCGCTGGCCGAACAGGCGCTGGCGGACTGCGACGCGTCTCATCTGGCGGACCGGCTTCTCGAAGAGATGAGCGGCGGAGAAAGGAAGCGCGTCTTTCTCGCCCGTGTCCTTGCCGGACAACCGCGGCTGATCCTGCTCGACGAGCCACTCGCCGCGCTCGACCTCGAGCACATGCAGCGCTTCGTCGAGATGCTGCGAACAATCGTCGACGTGAAGGGATCGACGGTCGTCTTCATCTCGCACGACATGAACTGGAGCTCGGCATGCGCAGATCGGATGCTCGTCATGAACGGCGGCCGTCTGGTCCTGGAAGGCCCTCCCCGCGAAGTCATGCGTCCCGAAGTGATGCTCGAGCATTTCAACTTCCGAGGCGAAGCCCTCCAGTCGGACAGTGGAAGAAGCTGGATCGTTCCGAGCCGATGAATTCCCCTCTCCCCGTGTGAACGGGGAGAGGGGCAAGGGGAGAGGGGCAAGGGGAGAGGGGCCGTGCAAGCTACCCGAGTGTTGGCGTTGGCTTCAGAAGCTGCAAGCTCCCAACGCCCCTCTCCCGGCGCGCGACGATTTCGCAAGTCCTCGACGTCTGCGCGGATGGCCGCGCGCCACCCTCTCCCCGACTTCGCGGGGAGAGGGAGAGCACGGCGACGGCGACGTGCGACGGCAATGGCAATGGGCACGACTACGGCAACGGCGACAGCGACGGCCCCCTCCCTTCCTTGCAGAATGGACAGCCTTGTCGCCGCGTTATACTCGCTCGCAGCCGTTCCGGCGGCTGAGAAGACGCTTATGATCCGTTTCGAACAGATCCTCGATAAGGTGGAGTCCTACAAGCCGGGCTTCGATGAGGAACTGCTTCAGAAGGCCTACATCTTCTCGGCCCGGGAACACAAAGGTCAGGTCCGCCGCTCGGGCGAGCCCTACCTGGTTCACCCTCTCAATGTCGCCTACATCCTGGCGGACATGAGGCTCGATGAAACGTCGATCGCGGTCGGTCTTCTACACGACGTTCTCGAAGACACGCTCACAACCAAGGACAAACTCCAGGAAGTTTTCGGCGACGACGTGGCGGAGCTGGTCGATGGCGTGACGAAGATTTCGCGGTACGCATACGTCTCGAAAGAGCAGCAACAGGCCGAAACCTTCCGCAAGATGATCCTCGCGATGGTCTCGGACCTCCGCGTGGTGCTCGTCAAGCTCGCCGACCGGCTGCACAACATGCGGACACTCCAGCACATGCCGGAGGATCGCCGTCTGACAATCGCGAAAGAGACTCTCGAGATCTACGCCCCGATCGCCAACCGGCTCGGAATGGGCAGGATCAAAAATGAGCTGGAGGATCTGTCGTTCCGCAATCTTCACCCTCGCGATTACGAAGAGCTCGCGCGTGCCGTTGAAGGGAAGATGGCCGTGTCGGGGGAGATTGTCGACAGGATCCGCGAGACTCTCAGCTGGAAGATGGGCGAGAACCTCATCGAGTGCGAAGTCAGCGGACGGGTCAAGTCGATGTATTCGATCCATCAGAAACTGCGCAAGCAGGGGATCGACATCGGACAGCTGTACGACTATCTCGCCTTCCGTATCACGACCGCGACCGTCAAGGACTGTTACGCCGCTCTCGGAATGATCCATCAGACCTGGCGCCCCGTGCCCGGCCGTATCAAAGACTACATCGCGATGCCGAAGCCGAACTTCTACCAGTCGCTACACACGACGGTCGTTGCCGAAAAGGGCCAGCCCTTCGAGGTGCAGATCCGGACAAGAGAGATGGATCTGGTTGCCGAGCAGGGGATTGCGGCCCACTGGAAATACAAGGAGGGCGGCGGCCCGTCGAGCGACGACGAGAACTTCCTCTGGCTCAGGCAGGTCGTCGAGTGGCAGAGTGACATCAAAGACCCTCGGGTCTTCATGAACTCTCTGAAGATCGATCTCTATCCGGATGAGGTCTACACCTTCACTCCGAAGGGCGACGTGTTCGCGTTCCCTCGCGGAGCGACGCCGCTCGATTTCGCGTACGGGATCCACACGGATGTGGGGCATCGGTGCGTCGGCGCGCGGGTGAACGGAAAGCTCATGCCTCTCCGCACTCCTCTTAAAAACGGCGACATCATCGAGATCCTCACCGCGCCGAATCAGACGCCCAACCGCGACTGGCTCAATCTGGTCGTCACCTCGAGAGCGCGGCACAAGATCCGCCACTGGCTCAACACTGAGCAGAAGAACCGTTCGATCGAGCTCGGACGCAAGCTTCTCGAGAAAGAAGCCAAACGGCTGCGCGTGCAGCTCAAGAAGCTGATTGCCGAGAACGCCCTCGACGGCGTGCTTTCAGAGTACGGACTCGCCCGGATGGAGGAGCTGTACGCCGACATCGGCTATGGAAAGATCGCCGCCAAGTCGATCGTCGAGAGATTTGCGCCCGACGCCGGCAAGGGAAAGAAGGAACCGGAGCCGGCCGGGGCGTTCCAGCAGGCCGTGCGCAGAATCTTCCCCTTCACCGGAGCCCAGACGATCAAGGTCACAGGCTACGACGACCTGATGACCTACCTTGCCGGCTGCTGCAACCCCGTGCCGGGGGAAGAGATTGTCGGCTACGTCACCCGCGGCAAGGGAATCGCCGTTCACAGCTCCAGCTGCCCGAACGTGAAGAACCTGATCTTCAACCCCGACCGCGAGATCGAGGTCTCGTGGGCGGGCGATCGCGGCTCGAGATTCAACATCGATCTCGAGATCGTCATGGAAGACCGGCAGGGGATCCTCGCCAGGGTCGTTTCCTCCATCGCGAATCTCAAGACGAATATCAGGAATCTGGAGTCCCGGACGGCGGACGGTCGGGGCACGATCGAGTTGAATGTCGAGATTGCCGACCTCAAGCACCTCGAAAAAGTGATCAAGTCGATCTCTTCCATCGAGGGCGTCATGCAGGTCGAGCGGAAGTACAACATCCGTCACGCGACCGCCTGACCGAAGCTACGCCGTGGCCGTTGCCGTTGCCGTTGCCGTCGCCGTCGCCGTAGCAGTCATGGTGTCAACTTAAGGTCTGCGCGGGTGCTAAATTCCCCTCTCCCCGTGTGAACGGGGAGAGGGGTAAGGGGTGAGGGGCCGCGAAGGCAATTCAAATGCAGCCGACCGGCAGGAGTCGCTGCAAGCCCCGAACGCCCCTCTCCCGGCGTGCGACGAACTGGCAAGTCCTCAAGGTCTGCACGAATTCCGCGCGCCACCCTCTCCCCGACTTCGCGGGGAGAGGGAGAGCACGAGGGGGGGCGTCTGCATTCGTTTCCTTCGTTAAGTTGACGCCACGACACTTGTCGTTTGCCCCATAACGCGCGAGTTCCAGACGGCCGAAGAGCGGCGGATCGGAATCCGCCGCTACTTGCGCGAAGTAGAGGGACATTCCGATGTCCCTCGTTCCAGAGGTTTAGCGCGGTACGGCTTGTGGGGCATTCATCTCTGGTCTTCTGCGCAGGCCTTAAGTTGACGCCATTGGCCCTTTGCTCGGGGGTAGGCGTAACGCAAGAAACAAACGCGGCCGCGCAGGCGGCCGCTACAGGTAGTTCGCGACGGCAGGGCCGCGGAGGGCCCTTCACATGATCCCGCACGCACCAGAAGAAATCCGTTAAGATCGAAGACTTCCAGACCTCAATGAGCGAAGTGTCGTTTTGGTGCGCCTCGGCGCCCTGGGGCGGCGCCCAATGGAGGAGTCGAATCCGATGCGAGGCAGTGTGGTCATCCTGGGAGCGGGCGTCGCCGGACTGGCGGCGGCGGTCGCCTTGCGCAGGGCGGACTTCGACGTCAGCGTGTGGGAGCAATCCCCGGGACCATCGCGCTCAGGGATGGGATTCCTGCTCATGGAGAACGGCGTCGCCGCGCTCTCCAGACTCGGCCTCGCGGAACGCGCAGCCTCGCGGTCGATCATGGCCACCGGTTCTCGCATCATGCACTCCGATGGCACCGTCGTCGAAGAGCGATCGTTCGCACCGCACATGGGAATGGCGCGATCCGCTCTGATCGAGCTGTTGCTGGAGCAACTCCCCGACGGCGTTGTCGAGTACTCCCATGAAGCGCCGGGCGGCGACCAGTCCGACACGAACCCTTTTGTCCGATCAGGAACAACGGCGGATCTGTACGTCGGCGCCGATGGCCAGCGGTCCTTCGTCCGCGACTGGGTCGCCCGCGGTCACGGTGCGCGTCACGGTCATGTTGCCGAACTGATCTCGAACGTCACCGCGCCCGACATCGTCGCGAAACTCGGCTCGACCCTCCTTCGCTTCAGGCATCCAGACGGCGGACTCGGAGCCGGCATCGTTCCGACGTCCAAAGAGACTCTCGTCTGGTACATCACGCACGACACGCGCAGATGGATCGTCGCTGACGATTCCGCAAGCAGGCGAGAGCTCGCAGAGAAAGTGGCGAACTGGCCATGGCCGCTGCCCGAACTGATCGAGCGCACCGCCTTCGAGGACTCGTATGTGTGGCGGACCGCTGATATGGAACCACTGGATCGTTTCTTCCGCGACAACGTCGTCCTTGTCGGCGACGCCGCACATCCGCTGCTGCCTTTCAGCACGCAGGGAGTCAACTCCGCGCTCGTCGACGCCGTGACGCTGGCGGACGTGCTCGAGCATTCCCCGATCAACGACGCGACACTCAGCGGATGGAGCAGGAAGCGAGCGAACGTCACGAAGGTGTACCTCGAATACGGCCGCGCGCGGGCATCGGCGTTCCTCGACCCTGCCGCGTTTCCGGCAGATCCGCCGTTTCCCGAATCTGCAGGGAAACTCGACCTCGCGACGCTCATGCCCCTCCAGGAGAATTGATGCTCTACGACGACTGGTTCCAGGACGAGAATGTGAACATGCCGGCGCTCCGGCAACGTGCGTTCAACATGAGGTGGGCGCAGCAGCCTGAGGACGTCCTGGTGCTCACCGCCGCCGATTCCGATTTTCCGATTGCGCCGGAGATCCGGAAGGGAATGCAGGAGTACCTCGAAGAGGGCGTGCTCTCGTACGGACCCGCAGAGGGACTTCCCTCATTCCGGAACGCCGTCTCGACGATGATGAACGAGCATCGGGGGATTGCATGCACGCCCGAGCTGGTGCTCGCGGCCGATTCGGCGGCTTCCGCGATGTTCGTCACGGCGAAGTACGTGCTGCGTCCGGGCGATGAATCGATCGTGTTCGATCCCGTCGACTTCCTCTTTCAGGCTTCGGCTGAAGCGGCGGGAGGAAAAGCGCTCCTCAGTCCGATCGACACGAAGACGGGAGCGATCGACATCGAAGGCGTGAGAAGTATGATCACGCCGCGAACGAAGATGCTCGGTCTCTGCAACCCGCACAACCCTCTCGGACTCGTGATCTCCGAGAGCGATCTCCGTGCTCTCGGAGAGATCGCTGTCGAGCACGACCTCTGGATCATGAACGACGAGATCTGGTCCGACATCGTCTTCGAGCCGCGGCGGTTCGTCAGCATTGCATCTCTCTCTCCAGAGATCGCCGCCCGCACGATCACCGTCTACGGCTTCTCGAAAAATTTCGGGCTCTCCGGACTTCGCATCGGATGCCTCGTAGCGCCAACGCCCGAGGTCTTCGAGGGATTGATCGAGACGTCGACGGCGCGTACGACGGCGTGGGGCGCCGCGACGCTTTCCCAGGTCGGAGCGGAGCTCGCGCTCGAACGGGGTCGCCCGTTTCTCGAAGCATTCATCCGCCATCTGACGAGAGTCAGGGACTACGCCGTCGGACGACTGAACCGGATACCCGGCGTGACCTGCAGAACGCCGGAGGGAACCTACCTCTTGTTTCCCGACATCTCCGCGCACGGCCTGAGCAGCATCGAGATGGCCGGCTATCTGCTCGAGAAGGCGCGCGTGGCTGTCGTTCCCGGCGCCGCGCGCTGGTTCGGTCCGGCGGCCGAAGGACACATCAGGATCGCCTTCCCCACGTCCATGAAAATCATCAGCGAGTCTCTCGATCGGATCGAGCGCGCGCTGCAAGAGCGAAGCTGAGGGACGACCATGTGCCGCGTCGTCAGCTACCTCGGGACGCCCCTCTCACTCAACACGCTGCTGTATGAGTCGGACAGTTCGCTTGTCAGGCAGGCCTACGACCCGAGCATCATGGCCGTACTGAATCTCGCGGGCTTCGGAGTGGCGGCGTGGCGGTCGGCGGAAGAGAACGAGGAGGCGCTTCTCTACAAGGATCCCGGCCTGCCGATGTTCGACCGCAATCTGATGTCGCTCGCGCGGACCTACGATGGGAGCTGCATCGTGGCGCACGTACGTGGCGCGAACTACTTCGAAGCCGGTTCCGCCGACGTCGGACGAAGCAACCTGCATCCGTTCCGATTCTCCGGCTCGCGGCTGACACTCGCCCACAACGGTGGCCTCCACCGCTTCGCGGAGATGAAGTACGACCTCCTTCCGTTCATCCGTCCCGAGCTCGCATCGAAGATCGAAGGGACGACCGACAGCGAATGGATCTACGCGCTGGTCCTCTCGCAGATCGACGGTCCCGATCACGACCTTGCGCCGGAGGAGATCCGGGACGCGGTATTCGGAGCTCTGCGAATCATCCGCGACGTTCGCACACGACGCGGGATCGATCTGGCGTCCGGGGTGAATCTGTTCGTTACCGACGGACGCAGCCTCATCGCCACACGATTCGCCTATGACTTCGGCTGCTACGAGGGACGGATCAGTGAGAGCAACCGGATGTTTCAATCGCTCTGGTACACGACGGGACGGGACTACGGACTTCATTACGGCGAGTGGCAGATGACCGGTGCAGTCGAGGATGCCGATTCGATCCTCATTGCCTCGGAACCGTTGACGCGCGACGTTTCCAAATGGATCGAGGTTCCGGAATACACACTGTTGACCGTCAACAGGGACGGCGGCAGGATCTCGATTCAGGCAACCGACGTGGACGTGTGATCGTGACGATCGATACCGCAGGCTTCTTCGCACGACTTCCGCTCTTCGCCAGCCTCTCGGCTGAAGAGCTGAAGGAGATGACGTGGACAGCGCGGCCATTCGAGCTCGCAGCCGGAGAGACGCTCTGCAGGCAGGGCGAGCCTGCGGAGGAGATGTTCGCGATCCGCGAGGGCTCCGTGCAGCTTTCCATCGAGATCGCGGGATCGGGAGAGACTCCCATCGCCACACTCCAGTCGGGCTCGATCCTCGGAGAGACAGCGCTTGTCAGCCTCGGACAGCGAACCGCGACCGCGAGAGCACTCGAACCGACGAGCGGCTATGCGCTGCATCGGAAAGCGTTCGAGGTGCTGCATGCCGCGTATCGACCCAGCGCTGCGAAAGTTCTCCGCGAGCTTGCCGGCCTGATCAGCGTACGGATCGCCAGCACGAATCAGCCGGGTCCCTCCGTCGCTCCTCGCGGCGAGCCGGCGCCGGATCTCGCTCCCTTTCGTCATCCCGCGACCGATCTCGACATCGAGAATCTCCGGCGGCTTCCGGTACTCGCCGATTTTCATTCGGATGAGATCGCATCGCTGCTCGCTGAATTCAACAAACTTCTCGTCCCGAAAGGCACGGTGCTCTTCCGCGAAGGAGATCCGCCCGGCTCGTCATTCATCACGGTGCGGGGAGCCGTGGAGCTCTGCAGCGATCGCGACGGACGCCGTGAGAAGCTCGCTCTGCAGGGCCCCGGCAGCCTGTTCGGAGAGGCCGGTCTTTTCTCGAACCGCGATCGCAGCGCAAAGGGATGGGCCAGAGAAAACTCGATTCTGCTGGAGATCGACCGGCCGACATTCGACCGGCTGTTCGACAGCCATTCGATCGTCGCGTTCAAATTCTTCGATGCTGCCGTACGAGGACTCATCGACCTGATGCGACGTGCCGTCGCCAGGCAGGCGTGGTTCGAAACAGAGAGACGAGGACTTCGATCATGAGCGCGATCCCAGTGGATCCAGCACCCGGCGGCCTGCTTTCGGTTGCCGGCGATGGCATTCTCCATGACGGCTACAGCGTAACGAGCGCCTATCGCGGACGCCTCGTCGGCGTCGAGAGCGAATACTTCATCGTCGACCGGGAGACTCTCGAGCTGCGTGACTGCCTCCCGATTCTGGAGAAGCACTCGCAGTTTGGCGCGCGCCTCAAGCCGGAGGCCGTTCGTGAACAGATCGAGATCTGCTCGAATGCATTCTTTTCCATCGTTGAGCTCGAAACACAGCTTCGAGAAGATCTCGGGGAGCTCATCGATCTTCTCGACGGTGCTGGAGCCATGCTCCTGCCGATCGCGTTACTCGACGGACGAGCACACGCATGGTCTTCGAGCCGGAAGCTCGAGATGCTGCACCAGCATCTCGGTGCACCGTTCAAGTCTCATGCGGGAAGCATCACTGCGGATCAGATCAACCTGGGCGCTGACGACGAAGTGGACGCATTCCGGACCTTTCGCAAAGTCCTGACGGTCCTTCCGGAGATCGTCGGACTCAGCGCAGCGAGCCCGTTCCGGAACGAAGTTCCGAACGGAATCGCCTGCAACCGGATGGACGCATACGACGAGGCACTCTCGGCCATTCCGGCGCTGGGTGGCATCCCGCCTCCCCTGGAGACTCTTGCTGAGTACGCGGGCTTCATTGGCAGCCAACCGATCTTCATGCACCCCGACACCTGTTACGCCTATGTCAGGCCGATGCCGCACCGAGGTGTAGCAGCGGAGATTCGGTGCATCGACAAACAGATCTCTCTGTGCGACACCCTGGGGTTCGTGGCGCTGGGGAAGGCGATCATGCTCTCGAACGATGAACGACCGATGGCACGTGCGACGGATGCGGCGTTGAGCGCGGCGCGTCGCGGTGTCGTGGATCGCGATCGCGCAACCGCTCTGATCTCCTCCCTGGAGGCCTTTCTGCCCAGCGACGAGATCCACTATCTCGACAGTCTCAAGATGAAACTCGAAAGCGGCTCGACGGCAACCCGCCTCTCTGCAGATTGCTCGAGGATCGGGTACCGGCCCCTTCTCCGGCTCCTGGCGGAACAGGCGCGCGAGGAGCTTCGCGCGCGCTGATCGGGAACGGGGAGGGAATTGGTTCTATAATGCCCCGATCTAAGGAGGCCACCATGCCGAAGTTTGTCATCGAGCGCGACATCCCGGGAGCCGGCCAACTGACCGAAGAACAGCTGGGCGATGTCTCGCGCCGCTCACTCGAGGCTCTGGGCGAGCTCGGTCCGAAGATCCAGTGGCTGCACAGTTTCGTTACGGATGACAAGGTCTACTGTGTTTATCTCGCACCGGACGAGGAGACCATCAGGAAGCACGCATCGATGATCGGGCTGCCGGCGAATCGCGTCGTCGCTGTTCGGCGTCTGCTCGACCCCGCGAATTACGCATGACCCAGGGCTGAGTCGGCATAGCGGACAGCCTTCGCCAGGCTCATCAGGGATCCGCGGCGATGAGCACGTTCAGCGACATCGGGCGGCAGATTTCTGCGTGCGTTCTCGACGCACTCCACGCCATTCCTCGAGACTCGATTCCGGCAGCTGTCAGACGGCGGGCGGTAGGATCGACTGAAGCCACCCCGGTATTGTGTTCGCCTATCCTCGCAAGCCCGAAATCGAGAATCTTCACAACCCCCTGTCGCGTGACGAAGACGTTATCCGGCTTGAGATCGCGGTGGACGATGTGGCGTTCATGAGCCGCTGCAAGAGCATCGGCACCGCACGCGCCCCGTTCCCGGCGTATCGATGTCGGTTTGAATCAGCTTGATTGCGACCTCGCGGTTCAGCTGCGGATCATGCGCACGAAAGACCTCTCCCATTCCGCCCGTGCCGAGCGATGTGAGTATTTCGAACCGCCCGAAGCGATCCCCTGGACTGACTGGCATTCGGACATTATGCCTATCCCCGTCCCGAAGGCGAGCAAAGCCGCGGCAGATCGGAATCCGCCGCTACGATGATTTGTAGCCGAAGCGTTCGAGGGCAGCACCGCCGATCGCTTCCATTCGCTCGACGAGCGCTGGGTCGGCCTGCCGCCAGCGGCCGAGTGACTCGGGAGGACTAACGATTTCCGAGGCCCGCCGCGGCTTGCCGGGGAGCTCGAAAAAATCGAAGATCTGTGTTGCGAAGAACGTCGGTCTTGCGCACAGATCCTCGAATCGTATCCGCAAATATCCGTCTCCGAGACTCTCGCCGAAGTCTGCGGCCCAGCTGTTGACGAAACTCCATAAAGCAATGGAGCGTTCTGCTTCGGGCCACCCCTGCATTTCCGCCGGAAGGAGGTGGTGACCGTAGAGCGCCAGCTGGCGCTGATTCGACGACAGGGCCATGTCCCTGCCGTCTCGAACGACATGAATGAAACGCAGATCGGGAAACCGTTGCGCGAGAAACGGCAGGAGGTAAATGCTGCGCGGGCACTTCCAACCGAGCGCACCTTCCGGTGCACCGCTGAACTGCTCCGCCAGTGTCGAAGCGAAGGCTTGGTCCATGCCGGGAGGCGCGGCATGGGGCGGCCGCTCTGCTCCGCCGATCCTGTAAGGCAGCAGCCAGTCGTCGATGAATCGCGCGATCGGAAGCGCGTCCGACGAAGCATTGAGCTCGCCTCCGATCCATAGACCACCGGAGGCAGCGATCCGGGCGAAGACGCGTGTTCCGGATCCTCCTGTTGCGCCGATCACGCAAGGGTAAGCGGCGCCCATCTGGTTCCGCCGCTCGATCCGGCTGCGCCAGCGAACCGCGGCGCGCCGCAGTCGCATCGCGCGCGTTTGTTCCTCCTGCTTCAGACGCGTGCGCCAGATCTCGAGAAGCCGGTGAAGCGATCGCGCCCCTCGCTCGAGAAGCTCGTTCCGTTCTGTGGACGCCTTCAGCGCGGCGGTGAGCTCCTCGCGCTCGCGACGCCATGCTTCCTGTTCAGACATCGGAGGCTTCTTTCTTCAACGGCCGCTCGAGCCGGGCGACTGCACGCGTCAACTCCTCGTGTGCGGCGACGAGAAGGAGGATGTCGCCCGTACGGAGCGGCTCGGTTGTCGGGAGCGGCGAAAGCGCCTTTCCGTCACGCAGCAGTGCCGCGACCCCAACGCCTTCATCGCCGAGGCGTAGCTCGTCGATGCTTCGTCCTTCGGCAGATGTATCCGGAAGCACCAGGTATGTCTGAGAAGTTCCGGCGGCGAAGATGGCCGACATGCGACGTCCGTCGGTTGCACGCACCGCCGGATCCCGCAACATTTTGTAGCCCTCATCGCGGAGCAGACGAAGTTGATTCGCGACCACGTTCTGCGGAATTCCCATCAGTCGAAGCGTGCGCGTCACGATTTCCAGCGACGTCTCGAACTCTTCCGGGATGATTTCGTTTGCTCCGAGCTCGCGAAGACGATCGACCTCGGCGACGTATCGCGTGCGCACGATGACGTGAACGTCGGGATTCTGAATCCTCGCAAAGCGCACGATCCTTCTCGTCCCATCCGGATCCGAAATCGCAACGATGACGGCAATCGCCTTCGAGATGCCGGCAAGCTCGAGTGCGTGTGGATCGCCGGCGTCGGCCAGAATTGCCCGGCTTCCCGAGGCGCGGGCAGCTGCCACCCGGTCCGCATCCTCCTCCAGAACGACGTGGGCGATTCCGGTCGACTGGAGTACACGCGCGACGTTCTGCCCATTGAGGCCGTAACCTACGATGACGATGTGGCGCCTAAGGGCTTCCTGCCGAGGTTCATCCTCATCGGAGACGCTTTCGTGAATCCGGTCCGCAATCCATCGACCGGTTGTGATGAGCAGAGGGCTCGCGGCGAGGGTTGCCACCGCCACGGCAACAAACGTTTGCTCGGCCCTCAGAGTCATCACGCCAAGACTTTTACCTTCCTGCGCGAGAAGGAACGAGAACTCTCCGATCGGCGCAATCGCGAAGGCGGCCCTTATGGAGGTTCGCTTCATCGCAGGTGAGACACGAAAGGCCGGATAGGAGCACACGACTTTCACCACGACGACTCCGACGACCGCGAGAACGATCAGGAGGGGATTGGCCAGTACGAATTCCGGGTCGAGAAGCATGCCGATGGAGGTGAAGAACAGCGTGGAGAGGAAGTCGCGGAAAGGCCTGAGAATGCCCTCGATCTCATGAATGAACTCTGTATCGCCGACCACCAGACCGGCCGCGAAAGCGCCCAGCGCGGCGGAGATTCCGATCCGGTCGGCAAGTGCGATCGTCCCGACGATGAGCACGACCGCCGCAGCGGTGAACGCTTCTCTGCCGAGGCCCGAGATCGCTTTGAAGAATCGCGGAACGATCACACGTGCGATCACGATCAGCAGCGCCACACTCGCGGTCGCGACGACGACACGGCTGAACACGGCACCAGTGCCCGGTGCGCCCTGGCCTCCCACGGCGAACGCCGGAACCAGAAGCATCAGCGGAATGACGGCGAGGTCCTGAAACAGAGATACGCCGAGGAACCGTCGTGCGAAAGGGGATCCGAGCTCGTCGCGTTCGGTGAGAAGCGGCAGCACAACCGCTGTGGAGCCGAGCGTGACCAGCGCGCCGTAGAAGAGTCCCATTCTGAAGGTTCCGCCGAGAGCTACCGTGATTCCGGCGACCGCCAGTGTGGTCAGACCCATCTGGATCGGTCCTGACAGGAATGCCGTGCGGCCGAGCGCCTTCAGACGCGCGAGGGGAACATGAATCCCGATGAAGAAGAGGATCAGTGCGACGCCGAGCTCCGCGATCGCTTCCACCCGTTCGGGGTCGCGAATGAACCCGAGGGCGTATGGCCCGATGATCACACCCGCGAGAATGTAGCTGAGAACGACCGGGACCTTGAATCGACGGCCGAGAAACAGAAGAGGGAGCGACGCGAGCAGGATGATCGCGACGTCTACCATCAGCGGTGCGTCATGCATTCATCGCTCTCCAGAATTCCACATGCCTGTCACGCGTGGAGCCACGGTCGCGAGACTATCAGAAAGTGTCGATTTTGCTTTCAGTGAATCGAGGCGGAGGCGGGAAAGGGGTCAAACGCGAAACGAGGTCTCGCTGGAGTCACAGCTTCAGCGTCGACCGCTTCGAGGATCGGAATCGTCCGAGCCGTCCCGATTGCCGGAAGGCTTCCCATAGCGCCATCGGGCCGGCCGTCGCACCGATGAGCTTCTTTGCACGGCTCGTATTGGTCCCGCGGACTCCGTCGATCCCTTCCTTGTGGAACAACTCGAACAGAGACGCGGTGCGAATGAGCGCGAGGTGTGTGAATGCCTGCGGAAAGTTGCCCAGAAAAATCTGAGAGTCCGGATCGATTTCTTCCGAGTAGAGACCGACGTCGTTCGCTGCAGCGAGCAGCTCGTCGAACCGGTCCTGAGCTTCTTTTTCTCTTCCCAGCCACAGGAGCGCATCGACGAACCAGAAGCTGCAGAGAAGAAATGCGCCTTCCCGCCCTTCCAGCTGATCGTCATGTCGGTACCTGTAGACGAACGGCCCCTCCGACAGCGCGTCACGGATTGCATCGACCGTGCGGCCAAACAGGCCGGCGTCAATCGGGAATCCGGTGAAGGGGATGGCGAGCAGCGAGGCGTCGAGCTCGCCGCTCTCGAACGACTGCTTGAGAATTCCGCGCTCCGGATCGATCCCTCTCGAGAGAACGGTCTCGACAATTTCGTCTGCGGTGCGCCGCCACGCATGTTTCTGGTTTCGGGATCCGGTCAATGCCGTCGCGCGGTCGAGGGTCACCCACGTCATCACCTTCGAGTAGACATGGTTCATTGGCTCTCCGCGCATCTCCCACAGGCCGCTGTCGGGCTCCGACCAGTCCTCTGCAGTCCTGTCGGCCAGCTCGGCGAGAAAGTTTTTCGTGCGCCGTCCCGGGCGGCTTCCGAGGGCGCGCTGGAGGTGAGCCCAGTCGAGAATCTCACCCGGCACGTCGTGCTGCGTCTGCTGATAGGCACCGTTGCCGATGCGCACGGGTCGACTCCCGGCATAGCCCTCCAGATGATCGAGTGTTCGTTCCGGGAGCTCGGCTTCCGAGTCGATGCCGTACATGATCTGGAGGCGCGGGTACGAGGCGTTGCACGCAACCATCAGGTAGTCCGCAAAGCGACCGGCTTCGCCGCTGTATCCGAGAACCGACAGCGCGTACAAAGTGAGCGCTGAATCGCGCAGCCAGCAGAACCGATAGTCCCAGTTCCGTCCACCACCAATCACCTCGGGAAGAGAGGTGAGAGGCGAAGCCACCAGCGCGCCGGTCGGGGCGTACGTCATCAGCTTCAGCGCCAGTGCGCTGCGCACGACGGCATCTCTGTGGCGTCCGGTATGCCTGGAGTACTCGGTCCACTCCTCCCAGAATGCTCGCGTGATCTGGAGAAGCTGCTCGCCTGAAGCTTTGGGAGCGCGGGCCATGGCTGGGTAGACGAGCAACTCCCGGCGATCTCCGGCAGAGAGCTCGATTTCTGCCCTCGCGCCGCTCGCCTCGCTCGTATCAAAGTCGATGCTCGTCCGGAGCTGGGTGCCGTCCGACGCTGTCACTCCGCCGTCCATTGCCGTGATAAGGGGTCGGTGGCGTCCATAATCACTGGTGGGATCGTAGAGAAGTTTTATCGGGACCATCCCGTCGACGCCTTCAAGGATTCGTACGAGCGCGATCGGAGCCTCGAGCGTGACGTAGTCGTGCATGCTCGATCCAGGCTTGCGACCGACGGGCATGAAGTCCGTCAGACGGACCGTTCCCGACGGAGTGCGAAAAAGAGTCTGGAGAATGTTCGTGCCTTCGAGGTAGCTGCGCTCCGATTCGAATTCTCCAGCAGGGGTGATCGAGAAGGATCCTCCTCTGCTCGCATCGAGAATGCGGCAGAACGCCGGCGCGGCATCGAACCGGCCGAAGGCGCACCAGTCGATGCTTCCTGCGCGCGAAACGAGCGCGGCTCCGTGACAATCCCCTATCAGTGCGTAGTCGCGGATCGGTGCGTAACGTTCGTCTTTTTCTACCATGCTCTCTATCATCGCGTTTGTTGACCCACGCATCGAAGGGACCGAAGGTTTCTTCGACTTGCTGCGCGGCAGCTCGACCGCATCGGCATCCGCGAGGTCCAGCCCTCCCAGGGTTTGCTTCAGCCAAAAGAACTCCAGCTGAAAACTCTATTGACGACGCAACGAGCACATTGATTGCTGGAGGGTGATTTTCAGGAGTGAAGGGGACTCGCGCCCAACCTTATGATCATCATGGCTCGTTCCAGGTTTACACATAGAAATGTAATCTTATGTGTCTGGTGTTATATTTGGTGTATGCGTACGAATATCGATCTGGATGACGCCCTCGTGCGGGAGGCGATGCGGTACTCGAAGGCCAGCACCAAGCGCGCACTCGTCGAAGAAGCGCTCCGCAACTTCGTGGACGTCAAGGCTGCTGAAGATCGGCGACGCACTTACGCGGAGAAGCTTGCAGAGATACGAAGAAAGACCATCACTCTGAAGCTGCGAAAGTCTCCGTCCGAGATGCTTCGAGAAGATCGCGACCGTACATGAAATCGTACGTGCTCGACACTTCGGTACCGATCGCCTGGTACCTTCCGGAAACGTTCGCCGAATCGGCGAGGATCTGGCAAACCAGGCTGCTCGAAGGTCATGCTCGTTTCATCGTCCCGAGCCTTCACTACTGGGAGTTCGCGAATGTATTGCGCACCTATGTGCGTCGAGGCGAGCTGGACGAAGCGTTGAGCCGCGATATCTGGCTGCTTCACCTCGATGCAGCTCTCGAGGTGGCCGAGCCGCTCACCGAACGCGTGCTCCCTCTTGCCCTGGAGTACCAGACGACGGCTTATGATGCGGTGTACGTCGCTCTGGCGCTCGAGCTCGACGTTCCCCTGCTCACCGCGGAGCGCTCGTCGACTCCATGGGTCAGAAAACTCGGAAAGCGCGCCCAGACGCTTTCCCGCTGACCTCGTGATCCACCCGTGACGCTGCTCTCACGATGACTCTCGCCGCTGCGCGTCCGCCAGAGCCGCAGAGGTGAGTGACACGACAAAGGGAACGGCGAACGTCAGCGAGATTCGCAGCAGGGCAACTCGTTCCACTCCTCCGCCGGACAACAGCAACCAGATGGTTTCTGTCTGGTTGATCACGGCGAGGATCGGGCCGACGATGAGTGCCGTGAGAGTCGCCCGGCGAAGATTCCGACGGGCGCGAGCGGCTGCGAGAAACCGATGCACGGGATGTTCTTAGCGGATGGCCGGTCCGCTGTCCAGTCATCAGTAATCCTGCAATCAAATCCGGCCTCGGATCGTAACGCGTCTGAGGCATGTACGCGTGCCAAGGAGGAAGGAATGGCTGAAACCACATCCGTGAGCCCGAAGCAGATCCACTGGAGCTCGGCACTGATCGCCGGATTGATCGCGACGGTCGCGATCACCATCACAATGGCACTGTTCGGAACGAACATCATGAAGATGCTCGGTTCGACGATGCTGGGCAAGGACGCGAGCGTCGGCGCGCAGTATCTCGCCGGAGGAATGTTCCATCTAATGGTCGGCCTCGTCTGGGGTGTGATCTACGCGTGGCTGTTCGGACCGGTGCGCGCGTGGAATCCGCTCCTGAAGGGAATCGTGTACGGTCTCGCCATTACCGCGGTCGCCCTCGCCACCATGCCGATCATGATGGGAATGATGGGCGGAGGTGGAGCCGGAAACCCATGCGCAGCGAATCCATGCGCAGCGGCCAACCCTTGCGCCGCGAATCCATGCGCAGCGGCCAACCCATGCACCACCGCCGCGAACCCTGGCGCTACCGCCGAAAACCCGTGCGCCACCGCCATGAATCCGTGCATGAAGCACGGCGCCATCTCGGGAGGCGCAGTCGCAGCGGGAAATCCCTGCGCTGAAGTAGCGGCCAACCCGTGCCAGCCGACAAAGACCGCAGGGAACCCATGCAATCCATGCGCGGCCATGTCGAGTTCTTCGACCGCACATCCTGACAATCCCTGCAACCCATGCGCGACGAAAGCCGCGTCCAATCCCTGCTACGCGAAGGCCGGGTCGAATCCCTGCCACGCGAAGGCCGTGTTGAATCCCTGCTCCGCGGGTGCTGGAAACCCGTGCAACCCATGCGGCGGTTCCGGAGGAAGCCCCTACCAGTCGATGATCAGCCTCATCAATCATCTCGTCTTTGCCCTCGTGCTGGCGTTCGTCTACAGGCCGCGGGTGGCAGGATGACGCTCTCCCCCCCGCTCCGCCTCGCCGCCGTATTCGCCGGTGCAGTGTTCCTCCTTGGAGCAACCGGCTACTGGCTGGAGCGGAGCTCAACCCCTACGGACAGCGAAGGGTTGGCGTGGGGCGGTGGCGCAGGCATGGCGCGCCCTGGTGAGATGGTCATGATCCCGGGCGGCACGTACCGGATCGGGGACGATTCCGATCACGCGGCCGCTGATGCGCCATTGCGCGAGGTCGTCATCCAACCCTTCTATATCGATACGCACGAGGTCACCAACCGCCAGTTCGGCGAGTTCATCGATGCGACCGGCTTCCGAACCACCGCGGAACAGCAAGGTGGAGGGTGGGGGTATCGCTCCGGCGCATCGGACTGGGAGTATCTCCGCGGCGCCAGCTGGCGTGAGCCGCTCGGTTCGGGAAGCTCGATCGACGATGCGCTCGATCATCCCGTCGTTCTCGTTTCGTGGGAGGACGCCCGCGCGTATGCAGCGTGGGCCGGCAAGCGATTGCCGACCGAAGCCGAGTGGGAGGTCTCCGCCCGCGCCGGCGTATCGGCTGGCAGCCCCACCTCCCGTCATCGCAATCCCTCGAAGGATGGATCTGCCAACGTCTGGCAGGGAACCTGGCCGCGCCGGAACGAGCTGGTCGATGGGTTCTTCTACACAGCGCCCGCAGGATCTTTCGAACCGAACGCCCTCGGCCTCTACGACATGATCGGAAACGTCTGGGAGTGGACTGAAGATCCGTACGATCCGGTGGGCGCGCCGGAGATGCGTGTCGCCCGCGG
>JBGSYJ010000395.1:0-9423 GCA_041750915.1 Thermoanaerobaculia bacterium | reverse complement strand
GCGTGATCGCCGCGACCAACAAGAGTCTGGACGCGGAGATCGCGAACGGCTCTTTCCGGGAAGACCTCTACTTCCGGCTGAACGTGATTCCCATTCATGTTCCGCCTCTGCGTGCACGCGCCGACGACGTCATCCTTCTGGCCGGACACTTTCTTCGGCGATTTGCCGCCGAAACGGGGCGGAAACCGAAGAAGCTCTCCCCTTCAGCGGCGGCGCTTCTTCGCGGCCATTCGTGGCCGGGTAACGTCCGGGAGCTGCGGAACCTGATCGAACGGCTGACGATCCTCGTCCCCGGAGAAACAATCGAGCGCGATGCCATTGAACTCCGGGGCGAGCGCGCCGGGAGTCCGGCTCTGATCCGTTCGGACATGACCCTGCGTGAGGCGCGCGAAGAGTTCGAGAAGGAGTTCATCCTCAGCCGTCTGCGCGAATACTCCGGCAACGTAAGCCGCACCGCCGATGCCCTCGGCGTCGAACGCTCGAACCTCTACCGCAAGCTTCACGCATATGGAATTCAGGTGGAGCGACCCACGTAGACCACCCAAACCCCCAGTTGTGAGTTCTGAGTTCTGAGTGGATCTGGCGCAGGGCCCGGGCCGGGCGGGAACTCACAACTCAGAACTCACAACTCAGAACTCCGCGGGGCGTTACAGGCTCGCACAACTCCCTCCGGCCGGGGGAATACCCGAGCCGCGCCATGCCGTTATGGTCGGCGCTTGACAAGCTCTCGAGCCAATGCCTAGAGTACACAAGCCGTTAGCGGGAATAGCTCAGTGGTAGAGTGCAACCTTGCCAAGGTTGATGTCGGGGGTTCGAATCCCCTTTCCCGCTCCAATGAAATCAATGACTTACGAGGGGGCCGTCTTCGGCTCCCTTTCTTTTTTGGACTTTGAGTTCAAAATAGAGTTCAAAAAGTTGATTTTTCGACTACTTCGAATCAGCGTTCTGTTGTGAAGTCCATCCCGCCGGTCGAGGGCCGACGCAGCTGTACGCATACCTCGTTTGTCGGGTCGCGCGTAGCGGCCTGTACTTCTCGTCCCGCTGTGCCCCAAGGCTGCCGCAATCACCAATTGCGAAATGCCCTCGCTCGCCAAGCTCGAAGCGAAGGTATGCCGAAGATCGTACAGCCTCAGCCTTTCTCTTAATACCCGCCAGTCCTTTTGCGAGTTGAAATGTTCGAGTTACTTGGCTGGAGTGGTCAATGCGAGCATCCAGAGGTTGGGCAATCATGCTGATGTGATCACCCAATAGAAATATCCATTGTCTGTGCCGCACCGGACGCCAACCTCGCTCGCGACGACCTCGGTTTGATTTACTCAAGCGTTGGGTTGGCGCCCGGCACAAGCGCAAGACGCACTACTCTGCAGGGCAGCCGATTCGACGGCATTGGTTAAGTCAAAGGGTCTACCCAAAAATGCTGTAAGACACGAAATACGCCGCCGCTGCTGCGAAAACCGTGACGATGCAGTGAACAGCGAATCCGTATCGCGGCCTTGCTCCTCTACGTTCGATCCATACGAGAAGGACCGGATAGTACGCGATAAAGAGAACTGCACCGGTTATCGCGTAAGCGAGAAAGTCTTGCACGCCGAAACCCTTGATGAGCAGAATCGCGAACACAGCTCCAGAGGAAACTACCCCTGCATACATCAGGGCAACGACGGCGAACACCAAGCGGGCTGGAATTGTCAGGTCTCGCTGTAAGCCTGTACCCGAATTGATATCTGACATCACTAGGCCTCCTGAAAGAACCTCACGGGATGTTCACAATGATGGCCACGACTGCGCAAACGGTTTTCGCGGCGTAACATAAGATCACAACGCATGGGATGTACGCTCCGTTGCCAAGCGTGCAGCTGACAAGGACCATTCCACATATCGACACAAAACAAGCTGCCCAAGCTTTGAGGAGCCCCCCGACGAGAGAAGGAGAGCCATCTTGGTTGCGCTGCACCAGCCGGACTCCGCTAGTCGCTGGAGAAACAATAGTGCCCGCTATGCGCACTCCGGTATCGTAGGAGCTTTGATGATGGAGTGCGAGGTTCTGTACCAGAGGGCCGGGCTCGTACCAGACATTCGTCTCAGAAAGTACTGAGTGGGATGCCCTCTCCATTTGTCCGATGTTAATCGCCACACCTTGTGTTTGATAATTTACTGCATACAATTCCCCCTCCCATGTGGCTGGATTCCCGTCGTCCCATGTGGTGAAGACGACCTCCCCCTCGGGTAAATATATGCTTTCGGCGAGCTCAACTCCACTTGTATCGTGTCCAGAACTGCGAGCGGGAGCGAGAGTGCGCATCACGACCACAGTGTTTGTCGGGCGCCAGCCTTTCGAGCGCATCAGCCTCTCTGAAGCGGCGAACGCTTTGGGGTTCCGAGCCTTTAGATTACGTACGTGGGCAAAGGCTGCATCATTCAGAAGTAGTTCCAAAGTTTCTCCGTTCGGCAGCTGCGTCCGGTGAATATTGCCGGACGGCGGATTGTTGCCGAACTGCTCCGCACGTTGAAGTCCATTAGGTAGCTCGTCATCAATCATACAGATCGATTCTTCTAGATTCTTTGCATGGAGGACGGGGCCAGCGAAAGTGAGACTAATGATTAACGATGTCACTACGAAGGTCTTGAACATTTCTATTATTCTCCTAGAAATAGCAACGTCGGGTTTGTCCACGAACCAGCTAGGGTGGCGCTCGCCCGTAACTCCAGAGGCCTCGACGAAATCTTAAAACGAACAGTGAAATCGATTCGAGATAGCGCCGACCTTGTTCGGAGCGAGGAAGAAGGCTGTGATGTTCTTGAGTCGAATCTTGAAGGCCGACTCCCTGTGGCATGAATGAGAATGAGAAGATCAGAGCGACTGCAGACGTTTGGTTCCCAAAGACCGAAGTTCCGCAACGAACTCCCCTCGCAGAGGAGTGAGGCCCGCGAGCTGTTTCAGTTCGCTTCAGCATTCAATAGTCCTATGTCTGTTGAGCCGAGTCTTGGTGGCGTCGGCTTCCGGAGCCAAGATTTCCCTCAGTGCTAGAAAGCCCTAGTTGGTTACCTGCATACTAAGGAGTGACGCAGCGACAGATTTCCATACCCCTTGACAAAAAAAATTTGGTGGCACTTGTTTTTCGGAGATGACATTGGGGCGGACAGCAGCAGTCCACAACCCATTTGTCAGAACGACCGAGGACGTTGGTGATCGCTGAGCGGAGGCGGTTCTTTGGGACAAGTGGCTACGGGATCAATGGCGCCGCAGAGCATGACAACGTCAAATCTACGCGCGCGCCAACCCTTCGATCAGTTGTCGAATTGAGATCGGCGGCACAGATACTCGTCGCATCGATTCGGTGAATGTTCCGTGGGGGTAAGGGATAGGCCAAGATATTTCTGTGGTCACACCACGAATCTGCGAATGCAGGCCGCGGCTCGTGCGTTACCAATACCGGGTCCGCTAAACTGAAGATCATGGACATAAAACGGTTTGCTGCTGAAGCTGCAGCGCTCCTCGTGATCGCCGTTCTGTGTGCGACGGTCGCGAATTCAGTTGCTGCGAGAAACCGGAAACTGGCGTGGCAGGCCACCTATCCGAATGCTCTCGTCGTACCCGCGGCACCGGCGTCTCCGGGGGTGCTCTCAGACGAGGTTGAGGCCGCGCAGCCGGAGGCAGCGGTTCTGCGCCCCGTTCCCGACGAGCTGCCTTCGGCAACGCTGCCGCCGTCGGAATCCGGCGTGAAGCTACCGAACGAGGCCTCGCCCGAGCCGACGCCTGCGCCGACTCGTTCACCGGTCGTGTCGTCTCTGCCTGCGGCGCCTGCGGCAACACCGAAGGCGTTTCCCCCGGACCCTGACAGACCATGGTTGGAGATCAGCCCTGAGGATGTCATGGAGCTGTACAGCCGCAAGATGCTCTTTATCGACGCGCGCCGGACGGACGCTTTCGAGCAGGGCCACATCGCCGGCGCGAGGAGCATGCCCGTCTGGGAAGCGGACGTCGATGCGCGGGTCGCCGCGCTCTATGACGAAGGCCGCGATCAGAATGCGCCCGTCGTGATCTACTGCAGCGGCGGTGCGTGCGAGGATTCGCACATGCTCGGACAGAAGCTCTGGGGCGTCGGATTCGACAACGTGCTCGTTTACAAAGAAGGGTTTCCGGACTGGCAGAAACGCGGTGGGGCGGTCGCCAGGGGTCCAGTGCAGTGAGCTCTTTTTCGCGCTGGATCGTCCATCCCTGGCTTACCATCCGGGTGCAGATCGGGCTCGGAGTCATCTTCGTGGTTGCCTCGCTGCCGAAGATCATCGATCCCCCTTCCTTCGCTCAGATGATCTACAACTACCGCATTCTTCCGGGCGTGCTTATCAACCCCGTAGCTCTGGTCCTTCCGTGGTTCGAGCTTCTCACAGGAGTCGCACTGATTCTCGGAATCTGGCGCCGGACGGCCGCCATTTTCATCGGAGCGATGCTCGTCGTCTTCATCGTCGGAATCGGCATAAACCTCGCCCGGGACAACCCTGTGAACTGCGGATGCTTCGATCTCGCTTCAGCCGAGAAGCCTCGTGAAGTTCTGCTCGGTGAGATGAAGTCCGTGCTGGTGCGCGACGTGGCGATGCTCTTTCTCGTTGCGCAGATTCTCGCAGCGACTGCTGGCCGCGAACGAGCGAGCGCGGAGAATCGGAACGACTTGTCATCCTGAGCGAAGCGAAGGATCATCTTGCGACGCTTGATCACCGCAAGCGGCTCCTTCGCTTCGCTCAGGATGACAAGTTGCTTCAGTACCGCGGCTACCGACGTTTCCACGGGCGTGAAGGTGCCGCCCGAAGTTCGAATGCTGAGGGAAACCACTCGATCTCGAACTTCCGTCCGTTCCAGAAAAGCGAGAGAACGTCAAACCGGACAAGACCGACTTCCAGCCGTTTCGACGCCACAAACCGCTCGGCCAGCCTTGCGATCCGGAGTTGCTTGGACCGGTTCACTGCTTCGTGCGGAGCACCCCTTTCCCGTGTCTGCCGGGTCTTGATCTCGACGAACGCGAGCGTCTTCCCGCGCGAGACGATCAGATCGATCTCCCCCTCATTCGAGCGCACATTCCTCGCGACGATCCTATAGCCCCTCCAGCGGTAGAACCACACACCTCGATTCTCACCGGCGCGCCCGAGGTCGCCCGGGGTGAGGCGAGCGGCTGAACCGAAAGCGCTGAAGAATCGCAACGGATGCTCACTTCCGGTGAAAGTGTTTTTCGATGTCGATGTGCCGGATGTCGACGATGATCGGCCGTCCGTGGGGGCAGGCATAGGGGTTCGAGGACTCCAGCAGTTCCTCCACCAGACGCGACATCTCATCGCCGGAAAGAGGCCGGTGGACTTTGATGGCCGCCTGGCATGCCAGCGAAGCGACCACACGATCGCGGAGGCGCGTCATGTGCGATCCCTTGTCCTCGAGTGAAGCGTCGATCACCTTCCCGAAGAACGACTCGAGACGCTCGCGTTTCATCGCCGCCGGGATGGCGCCGATGGCGAAGGTGTTGCCGGAGAAAAGTTCGATTTCGAACCCGACGGCACGCAACTCTTCGAGATGCGACTCGAGGATCGCACACTCCGCTGCGCCCGCCTCATAGAGGAGCGGGGTGAGCAGATGTTGTGTCTCCGGCTTTCGCGCCTCGAGCATCCTCGCGAAGCGGTCGTACAACACCCGCTCATGCGCGACATGCTGGTCGACCAGGCGAAGCCCGTCCGGAGTGTCGAGCAGAATGTAGCTCAACCTGTACTGCCCGATCACTCGCCCACGGAGGGAGCCCAGGCGATCGGGCGAAGGCTCGGCGGGAGGCTGTACGATCGCGCGCTCCTGGAACAGCGGCGTGACTTCATGAGCGACATGATCCCTCAATCCGTGTTGCGTACTTACCGCTGGAAAAAGCAGGTTGCCGCGCGGCTGCAGAGTCGGCGGATCGTTGGGAGTTCCCGGCCATGCGACTCCAGCCGGCTGGAGTGCTTCCGCGGTCCGCAGAAGGCCTTTCCCTTCTTCGGCGCCCCCCAGCGCACGCCGGATTCCCTGCTCAACGACCACATGGACTCTGCTCGAATCGCGGAACCTCACCTCGGTCTTCGCCGGATGCACGTTGACGTCGATCGTCTCAGGGGCGATTTCGAGAAAGAGGAACACCGCCGGGTGACCGTCGAAATCGAACGCGTCCGCGGCGCGGTTCGCCGCGTGGGTGAGCACACGATCCTTCACGAGCCTTCCGTTCACGAAATAGTACTGGTTCCGGCGGCTTCCGTAGCGCAGCCCCCGCGTGACGAAACCGCGTGCCGCGCAGTCCTCGATCGTCATATCGATCTCTTCGAGGTGGCCGTCCGCCTCGCTGCCGAGGATCTGCAGCACACGCCCTCGCCGGCTGGCAACTGAGACCAGGTCGAGTACGACTCTGCCGTTGTGCTCGAGACGGAACGCGCGGGACGGATCCGGAAGAGCGTAGGACGAGACCACCGAGACAATCGCGCGAAATTCGGCATCGGCGCTCTTGAGAAACTTGCGGCGCGCGGGCACGTTCTCGAACAGCTCGAGCACCGAGATCGTCGTTCCACGATCGCGCCCGATCGGCCGGCTCGACCGCCCGCTCACGGGATCCGATGTGATATCGATTCCGGAATCGCTGCTGCCATCGAATGTCTGCATGGTGAACCGCGAGACGCTGGCGATGGACGGCAGCGCCTCCCCGCGGAAGCCGAGCGTCGCTACAGAAAGCAGATCGTCGAAGTGCGCAATCTTGGAAGTCGCATGCCGCTCGATCGCCAGGAGCGCATCCCGTTCGCTCATGCCGCATCCGTCGTCCCGGATCTCGATCCGCTTTCGTCCACCCTGCTCGAGAATGATCTCGATGCGACGTGCGCCTGCGTCGATGGAGTTCTCGATCAGCTCCTTGACCACGGACGATGGACGCTCGACCACTTCGCCGGCGGCGATCTGATTGATCAGTTCATCAGGAAGTACGTTGACGGGAGCCATGGCTAAAGTTCTGAGTTCTGCGTTGTGAGTTCTGAGTTGCGTCGAAGTCGTCCAGCGCCAGGATTCGCGACTCACATTTCATCAGACTTCGAGCACGACCTTGCCGAACACTTCCCGCCCTTCGAGGAGGCTGTGTCCTTCCGCGACAGACGACAGAGGAAGAACGCTCCCGACGACGGGACGCAGCCGGCCGGCGTTGACATGCTTCATGATCTCATGCAGTTCTCCTATGCTACCCATCGTAGAGCCAAGAATCGAAAGCAGCTTGAAGAAAACGAGGCGCAGATTGATCGTCACCTCCGCGCCGCTCGTCGCACCGCATGTGACGAGCCGGCCACCTTTCGCGAGAGATCTCATCGATCCATCGAACGTGTCGGCCCCTGGATGTTCAAACACGATGTCCACCCCTCTCTTGCCCGTCAGCTTCCTGACTTCGGAGGGGAAGTCCACCTCGCGATACAGAATCACGTGGTCTGCTCCGAGAGCGAGCGCGCGCTCAGCCTTCACCGCGGTACCAGCTGTCGCAATGACGATTCCGCCCCACAATTTTGCAACCTGAATGGCGGCGCTTCCCACACCCGACCCACCCGCATGCACCAGGACGGTCTCACCCGGCCTGAGAGCCGCACGCGCGACGAGCATGTGCCACGAGGTCAGAAAATCGAGGGGAATCGCGGCAGCCTCCACATGGGAGAGAAAAGAAGGCTTGGGGATCAGATTTCTCACCGGCACTGCGATCTTCTCTGCACAGCCCCCATTTTCGGTCTCACCGAAAATCCCGAACTTTCTGCAGAGTGGATCGTTGCCGCTCGTGCAGGCAATGCAGATTCCGCACGAGATCCCGGGACCCACGATCACCTCGTCTCCCGGGGTGAACGCACCCCCTCCCGGCGGAATCGTTTCGATCACCCCGCTGACTTCGGAACCCGGAATCATCGGGAGCGGAAACGTGTGGCCCGGCACCCCTCGCCTGAGCCAGACGTCGAGATGATTCAGTGCAACAGCACGGACGGATATGATGGCTCGCTCCCGGCTCTCAGGGGCGGGCTGATCGACCAGCTCCAGCTTGTCGAGACCACCATGTTCACGGATGATGATAGCTTTCACGAAAGACCTCGTATGGATGAGAGTAGACAGTACACAGGAGACAGTAGACAGGAGCCCCCGCCCCGCATTCTCCCTGGCTACGCGGCGTACTTAATGGAAGAGGCCCGTGCAGTCTGAGCGAGGGTGAGGATGACAGTTTAGAGTGGACGCGACTCGGGCGGGCTCCTGTCTACTGTCTCCTGTGTACTGTCTACTATCACTCCGTGGCACACCCGTTGCTAATTTCACATGAGCTACACGGCGCGATGATTCGAAGACTATCAGCTTTGATCGGCATCGGCCTGCTGGTCGTCCTGTTATTCCTGCTGATCTGGACCGTGCACCTTCATCGTGCACGCACGCTTGCTCCGTACATGAGCGAGGAGCTGGAAGCCGTGTCGCTCTTTATCCCCCAACATCACGCGAGAGGAGCTCACCATGTTTTCTGATCAGATTCGCCAGCTTGCAGCCAGGAGAGATACCGACGACGCGTTCGTCAGTCTCTACCTCGACACCACCAGAGGCGATGAGGCGCAGGAAGACCGACTTCGCCTCCATCTGAAAGACGAGCTCAGGCGGGTGCGGGAACAGCTCAGCGTCAACGGGCACAAGCGTGAGATCGAACGTGCAACGCTGCAGATCGAAGAATACGTCGCACGATCACTCGATCCATCGACGCGCGGACTGGCGATTTTCTCCTGTCCGGCGCAGGAATTCTTTCTTCCGATCGAGCTTCCCGTGCCCGTAGAGCAGCACTGCAGCATCGGCAACCGTCCCCATCTCAAACCGCTGGCACAGCTGAGACAGGAGTATCCGCCGACGGCCGTCGTCCTGGTCGACGCAAAGTCCGCGCGGATCTTCGAGCTTGCTTTCGGGCGCATTCTCTACGAGATCGATCTGGAACACCCCGAAACTCCAAGAATGCATGATCAGGGCGGCTGGTCGCAGGCAAACATGCAGAGGCACGTCCGGGACCACATCGACCGTCATCACAAGGAGGTCGCAGACATCCTGTCGAAGATGATCGACAACGAGCGATTCCCCTGCGTGATCATCAGCGGACAGGAACGCAATCTCGCGAATTTTCGCGGATTCCTGCCGAAGCGCGTCGAAGAAAGGCTCATCGGCACTCTGCATCTGGATATCCGGAGCGAGCAGGGGGAAATCGCCGAGGCAAGTCTCGCGCTCATCCGTCAGCACCAGGTTCGCACGCGTGGCGAACGGCTCGAGGCGCTGGAGGAGGCTGGACGAAAACGGGAACGTGGCGCTCTGGGCCCGGAACCGGTCGCCACTGCCGCGAACATGCGCAGCATTCTCCACTTGTTCATTCATTCCGACGCTGTTCT
>JBGSYJ010000394.1:0-13411 GCA_041750915.1 Thermoanaerobaculia bacterium | reverse complement strand
CGGATGAGTCCAGCGGAAGTGAATGAGCGTAGACCGGCCGCCGCCCTCCCGCCCTCGTGAGTTGTGAGTTGTGAGATTGTGAGTTTGTGAGTTTGTGAATCCCAGCAATCGAAGTCGCGGTCTTCACGGCGTGCGGAATTTGGTAGGCAGGCATGCGGGCCAGCGGCGAGCTCTCCCTCTCCCCGCGAAGTCGGGGAGAGGGTGGCGCGCGGAATTCGCGCAGACGTGAGAACTTGCGAGATCGTCGCGCGCCGGGAGAGGGGCGTTCGGGGCTTGCAGCTACTCGTGCCGGTCGGCTGCATTCGAATTGCCTGCGCGGCCCCTCTCCCCTTGCCCCTCTCCCCGTTCACACGGGGAGAGGGGAATTTGGCACCCGCGCGATCCTGCCCTGATCTGCGGTACGCTAACCCCGCTTGCCGGTCATTCTCGTCATCGTTCTGATCTTCATTCTGTTCGGACTGATCATTCTCAGTCTGCCGTTCTCCCTTTTTCAGCGCTATCGAAGGGGCACAGCGCGTGTGCCTGCTCGGGGATGGGTTGCGACGATCAACCTCTTCGGCTTTTTTACTTCGGCGATGGTTCTGATGATCAGCGCGGCCGCGACGAATTTCTGGATCCCGCGGGCGCTCCTGTTCACTCTGCTCGGGTTCTTTGGCGGCGCGCTGCTGGGGTTTGTGGGGCTTGCGATCACACGATGGGAGACAACTCCGCGAACGCTTCACTACACGCCGAACCGCGCGCTCGTTGTGTCCATGATGCTGCTCATCTCCGCGCGGCTCATCTACGGCATCTGGCGCGGATGGAACGCCTGGTCGGCAACTCCCGACGACGTGTCCTGGCTTGCAGCATCAGGCGCCGCGGGATCCCTCGGTGCCGGCGCCGTGATCATCGGCTACTACCTCGTCTTCTGGGCCGGGGTGAGAAGGCGGGCTGCAAAGCACCGTCTGCTCACGGACACCGGTCGTCGTATCGGGAGTCAGGATCCGCTCGGTCGCGTATGATCCTCTGAAATGAACGTTCCCCTCCGCGACCCTTGGCTGCTGGATCCGGCAGTGACGTATCTCAATCATGGATCGTTCGGCGCGACCCCCGCCGCTGTGCTCCGCCATCAGCAGGAGCTCCAGTTGCAATTGGAGCGGGAGCCTGTGCTCTTCATGGTCCGTGATCTCGAGGGGCTCCTCGACGACTCGCGCCAGAGACTCGCCGGATTCCTCGGCGTTGAAGCATCAGACCTCGCATTCGTTCGCAATGCAACCGCGGGCGTGAATGCAGTGCTGCAGTCGCTTCGCCTCTCGCCCGGTGATGAGCTCCTCACTATCAACCATGAATACAACGCATGCCGTAACGCACTCGAGTTCGTAGCCGGGCGCGCGGGAGCTCGCGTGGTAGTCGCCTCCGTTCCCTTTCCCATTCGCAACGAGGATGAAGTCGTCGAAGCGTTGGTCGATGCGGTGACTTCGAAGACCCGATTGCTTCTCGTCGATCACATCACGAGCCAGACGGGGCTGGTACTTCCGCTTGAACGGATCACGAATGAGATGAACAGCCGGGGAGTCGATACGCTCGTCGACGGAGCGCACGCACCAGGCATGCTCGACCTCGACGTCGATGCGACCGGAGCGACCTGGTACACCGGGAACTGTCACAAGTGGATCTGCGCGCCGAAGGGAGCGGCGTTTCTCTGGAGTCATCCCGACCGACAGCGCGAGATCCGTCCCGTCTCGATCAGCCACGGGGCGAACAGTGGCCGGACGGATCGCAGCAGGTATCTGATCGAGTTCGACTGGGTCGGCACCGACGACCCAACGGCGGTTCTCTCGATCCCGGCCGCGCTCGACTTCATGTCGCGCCTTCTGCCCGGCGGCTGGACCGAGCTGCGCGAAGCAAACCGGGCTCTGGCCCTGAAGGGTCGCAGCATACTTTGCGAGGCGTTGAAGATCGCAGAGCCGGCACCGCCATCGATGATCGGTTCGCTCGCCGCCGTTACACTTCCCGACGGCCGAGAAGGCGGAGCGGTCCCTGCACTCTACGGCGACCCCCTTCAGGATGCGCTGTTTTTTCGACATCAGATCGAGGTTCCGGTCATCGCATGGCCGGCGCCGCCGCGGCGACTTTTGAGAATTTCCGCGCAGGTATACAACGAGCGCGAAGACTATGTGCGGCTCGCGGATTCGCTGGTGGCAGAGCTGGACCGCGAGGAGTAGCGGGAGATTCCGATCTCCCGCTCCCCGGCATTGATGCGGTACGACGTGTGGGGCATTCATCCCGCGTCGTAGCCCCAGAACGTTGCAAGTTCGATTGATCCCGAAGAGCGGGAGATCGGAATCTCCCGCTACTACCGCTTTGTGACAACTCCGTGACGCCCGCTGGTTACCCGCACCCTTCCGGCGGTTTCACTTCATAATGACGTGCATGAAAGTCCCCATTCTTCTCCTCTGCACTCTCCTCTGCACTCTTCTCGTCTCTCCGATTCTCACCGCTCAGCAGGAAACCTTTTTCAGCGAGATCATGGAAGTGCGGGTGACGAACGTCGACGTCGTCGTGACTGGAACGGATGGCAAGCCGGTTACGGGACTGAAGCCGGATGACTTCGAGATCTACGAAGACGGAGTGGCTAAAGAAATCACGAACTTTCTCGAGATGCGCGGCACTCCGTCCGGATCGCTGACGACCGTTCCGGGAGAAGCCGTTGCACCGCGTGATGAGACGGCAGACGACATCCGCCGTCGCGACGTGACAATTTTCATCGACAATGCCGTGCTGCACCCGTTGCGACGCAACCAGGTTCTTCCGCTTCTCGAGGAGTTCATACGGGATGCTGTCCGACCCGGCGACAGCGTCGCGATTGCTGTATGGGACCGATCTCTCGACATCGCGCTCGAGCCGACGAGCGACCGCCAGGCGATCGAGGCCGCCGTCAAGAAAATGAGATCGAGTGTCACCTCCGCCAGCACCGATACGCAGGCACTGGAAGAGTACTACCGCGAGCTCTCGGGCGTCATTTCACTATACAAAAGCCAGGACCTTCTTCCGCCATGGTTGGTCGGAGTCGACTCCGCGCGCGCATACGCTCAGAAAATATCGCATGGTCTCAAGCAACGCATCGAGGCGGTCAAGAGTGTGATTGCGTGGCGGCGTGGAGTCGAAGGCAGAAAGATTCTCGTCCTCCTCACGCACGAGCTTCCGATGAACCCTGCCGAGGAGGCCTTCCTCTATCTAGATTCGATAAAAGACCAGTTCGAAGGCGGGGGCTCCACGGCAATGTCCGAAGCGCGAGCGTTCGAGTTTCCCTCGATTATCACTGAGGTCACTGAGGTGGCGAACAGCAGCGGCGTGACTGTGTATCCCATCGATGTCGCGGGAAAAAGCTCGGGAACGCTGGCGCGCGACGCCTCAACGACGGTGAGGCTGGGAAGCGGCGGAGGCTCGCAGAGGGCGGCCGCGCGGCCCTCCCTGGTTTCGATTGCAGAGGAAACGGGCGGCATCGCGCTGACGGGATCCGACAACTGGAAGCTGGCCTTCGACACGATCGCCAACGATCTGGACACCTACTACTCGCTGGGATACCGCGCGACCGGCGAGCGTGAGGACCGCATGAAGCGGGTCGAAGTCCGGCTCAAAGACAAACGGCATACCGTGAGAACCCGGCGCGCCGTCATCGAAAAAACGCTCGCTTCAGAGATGCAGGACGCGGTTGCTGCGAATCTGTTCCGCCCGTCGAGCACCAACGACATGGAGATCGAAGCGGGCGCCGGTCCGGCATCGCAGCAGACGCCCACCGCGGTCGTCGTCCCGATCACCGTGACTTTTCCGATGGACAACCTCACGCTCCTGCCCGACGGCGACGATCTGGTGGGACGCTTCGCCGTCTACGTCGCGTTCCTCCGCAGGGATGGCGCTGTGTCGAAGGTGGCGCGGCAGGGTGGGGACGTCCGCTTTCCGGCGGAGGATCTGAAGTCGCGTCATGAGGTGACGGTCCGTATCGATGTGACAACGGACCAGGAGACTACAGGCCTGTCCGTCGGCATCCTCGACGAATTGTCCGGCGCGACAGGCTTCGCGGGCGTGACCTTGCGATAAGTAGCGGGACATTCCGATGTCCCGCTTCCGAGCAGTGATGCGGTACGACGTGTGGGGCATTCATCCCGCGTCGTAGCCCCAGAACGTTGCAAGCTCGATTGATCCCGAGAGCGGGAGATCGGAATCTCCCGCTACGATGCGGGCGATTCATTTCATAATGTGTGCATGAGAGTCCCCGTTCTTCTCCTCTGCAGCCTCCTCGTTTCCCCGATTCTCATCGCCCAGGAAGAGACGTTTTTCAGCGTGACGGTCAAAATTGATGTGAGCACGGATGCAGAGACGAACGGTCTCTCCGTGGGAGTTCTCGACGAGTTGTCGGGCGCAACCGGTTTCGCAGGCCTGACGTTGCGATAACCGAAAGTGGCGGGACATTCCGATGTCCCGCTCCCGAGCTGTGATGCGGTACGACGTTGTGGGGCATTCATCCCGAGTTGTGGCCCCAGAACGTCGCAGGCTCGATTGATTCCGAGTGCGGGAGATCGGAATCTCCCGCTACGATCGCTGACCCGCGTACACTTTCTTTCATGGAGAACGAACTGCGAGCGACAGAGGAGAGGCCGCGCATACAGCCGGCGTGGACTGCTGCAGACAGAGTTCTCCGGGTGGCTGGTCTTACGGGCGCCGTCGCTCTCATTGCGATGATGGTAGCTGTCCCGTCCATGCCTGAGAAAGCTCCTATGCATTTCGATCTGACGGGCCGTCCCGATCGGTGGGGGAGTTCATGGGAGCTTCTATTGGTGGCATTCATCGGGCTGCTCCTCTACACGGGACTCACACTCGTAGCCCGCATTCCCCATCATTACAACTACCCGTGGGCGATCACTCCGTCGAATGCGGAGCGGCAGTACGCGCTCGCCCGCCGTCTGCTCCTGGGGCTTCGCGCAGTGATGATCTGGTTCTTCGTGCTCATCTTGTGGGAGACCGCACGTGTTGCCCGCGGAGATGCCGAGATGCTGAGTCCCCTCTTCCTGCTGATTTTTCTCGGAGCGATCGGTTCGTGTATGGCGTGGTATTTCATCGCCGCGAGGAGGGCGCGATGAGCTTCACGGAGGACTGAAGAGTCTCCGCGATCTCCGATCAGCAGCGCTTAGGCAGCGGTCTTGCTCCTGCGATGTCGCCAGAATGCTGTGACACATCTACAGCGACAGGTATGATGCAGGCCCCAACCCGAGGCCTCCGGAGACCCGACGAATGCAGACTCCCGAAACGAAGAGCGATCAGAAAGAAGGAATCGAATCATCCGGATGGTTTCGCCGGATGCTGGACATCATCGAGCGGCTGGGAAATCTCCTGCCGCATCCCGTCACTCTATTCGCGCTGTTCGCCCTCGGTGTCGTCATCATCAGTGGCATTGCAGGATGGTTCGAGCTCGCCGTTCCCGATCCGCGGCCCGAAGGCGCGCGCGGTCGTAGCGAGACCGGGTTCATCGCTGCCGTAAGTCTCATGAACGGAGACGGTCTCCGCAGGATCGTTGAGAATCTCGTTACAAACTTCACGGGATTTGTGCCGCTGGGGACCGTGCTCGTCGCGATGCTCGGCGTGGGCGTGGCGGAGTCATCGGGCCTGTTGAGCGGCGCGATCCGCGCTCTCGTGCTGAAAGCACCGGGGCGGCTCGTGACGATGGCGATCGTGTTCGCGGGTGTGCTGTCAAATACTGCTTCGGAGATGGGCTATGTAGTGCTGGTTCCGCTCGCCGGTGTGATCTTTCTTGCTCTGGGACGGCATCCGATTGCAGGGATGGCCGCAGGCTTCGCAGGCGTGTCGGGAGGCTACAGCGCCAATCTTCTGATCGGAACGGTCGATCCGCTGCTCGCCGGCATTACACAGGAAGCCGCCCAGCTGATCGATCCCGGCTACACGGTGCACCCTGCGGTGAACTGGTACTTCATGGCCGCGAGCACATTCATGATCACGGGAGTCGGTACGTGGGTGACGCACCGAATCGTCGAGCCGAAGCTCGGGAAGTACAGCCTGGAGTTCGCCGAGAAGGGCATCAACGCGACATCGCTGGATCCGATCAGCGCGAAGGAAAAGCGCGGGCTATGGAGTGCCGCGCTTGCCGTGACGATTCTCGTGGCGATTGTGGCTCTTCTGGTCGTCCCGGCGAACGGGCTGCTGCGAAATCCGGAAACAGGTGAAGTGCTCAACTCGCCGTTTCTTCGCGGACTCGTCGCACTGATCTTCATTTTCTTCCTCGTCCCGGGGTTCGTCTACGGACGGGTGACAGGCTCGATGAAGAACGATCGCGATGTGATCAACGGGATGGCCGGTGCGATGAACACGCTCGGCCTTTACATCGTGCTGGTGTTCTTCGCCGCGCAGTTCGTTGCCTTCTTCAATTGGACCAACCTCGGGGCAATCTTCGCTGTCCAGGGTGCGGATCTGCTGAAGGCTATCGGCCTGACTGGCCCGCTCGTTTTCATTCCGTTCATCCTGATGTGCTGCTTTGTGAATCTCATGCTCGGCAGCGCTTCGGCGCAGTGGGCGGTGACCGCGCCGATCTTCGTCCCGATGCTCATGCTCGTCGGTTATTCGCCTGAAGTGATTCAGGCCGCGTATCGCATCGGAGACTCGACGACGAACATCATCACTCCGATGATGAGTTACTTCGGGTTGATACTGGCGTTTGCGACGCGCTACGACAAGCGGCTCGGTATTGGAACGATCATCGCGACGATGCTTCCCTACACGCTCGCCTTTCTCATCGCCTGGACTGCGCTGTTCTACGTCTGGGTGTTCCTGTTCAACCTGCCCGTAGGGCCGCAGGCGCCGACGTACTATTCGCCGGTGGTTGTGCCGTAGAGGAAGTTGGGTCACTGCCTTCGTGTCTCCCTCTCCCCGCGAAGTCGGGGAGAGGGTGGCGCGCGGCATTCGAGCAGATGTCGACTTGCGAAGATCGTCGCGCGCCGGGAGAGGGGCGTTGAGAGCTTGCAGATTCCGAAGCCAGTCGCCAACAGATGAGTTGCTTGCGCGGCCCCTCACCCCTTACCCCTCTCCCCGTTCACACGGGGAGAGGGGAATGCGGCTCTTCATTCCGGATGCTTTTTCAGATCCCCAGCTTCGCGCGCTGTTCCCAGATCTCGAACAGCGGCTCGCCTCGGCTGTTCTTCCCGTCGTGATGCCACGCGCCTTCGACCAGGTCGTATCCGAACTCGAGACTCATCCCGCTCCTCGTGTCGTCGCGCGAGAAGAACTCGATCTTCTCGATGTACCGCCCGTCCTCGGTTGTGTACGTTCCGCCGCCGGACCCTGAGAACTCCCGCGTCTCGACGTTGTAGGCGATCCACTGGAATCGGGTTCCGGAAAGAATCTTCATCGTTCTCCGCGCGCCGGGCTGCCGCATCCGGATCTCACCCTCGCGCCTTGCCCCTGTCATCAGCCACGATCCTTCGAGCTTGCCGGGCGTTCCGTCATCAACGCGTGTCCAGGCGGCCTCGCCGATCGACTGTGAAATGAAGCAGGATCATGACCGGTCCCTTTCTGGCGGTTACCTTATCATCGTCCCGGATGAACGAAAAAGCGGAGTCAGTCCCAAGGCGTGTCATCCTGAGCGCAGCGAAGGATCCCCTCAGGACTCGCTCTGATGCAAGCCATCAGGGGATCCTTCGCATCGCTCAGGATGACACCTACTCCTCTATGGTTGAAGGAGAACAACATGAGCACTGGATACATCGAAACTGTCGATGAACTGCGCAGCCTCTTCCGTGCTCCGGCCGAGCGCGCCGTGCGGAAGCAACTCGATCGCCTCGATGTTCACTGCCGGCGCTTCATCGAGCTCGCACCGTTCGTCGTGCTGGCGACCGGCAACGGCGAAAACTTCGACGCGTCGCCCCGCGGCGGCGCACCAGGCTTCGTACGGATCGTTGATGAATCGACGCTCTGGATTCCCGACTCACCCGGCAACAACCGGCTGGACTCTCTGGCGAACATCATTGCGACCGCCCGTGTCGGCTTGCTCTTTCTCATCCCCGGTGTTGACGAGACGCTGCGGGTCAACGGGTCGGCGCGCCTGTCGGTTGAGGTTGCGAAACTCGGTCAGCTGTCGGACGGCAAACGGACGCCGGCCGTGCTCGTCGAGGTCATCGTTGAGGAGGCTTATCTTCACTGCGCGAAAGCGCTCATGCGCTCGAATCTCTGGTCCGAATCGGCCAGGCAGGACCGAGGAGTTCTTCCAACGATCGGGCAGATGATCGCCGATCAGGTTGGCGAGACTGCTCCGCCGGAGACACAGGAGGAGATGCTCGCGCGGTATGCGAAGGATTTGTGATGTGACGTTGCCCTTGCCAGGGAAGTAGACGGTACCCAGTAGACAGTAGACAGTAGACAGTAGACAGTAGACAGTAGACAGTAGACAGTAGACAGTAGCCCGCCCTCCCGTGCGGCTGCACCGAATCAGACGAGGGAGGCTCACGGGCGGGGGCTACTGTCTACTGTCTACTGTCTACTGTCTACTGTCTACTGTCTACTGTCTACTGTCTACTGTCTACTGTCTACTGTCTACTGTCTACTGTCTACTGTCTACTGTCTCCTTCGAGATCACTTTGCGGAGTGACGGCGATCTCTTCCCGCAACTACTTATCGGCGTAGGATTGCAAGCCCATGAAGATTTCGATCTTTGCCGGCGATCTCTGCGATGCAAAGGCTGACGCGCTTTGCACTTCGACGAATCCGCGTCTGTCGCTTGCTATGGGAACGGGCGGATCCGTCCGCGACCGTGGTGGTTACCAGATTCTCAGAGAGTGTGAGGCGATCGTCGAGGCGGAGCTTCTCCGCTCAGGACTCAGAGGGCTTCCGTCGGGTTCGGTGCACGTTACCGGAGCGGGAGATTTGCCTTCAAGAGTCATCGTCCATTGTGTGGCCAGCGATGAATCTCATCGTTCATCAGAGGTGATCATCCGAAACTGCGTGACGGGCGCGCTTGCCCGCGCGGATGAGGCTGAATGCGAGAGCATTGCGATGCCGGTTTTTGCGGCCGGCCATGCCGGATTCCGGTTCGAGTCCGCACTGACGGCGATGGCAGGGGCACTTCACGAGAGTTTCTCCGCCGCGATGTCGTTCCATGCGACGAACTCTCCCGCTGCAGTCACCAGCGAGGGTCTATGGTCATGCCACTGGATCGGGCCGAACGTCTTGCGGCAGAAAACGCATGGTTTGCCGCGATACCAGTGCTCGAGCTGAAAGCGGACGCCGCATTCACCCGGCGCTGATTCGAGCTGCGTCAGGCACTCCTGACCACAGCCTTCTCTCTCCGGCCACCTCGAGCATGAGGACAGGCGGAGGTCGGTTGAGAGGTCGAGGAATGCCGCCTTCTCTGCGCGCGTCAGATCGACTTGAACTCCGGCGGGCTGTCGGGTTTCGGGACAGATGACAACCTGCGGTCCGCGGTACTGCGCCCATACCGTCGATGCGCGGCGGATTGCGAAGTAGATGAGGATGAACAGCGACAGCGATCCGACGATGGCGATGGCGATGAGATAGGGTTCGGAAACCATGGCGTTCTCCTCTTGTCCATCTCTCAATGTAAGGAGCCTCGCTACCGCGGCGGTATGCCGGCCGTCACGTTTGTGGGTGCCGGAAATCACGCGACCAGGTAGAGGGACATTCCGATGTCCCTCGTCTCCGGAAGTGACGTTGTACGACATATGGAGCATTCATCCCGTGGCCATGGCGCCATAACGCGCAAGTTCTGACGAGCCCGGGGAACGGCGGATCGGAATCCGCCGCTACTTCAATCACAACCCGCGAATGAACGCCACGACGCGTGCGCTGAGCTCGGGTGCCAGTGGCAGCGAGGGATCGGAGTAGGAAGCAATCTGTTTCGCGCGATCGTTCTCCACCATCTTGAGCAGATGATTCATTCCGGAGATCGTCGCGATCTCCGAGCCTGGCGCGGCGCGATGCAGTGCCTCGCTGTCGGTTGCCGATACCTGAATATCGGTACTTCCCTGAACGATCAACACTGGCATCTCGAGCTTCGCGATCTCCCTGGACGGATCGTATGCGAACCATGAGACCAGATACGGTTGAACGCTCGGGCGGTAGAGCGCTGCAAGCTCCGGTGGAACATCCGTCGTCGTGGAGCCAGCGATCAGGCTCTCGAGAATCCTCTCGCTGGCAGACCAGACACCTTCCGGAAGCTGAGGCCGGAGCTGTTCCCGCAGAATTTCCGGCGCGCTTCTTCCCGGTCCCGCGAGGGAGACGAATCCGTCCGCACCCTTGCGGCCGGCAGCGATCATGCCGATCAGAGATCCTTCGCTATGCCCCATCACAGTAACAGTGGAGAGCCGCTGGTCCGCGCGGAGGTGTTCGATCCATGCGGCCGCGTCGTCGACGTAGTGATCGAATCGCAGGTCGGATTCGTTCGGGCCCGCCGCCGCGCTCGAAGCGATGCCTCGCTTGTCGTAGCGCAGCGAAGCGATTCCGTTTTCGGCGAGCGTCTCGGCGAGCATGCGAAGGCTGTTGTTCGATCCCGGAAGAGCCGCTGAGTTGCCATCGCGGTCGGTTGGTCCGGACCCTGAGATCAGAAGCGCGACGGGAACCGGGCTGGTTCCGCGCGCGGGAAGCAGAAGCGTCCCGTGCACCGTCCCCGTGTCTGTGGTGAGCTGCACCGCCTCGGCGGCTGACGGCATGAGCGCCGGAGGGGAGTCGACAGGCGCAGTCGCGCAGGCGGAAAGGAACAGCAAGGCCAGGATGATGATGGCTCGGATCATGATTCCTCCTCCAACACGACAGCGGTACCGTAGCAGAGAATTTCGGCTGCTCCCGTCATCACCATCGACGTGCTTATGCGCAGCCCGACCACCGCGTTTGCGCCGAGTTGCTCGGCTTCGTGGACCATCCGGTCGAGCGCCTGTTCGCGGGACTCGGCCATCAACTTTGTGTACTCCTTCACTTCCCCGCCGACAAGGTGCCGGAGCGTGGCCTGAATATCGCGCCCGATGTGTCGCGCGCGGATCGTGTTTCCCCGAACGAGCCCGAGGACTTTTCGGATTCTGCCGTTGGGAACTTCATCAGTTGTCACGATGATCATCGCTGCACATCCTTATACCGTTCTGATTTCCAGGAGCGATATTGCTCATGTCCGATGGCGACCAGCAGCAGGACAAGCCCGGTCACGAGCGCCGTGGTTGCGAGCCACTCGATGGTCAGCTCACTCCGGAACCAGCGCACGGCCGCCAGTGCGATCCAGACGAGAGCTCCCGACAATACGAACAACCATCCCGCCGGCGTGGTGAGACGCCGGTTCACTGCCGACCAAAGGTCCCTGGTCTGACTCGATTGCATGTCCTTCATCGCTCCTTTCAGTTCGCGGACGATCGAGAGCTCCCGTCCACATTCAGTGCAGGTCTTGAGATGCTGCTGGATCTCTGCTGCCGCCTCTCCGTCCAGTTCACCGTCCGCATACGCCATCAGACGTTCTCTTGGATGTTCCGTCATCGGAGTCCCCCTTCCACCGCGACACCCCGGCGCTCGAGAGTCTTCCTCAGCGCCGCCCGCGCGTGATACAGCCGGCTCGCCACGGTCCCGGGTGGGATGCTCATCGCCTCGGCGATCGCGGCGTAGCTCATATCTTCGATTTCTTTCAGTACGAGGATCTCGCGGTGCTCGGAAGAGATCGTAGCCAGAGCCTTTCTGACGGATTCGGCGAGCTGCGCGCTCTCCATCGCACCGTGCGCGCTCGGTTCACTCCAGGCCTTTCGATCGACCGCTTCGGAGCTCCACGGTTCACGGGGAGGCTGGTGCACTCTCAGCCGATCACGGCATTGATTGCGGACGATGGTGCGAAACCACGGGCCGAACTGGCTGCCTGAGCGGAGCCCGTCGAGAGCTCGGAACGCCTTGACAAACGCTTCCTGGACGGCGTCAGCTGCGTCATCGGCGTTGCCCAGGAGTGCCTCGGCGATTGCGAGGGCCTGGCGCTGATGGTCGCGGACGAGCGGTTCGAAACTCGCCGTGCTTCCCCCGCGGCAGCGCAGGATCAGCTCCCATTCCATGTCGGTATCCACAACCTACAGAACGAGAGTGAGGGCGAAGTTGTTCAAACAATTTTGAGGGAAGGTGCGGAAGGGGTGGTGGGAGTTCAGTCCCTCAACCCGCGACCAGCACTTCGACGAGCTTGTCATCCCGAGCCTGGTCGTGCGGGTGGGAACCCACAACCCAGAACCGGCGGTGGGGTGGGCGGGCAGAACCCAGAACCGAGTGGCTTTCACTCCACCCAGCGAGCGATGAACAGATTCGTCTGCGTCCCTCCGGGGTCGGCGCGGTTCGATGCCCAGACGAACCATTTGCCGTCGGGGCTGAACTGCGGGAAGCCGTCGAATCCCTGGGTGAACGTCACCTGCTCCGGCTCGCCCCCTTCCTTGCTGATCATCCAGAGATCGAACTCGCGCACGCTGGCCCCCGCGTTCGAGCTGTAGATGATCCTCTTCCCGTCCGGGTGAAAGTACGGACCGAAGTTCGCGGCGCCGTTGAATGTGATCTGTCGCTGCTGCGAGCCGTCGGCTTTCATCACGAACAGCTCCATCTCCGAAGGGCGCACGAGTCCCTGCTTCAGCAGAGCCCTGTACTCGGTGAGCTTTTCGCCCGTCGGACGGCTTGCCCGGAAAACGATTTCTGAACAATCAGGGCTGTAGAAAGCGCCGCCGTCGTATCCCGAATTGTTCGTCAGACGCGTCACGTCACCAGACTCGTTCATCTCGTAGAGGTCGAGATCTCCATCGCGTATCGAAGTGAACACCAGTTTTCCGCCGCGGTGACACCACGTGGCTTCGGCGTCGTATCCGAGCGAATTCGTCAGCTGACGGGCGTTCGAGCCGTCGACATTCGCTTCCCACAGGTCGAAGGATTCGTGGACGGGCCAGGTGTATCCCTGCGAGCGATCCGGCGGCGGCGGACATTCGGGGCTACCACTTTCTGTCGAGGCGTAGATGATGCGATCCGCCTCAGGAAAATCGAAGTAACCGCAGGTCGTGCGACCTCGTCCTGACGATACAAGAGTGCTCTCGCCCGTAGCAAGATCGAGGATGTACTGTTGATCGCAGCCGCCTTCAGCCCGCGTCGCCTGATAGATCAACTTCGTTCCGTCGGGACTGAAGTACGCCTCGGCATTCTCGCCGCTGAAAGTGAGCTGGCGGATGTCGCGGAAGTACTTTTCCTTTTCATCGGTCGTGACGAACGGCTTTCCTGCGACGACGGCGAAGTTCACTCCTGGCCGCTCGTCATAGAAGGATGGCTCTCGCTTCGCCGGCTCGGCGGACCCGGAATGTGGCGACGGCGCGGGGTTCGCAGCGGCCGGCGGAGGAGCCGGGGTGGGGCTCCCCACTGGAGGAGC
>JBGSYJ010000393.1:0-3300 GCA_041750915.1 Thermoanaerobaculia bacterium | reverse complement strand
AGGGTCCCACCCGTTCCCATTCCGAACACGGCAGTTAAGCCTCTCAGCCCCGATGATACTGCGCGGGCAACTGCGTGGGAAAGTAGGACGTTGCCGGAAATTAAAGTGAAAGCCCGCGGGGAAACCCGCGGGCTTTTTTTTTCGTAGCTCATAGTAGTTTCGACGCTTATGGAGACCGGAATGTTGAATGTTGAATGTTGAATTGCGCGCGATGGCGACCGTCCTCAATTCAAAATTCAACATTCACAATTTCAACATTCTTTGCATTTTCAGCGGAGTTCGGCACTTTCTTGGGCGTACCGTTGCTTGCCGCGCGCCTGTGGCGTTCTAATCGACGAACATCCTCAGAGCAACCCGAGAAACTCTTCAACGCTCATCTCTGCCTGCTTGAGGATGTGTGCGAGCGTCGAGCGTTTGACCGGCTTGTGCGCAGGAATCGTCACCTTGAGTGTCCGGTCGGCTTCCGTGCGCTCCAGGCGCATGTGACTTCCCTTCTGCCGAACCAACTCCCAGCCGCCGCGCTCAAAGGCTCGGACGATCTCCGGGTAGTTGAGAGAGGGAACCTTCGTCAAACGAGGAGTTCCTCGACTTCGGCCTCGGCAGAAATCGAAAAATCGTCACCGTCGACCTCGAGATACAGCTCGATTGCTTCGCGGATGTTGGCCAGTGCGTCGTCTCGCGAATCTCCCTCGCTGATACATCCGGGCAGAGCAGGAACGAAAACGGTGTAACCGCCTTCCTCGCTGGGCTCGAGCACGACTTTGAGCTTCATCAGCAGAATGATAACGCAGAGGCCGTGTGATCAGCGACAATTAGATCTGCACCTCAACGACAACTAGATCTGCACCCTATGTCAACGATCTCCCAGATTTCCCCCCGGTTGATCACTTAAAAATCCCCCCCTCCAGGTCCCATCATCAGTGCGGTCGTGAGACCGCCTCCGCTTTGCTTCGTCTGTTCTTTTTCTCTCGTAGCAGGCCCTGTGGGAAAGTTGAAAACGCGGCTTTTGGCGTTTTCCACTTTTCCATCAGGGCTCGTCCTCCTTTCTTTCTTTTTGCTCACTTTTTCTTTCTTTGCTAATAAGGCGCGTTTCCGCAGAGTTTTCCGCCGATCACGCTTGCTCGACCGCCGTCTCTGCAATCGAGCCCGGCGTGCGACCGAGCAGGCCTGCCTTCCGTTTCTCTTTCAGCCGGTAGCTCTCGCCCTTGACGTTCATCGTGGTCGAGTGATGCAAGAGGCGGTCGAGGATGGCTGTGGCGATGATCGCGTCGCCGAACACCTCACCCCAGCCCGTCAGACTCTGGTTCGAGGTGATGATGATCGATCCGCGCTCGTAACGACGGGCGATGAGTTGAAAGAGCAGGTTCGCTCCCGACTGGCCGAGCGGCAGGTAGCCGATCTCGTCGATGATCAGCAGCTTCGGCTGCGTGAGCGTCTTGAGCTTCTCCTCGAGCCGGTTCTCGCTCTGCGCTTTTGTCAGCGCGGTAATCAGCGCCGAGGCCGTGACGAAGAGAGCTCGGTATCCGCTCGAGCAGGCTTTCACGCCGAGAGCCACGGCCAGATGCGTCTTGCCGACGCCCGGAGGTCCGAGGAGCAACACGTTCTCGGCATTCGCAATGAAGCGGCATGTGCCGAGCTCACGGACCAGCTTCGGATCCAGCGAAGGCTGGAACTTGAAGTCGAAGCTCTCGAGCGTTTTGACGAACGGGAAGTGCGCCATGGCCACCCGCATTGAGGTGTTGCGTTCCTGCTTGCCTGAGATCTCGCCTGCCAGCAGCTCTTCGAGAAAGTCACTGTACGAGAGCTCGCGCTTTGCCGCGTGCTCGAGCAGTGCCGGCAACTGTTCGACCGAGCGTCCCAGTCGAAGCCGTCGCATCTGTTCCTGAAGCCGCTCGATCTGGAGTCCTCCGCTCATCGCGCCACCTCCTCGGCCACGGCCGCGTATGCGTCGAGAGGCCGTGCGCTCACCCGGCCGATGCTCTCGAGCCATGCCGGATCGAACTGCGGCGGATCAACCGGTGCTGAACCCGCCCGGATGCCTCGCGGCAACTCTCGCGGCGGGCCGCTCCACCCGACCACGCGATGCTTATCCATGACGCGCTCGTAGACCACGCTCCCGCCCTCGCAGGTGATCCGCACTTCGCCCTGTCCGAGCTCGACTTCGGCTTCGCCGCGGCACCACTCGTAGGGAACCGGATAGCGGTTGGTCTCGACTTCCACGAACCCGTCGGACGACACGCGCCGTCTCACCGAGCCGCACTCGCGCGAAGGCGGCCGTGTCTCGGTCGGGATCATCCTGACTCGCTCGTCCCGCGCGAACCGCTCGCTCGGTCTCTCGTGCGTGGTACCGTGAATGCGCTCGTCAGCAATGGATCGTGCCCATTCGTCGAGCCAGGCGTTGAGAGCCTCGAAGCTGTCGAACCGCCGGCCCGCAAGCGCGTTCCTCTTGACGTACTTCACACCGCTCTCGACCTTGCCCTTGGTCTGCGCCCGGTAGTAGCGGCAGAGCCGGATGTCCACTCCGTAGAAGTCCATCCGGTCTTTGAACCGGCGGTTCCACTCGACCTGTCCGGTCGCTTCGTCCTTCGATGTCACGATCGTGCGCGGGTTGTCGTAGAGGATCGTCTCGGTACGTCCGCCGAAGTGCGCGAATGCTCCCTCATGAGCATCGAGCAGGTTCCCGATCCTCTCGTTCTGGTAAGCGCGAACAAAGATCCGCCGACTGTAGCCAAGCACCATGACGAACAGATGGATCGTCACTTTCTCCTCGCCGATCCACACTCCCGTCTGCCCCCAGTCGACCTGGGCCTGAGCACAGGGCGCTGTCTCGAATCGTGCGCTCGCCTGCTCAGGCTGCGCCGCCGACCGGAGCGGCCGCACAAAGCGCTGCAGGCTCACATACGAGCCCTCGTATCCGGCTTGGCGCGCCTCGCGATGCATCACTACGGCGTTGTAGCCGACCTCGGGGAATCGCTTCCGGATCATCTCCTCGTACGGAGCCACAATCACAGACCGCTTGCCGCGCTTCTGCGGCGACCACTCCGTCGCGAGCCACTTGCGAACCGTCTTGATGTCCAACCCCAACTCGCGCGCGATCGCCTTCTTCGCCTTCCCGCGCGAACGCAATTGACGAATCGTCTGCCCCATCCCTTCGCTGACCAACTCCACCTCCACGACGTCGTCCGACGCCGTGGACACCATCTCTGATTGCTCTTCGTCTTGCACCTTTATCTCCCTTCTCTCCAGTTCAGAGAGGGGGGAAAATTAGGTGATCGGATGGGGGGATTTTAGGAAGATCGC
>JBGSYJ010000392.1:0-1737 GCA_041750915.1 Thermoanaerobaculia bacterium | reverse complement strand
CTCGACGACCATCCCGCGCTCGATCAGATAAATCAGGTGCGCGAGCAATTGCGCGTCGGCGGCTCCTTCGAGTCCCTGCCCAAGATCGGGATAGATCTTCTGACGAAGCGCGGGAAGGGAGAGGGGCGAATCGAGCAACACCTCTTCGATCTGCGTCTCGCGCATCTCGCGGTGCGCGAGGTACTGCTCCAGCAGTGCGAGCCCGTCATCGCGCACAGGTCCATGGCCGGGGTAGATTCGTGAGGGACGCAGTGCGATGAGCTTACGCAGCGACTCCAGATAGTCCGCCATGTTGCCGTCCGGTGGAAAGACGGCACTCGTTCCGGCGCCGAGCACCATGTCGCCCGTGAAAAGGCCACCATCGTCAGAAAGAAAACAGAAGTGTTCGGCAGTATGACCCGGCGTCGCGATCGCTTCGACCCGTAACCGTCCGATCTCGACCTTCATCCCATCCTCGAGCCGGACGTCGACCACCGAGTCGTCGAGAACGCCGCGGGGCGCATAGACCTGAGCGCCTGTGCGCTCACGCAGAGGGCGCGCCGCGGGAGCGTGATCTCCATGCCGGTGCGTGATGAGAATCGCGGTGATCTCGCCCGCCTTCGCGATCAGCCGCTCGATGTGCTCACCGATCGCCGGCCCCGGATCGATCACAACGTTACCCGAGACGTAGCTGTTGGTTCCATCGAGCGTAAATGGACCGGGATTCGGCGCGCGAATCAGCTCGACGTTCACTCGTCATCCTTGGGAAGTACGATCTTCCGGCTGTCGCCGTCCACGATCAGAATCGGGCGCGTCGTTCGAATCACCGCATTGCGCCGCGACTTCAGCAACTCTCCAGATGTCGTCCCCGTCGCGATGGCCGCAAGGTTCCGGATCGTAGGAAAAAGCAGGGAGAGCTCTCCCGCTTTCTCTCTGCGGAGCGCTTCATCAGGCCTGATCCAGAGAGTATCGACACACTCCACGTCCTCCGGTTCCGCCATCGTGTCCGCCGCAACTTCGATCAGGAAGAACCAGGTGTCGAAGCGCTTTGGAATTCCCGCCGGCGTGATCCATCGAGCCGTCCATACGAGCTCCTTGAACGACGGCCATCCATCCGGATAAAGGTCTTCAAAGTGCACGCGCTCGCCGAGCAGGTCCCGCCTGAATTGCCGAAGATCCTCGGCGTTACGTCCCGGAAGGATCCCCGTCTCTTCGAAGAGCTCGCGCATCGCACAGACGCGCAGCGGCAGCAGCTCGTCGTCGGTGTGACCGCTCGAGACCCTGTCTAACTCTTCGACTGCACCACCGGGAAACACCCATGCACCCGGAGCGAACCGGCTCTTTTCGCTTCGCCGCAACAGCAGCACTTCGAACGGGTCGCCCCGCAGCACGATTACGCTCGCGGCTGGAACCGGAGTCACCTCATCGGAAGATGATCCCGCGCCCCGGGGGAGCTGACCTTCTGTAACGTTCGTTGTTTTCATGAACACTCAACCAGTGACACGGGCGGTGGGACTCAGAACTCACAACTCAGAACTCACAACTGCTTCATCATCCCTGCCACCCCACCCACGTTTCTCCCTGAGTCGTTCGTTCCTTCTTCCAGATCGGGACCGTTTCCTTGATTCTGTCGATCATCTCCCTGCATGCAGCGAACGCTTCGGCTCGGTGCGGTGATGAACATGCGATTACGATGGAAGCTTCGCCGACAACGAGCAGGCCGAGGCGATGCTTCACCCCAATGGCGACGTCAGGATA
>JBGSYJ010000391.1:0-5869 GCA_041750915.1 Thermoanaerobaculia bacterium | reverse complement strand
ACGCGGCAGACCCCAGGTGCCCTGTTTTGTCCCCTATAGCGGGCCGGGGGACTCCAGTGACGGGACAGCCGGAGCCCCCCGCCCGATTGACGCGTACAGTCCCCACGCAAGGAGCCCGAGGACAAACGCCGACATGACTGCCGACGAGGGGAAGAAAAATGCATCCGTGTCGAACGTGTGAGGGAACGACATGAGCTCGCCCACCAACCAGCAGACGATCGCGGCGAGCAGGCCGAGCCTGTAGAGGACGGCGACAAAGATGAGATTGCCCGCGAGGACGAGGAGCAACAGCGGGATTGAAGGATTCGAGCCTCCGAGTACACCAAGCGCGGCCAGGGAACCGAGGAGGACCCAGACGCCGGCCGCACCTCCGATCCGCCGACCGAGCAGCACCGCGATCGCGACCATGACCGCGGTCAATCCGATTGAATTCAGGAGGGGAAACTGGATCGCCTCGATGGAGACCGCCAGCGCCTGACGCACGGATGTGAGTGTGGATTGAACCCTGCCGAGGCGGACGGCTGGGTCGAGCCCGACGGCGTAAGCAATTACTGGAAATGCTGCCCAGAGACTTCCTGCAACCACACCCAGCAGTACGTGACGTCCCACCAGCGGGTCGCTCCAGCGCCCGCCCAGAAGCCGGCTCCAGGCGACGAGCAGGGTCGGCCAGCGCCGCCTGAGGTAAGGCTCGATCGCAAGGTAGAGGATGATGATCACGAGCGTCTCGAACAGAGCACGCCCGACCCGGTCCTGCATCAGATGCCAGAGGTCGGTCAGGTAGCCTCCGAGGTCCGCCCGAAGCAGGTAGGAGATCGACAGGAGCAGCAAGGTTCCCAGGCCGAGACGGATTGCGCCGCGGCGATCGCCACGCCCCCGGCGAAGATTGCGGCGGGCGAACCAGAAGGCGGTGAACACGATTGCGATCGTAAGTGCCGTGATTGCCTCCGCCTGGGGGGGCCACTGAATGGCGAGCGTCGATTGCCGGTCGACGAGATTCGCCTGGCGCCATGGCGGAACGACATCGAACCAGACGATCTGATCGCCGAGGGCGCCGGCGTCGACCCGTAAGGTACTCTCCGGGTGGCCGGGGAAAGGCACGATCCAGGAGCGGCGATGATCCGTGTCAACGGGTGCGGGAAACAGCGGCTCCACCACCCGGGCAGTGGCGAAATCGAGCCCCGCCATCTCGAACAGCGGCAGCCACGACGGTTCCGAACCCTGGGTCATCTCTTTCGCGCCGGGAATGATCAGGAGATTCACCAGGGAGCCCTCCGGTGAAAGCTTGACACTGGTCATCCCGGGGCTCGTGAGCGGCGGGTCGAGGGGGAGAATGCGACGATCGCCAGCGTTGCCTCTCCACGGCAGCAGTCCCTCGGGGCTATCCCGATAGTGGAAGGCCAGGGGCGGCACGGAAGCGGAGGCGAAGCCGATGCGGTTCCTATCCTCAAGGGGCGCTGTTAAATAGTCGACATTGACGCCGAGGTAGACGCTGCTGTCGCGACCGCGCGTGCTGAATCCGGTGCGCTCGAGGATTTTCCGGGCCTCCTCCTCGAGGACGCGCGGATGCTTCGGGAAGGACACGAGGCCGTAGAGCTCCGATCGCTGCTTCACCGAAACGATCCAGACGAGAATCAGCAGCGCCGCCACCGTAAGGCCGACCGCCCGGGCGAGCGAAAGCTCTCCACTCTCCCCGGCCGCAGCGACCATCTCCGGCGACGGCGTCTCCCCCGCGTCGACCGTCGCCTGCAGCGGGTCGGTTCCCGGCAGAGCGGCGATGACCGAATGAATCGACCGTGGCCTGTCCTCCGGATCCGCCTCGAGACATTTCATCACGACCTGCTGAATCACGGGGTCGATGGTCCTTGTCTCCCTCGGGAGCGAGGATGCATCGGACTCTTCGTGGAGACGTTGCACCTCCGCGAGCGAGTTGCCCTGAAATTTGCGATGTCCGGTGAACATCTCGTACAGAATCAGCCCGAGCGAGTAGAGATCCGACTTGTGCGTCGCCGTTCCACGACGCAACTGTTCCGGAGCCATGTACGCCGGAGTTCCCTCGACTTCGGATCGCCCCTCGAGGTCTTCGGCAAGCGCGGCGAGTCCGAAGTCCGTAATGATCGCGTTGCCACGGCCGTCAATCATGATGTTCGCTGGTTTCAGGTCGCGGTGGACTACGTTCAGACCGTGGGCGGCTGCGAGCCCGGCACAGATGTCCTGCGACAACTCGATTGCCTTTTCCTGTGGCAGTTTGCCGATCCGCCGGAGCAGTGAGGCGAGGTCTTCGCCATCGATGTACTCCATCGTTACGAAGTGGTAGCCGTTCCACTCGCTGATGTCGTAGAGGCGGCAGACGTTCGGGTGGGAGATCTTCCTGCCGAGGCGGACCTCTCCATGGAGTCGCTCGAGCGCCGAGGGGTCGAGCATTTCGCGGGGAAGGAACTTCAACGCGACCTGCTGACCGAGCTTCAGGTCATCCGCCCGATAGACCTCGCCCATGCCACCCGCTCCGAGCAGGGCGACGATCCTGTACCGATCGTCGAGGACGTCTCCGGGAGAGAACCGCTCGTACGAGGGTCTGGACGTTGCGTGATTTCTGGCGACGGTTTCCTCGTCTCCTGCAGGCGAGACCGGCTTGTGTGTCATGCAAAGAATGATACGGCATCCGCTTCAATCCATGGACGCGTGCTGATCAGGCGCAACGGCCATGGGGCAACGAGGCAAGCGATGCCCGCTCAATTGATTCTGGAGATGTCACACTCCCGACCTGATGATCTCTACTTTCCCTGCTTTGTCTTGATAGAAACACAGAACCGCTTCTTCTGCGAGCAGCCTTCCGACCAACTATACTGGAGCGTCTATCCATGATCGGTCCCGGCACGCGTCTCGGCTCGTACGAGGTGTCTTCGCTTCTCGGCAAGGGAGGCATGGGTGAGGTCTGGCGCGCGACCGACTCGAACCTGGGCCGCGACGTCGCGATCAAGGTGCTGCCTGAAGAGTTCACAAAGGACGCCGAACGCCTCGCGCGATTCGAGCGCGAGGCGCGAGTGCTCGCATCTCTCGATCACCCGAACGTAGCGCCGATCTTCGGCCTCGAGACCATCGACGGCGCGCGGTTCCTCGTCATGCAACTCGCCGAGGGGGAAGATCTCTCGGAGAGACTCGACCGCGGCGCAATACCGCCCGACGAGGCGATCGCCATCGCCCTTCAGATCGCCGAGGGCCTCGACGCCGCGCACTCGAAGGGGATCATCCACCGCGACCTGAAGCCGGCGAACATCAAGCTCGGCGAGGATGGCAAGGTGCGCATTCTCGACTTCGGGCTCGCGAAGGCGATGGAGCTCGAGGAAGGCGATGCGGACCTGTCGAACTCCCCGACGATGGTTCGTGCGGCGACGCATGCCGGCGTCATCCTCGGCACGGCCGCATACATGAGCCCCGAGCAGGCACGGGGCAAGAAGGTCGACAAGCGCGCCGACATCTGGGCCTTTGGCGTCGTGCTATGGGAGATGCTCACGGGACAGCGGCTTTTCTCGGGGGACACGGTTTCGGACACGCTTGCCGCCGTCCTGAAGGAGCCGGTGGATCTCGCCGCGCTTCCTTCCGGGACTCCGGCTTCTGTCAGGCGACTGATCCGTCGTTGCCTGGAGAAGAACCCGCGGAATCGGCTGCACGACATTGCCGATGCGCGTATCGAGCTGATGGACCACGAAGAATCAGTTTCTGCGGCGCCGGTGATCGCGCTGCCCCGGCAGAGTCTCGCCATGAAAGTTCTCCCGTGGGTCGTGGCGGCGCTGGCGATCGGCTTCGGAGCCTGGGCATGGCTCGGCACGCGGGGCAACGCGGAGGCTCCGAGGCGATTCGTTTCGAAAATCCATGCTCCGCCCGGAGCGAGTTTTCTGGTCACGAGCGGTCTCGCGATCTCTCCAGACGCTTCGCTCGTCGTCTTCGGAGCGAGAGACGCCGCGGGAACCGATCAGCTCTGGTTGCAGTCTCTGTCGGATGGATCAGTTCGGCCGTTGCCGGGAACCGAGAATGGGATGTACCCATTCTGGTCACCTGACAGCCGTGCGTTCGGCTTCTTCGACGATGTTCATCTGAAGAGACTCACACTCGACGGCGACGTCGTGGAGACCCTGGGTGACCACAACGGGAGGCCGGGCGGAGCATGGAATAGCCAGGGCATCATCGTCTTTGCCTCGCGCCGGGAGATCTACCGCGTGCCTGCTGCTGGTGGAGAGGTCCGGAAGGTCTGGCAGGCCGAAACGCAGACTGGAGGAGGGACGGCGTTGCCAGGCGATCCGGAGTATCTTTCTCCCTCGTTCCTGCCTGATCAGGTTCACTTCCTTTACCTCTGGCGCGACTACGCTGACGCCGAGGAGAAACGCGAGCTTCGGCTCGGATCGCTGGAGGGCGGTGCGCACAAGGTCCTGACGAAAATCAACTCGAACGCGATTTACTCGCCGTCGGGAGACCTCGTCTGGTGGCAGGACGGGAACCTTCGCGCACAGCCGTTCGACCTCGAGCGGCTCGAGCTCACGGGGGAACCGCGTCTGGTTCGCAGCGGGGTCCAGTTCGATCCTCGAACGGGATACGGCATGTTCTCGATTGCTGCCGACGGAGCGTTCGTCTACCGCGAAGGCGGAGTCGTGAGCGCCGACGAGATCGCACGCATCGATCGCAGCGGGAACGATCTCGGCGCGATCGGACCTCGAGGGAACTTCTATCATCCGCGGGTCTCGCCGGACGGAACGACGGTCGCGGTCGATCAGAGCGACGAGACGAATCGGGGCGACATCTGGCTCTACGATGTGGCGCGAGGGACGGGAACGAGACTGACCTCTGAGCCTGAAGACGAGAGCTCCCCGGTCTGGTCGCCTGACGGCCGCCAGATCGCGTTCTCGTCGACGCGGGAAGTCGACCGGGGGGCGACGCACGTCCGGTCTTTACGCGGCGCGGAGGACGAAGTCATGCTCTACGCTGGCAAAAGTGAATCCGTGTGGCCAGTATCCTGGTCTCCTGCGGGAGCCGTCGCGATCGAGTACGACTCCCCGGGATCGAACACCGGTAACAATCTGGGACTCTTCTCCATCTCGGACAAGTCGTTCACTCCGTTACTTACGAGCCGGTTCAATGAACAGAGCAGTGCCTTCTCTCCGGACGGCCGTTTCCTTGCGTTCGACAGCGACGACACCGGGCGGCGGGAGGTTTACGTGCAGGGCTTTCCGGATTCAATCGACCGATGGCGTGTTTCAACGGAGGGCGGTTCAAACGCCTTCTGGCGTTCGGACGGTCGCGAGCTCTATTTCATGAGGAAAGGCTCGGAGCTGGTCGCGGTACCGGTTGAAGTGTCTGCCGACGGATCGTCGCTTTCATTCGGCGCTCCGCAACTGCTCTTTTCGATCGACCTGAAAGCGAACAGGCGTCGTCAGATCGACACGGTCGATGGGAAGACGTTCATCGTGAATCGGAGCGTGGGAGATCTCGAGGCGACGCCGATGACGCTGGTCATCGGCGGACTGTCCGCGGAGAGGAAATAGCGGCGGTTTCACAGCGTCCCGATGTCGATCGAGAAGCGGTACTTCACGTCCGACTTCAGCATCCGTTCATACGCTTCGTTGATCTTTTCGGCAGGGATCACTTCCACGTCGGACGTGATGTCGTGCTTTCCGCAGAAGTCGAGCATCTCCTGCGTTTCGGGGATGCCTCCGATGTTCGAGCCGGAGAGGCTTCGGTTTCCCATGATCAGGCTGAATGCTGAGACGGCTTGCGGCTTCGGTGGAGCACCGACGAGCGTCATCCGGCCCTCGACGCGGAGGAGCTTCAGATAGGAGTTGATGTCGTGGTCGGCTGAGACGGTATCGAGAATGAAATC
>JBGSYJ010000390.1:0-9363 GCA_041750915.1 Thermoanaerobaculia bacterium | reverse complement strand
GGTAGTCGAAGTTCGCTTCACGGACGATCGGGGCCAGCCGCTCGACAGACTCGGCCGCGTGACTCCGGGAGTCATCTCGGCGAGTATGGTTCTCGCCGTCTACAACGGCGACACGCGCCTCTACACGGCGTACACGGTTCGCACGCAGACCTCCCCGCCATCGAGCCCGAATCCGGGAGTCTCTGCCATCCAGGCTGCAGCAGATTCGGGAGGCACCTGGACGGACTTCGAAACGGGACGCTCGCGTTACACCTTCCGAACCGCCGTTCCCGCGAACGCCGACCTCTCCAAGACACATTCAGTTGCCATCTACGCATCGAGAAATCTGGTCGACATCATCGACAAGACCTACTACGACAATGTGGTCCATGACTTCCGCCCTGACGGAGCGCCGATCACGGAACAGTGGGCCAAGATCAGCGATGCGGCCTGCAACACCTGCCACGAACAGCTCGCTCTCCATGGTGGCTCGCGCCGCGACGTGAAGCTGTGCGCCACCTGTCACTCTCCGCAGACCACCGACCCCGATACGGGAAACACGGTCGATCTCGCCGTGATGGTCCACAAGATCCACCGCGGAGAGAACCTCCCCAGTGTCGAGGCCGGAATGCCGTACCAGATCATCGGCTTCCAGGGCTCGGTCCATGACTACTCCCACGTGGTCTATCCCCAGGACATCCGCAACTGCGAGAACTGCCACGAGGTTGGAAATCCCGCGCAGAAGGAAGTCTGGTTCACCGAGCCGTCCCGGAGGGCCTGCGGCTCCTGTCACGACGACATCAACTGGGTGACGGGCGAGGGACATGCGGCCGGACCGCAGCTCAACGACAATGCGTGCGCGAACTGCCACGTCCCCGACAGCGGGGTGGAATTCGACGCATCGGTCAAGGGCGCGCATACGGTTCCCTACAAGTCGAAGCAGCTCGCCGGCCTCAAGGTTTCAGTCGTGAGTGTGACGAACCTCAAGCCGGGCGAGCGCGCAACGGTCGTGTTCAAAATCACCAACAATGACGGCACGGCTGTGGACGGCAGCAAGCTCAACGCCTTTGCGCCGATGCTTGCGGGTCCGACCTCCAGCTACCGGAAAACGATTCGCGAGGCCGCGCCGGCGCGCGCGGTGTTCGACCCGGCGACCGGCAACACCACCTTCACGTTCAACGCTGCAGTTCCCACCGACGCCACTGGCACGTGGGGTGTCAGCGGCGACTTCTACCGCAATGTCACGATCAAGCGGGCCGATGGCGAGCCGGACATCGCGATCCGCGAAGCCGCCTTCAACCCGATCCGTTACGTGGCCGTCACCGGCAGTCTCGAGCCGCGACGCCTGGTTGCGACCACTTCGAACTGCAACAACTGCCACGATCGTCTCGCCCTCCACGGCCAACAGCGGCTCAACGTCGAAGAGTGCGTGATGTGCCACAACCCGGTGGCCGACGACAGCGGTCGCCGCCCCGCGGATCAGAATCCTCCGGAGTCGATCTCCATGCAGAGGATGATTCACAGGATCCACAGCGGAGTGAACCTCACGCAGGACTTCACCGTCTACGGATTCGGCAACACGAGACATAACTACAACCAGGTCGGCTATCCGCAGGATCGCCGCAACTGCGATGCCTGCCACGTGAGTAATTCGCACCTCCTCCCCATCCCCTCGGGCGATCCGGTGATCACGCTGCGTGACTACTTCACCCCGCAGGGTCCAGGGACCGCCGCCTGCCTCGGCTGTCACGACACCATCGACGCGGCAGCCCACGCATTCCTCAACACAACGAACTTCGGAACCCGGACCGCTGAGTCCTGCGCCGTCTGCCACGGAACAAACAAGACCTGGTCGGTCGAGAAGAGCCACGCACGTTGACACGTCCAATGGAGAGAGCGGCAGCCGCCGCTCTCTCCTGCTGAACCGTAGGAAAGAGATGCGATGTCGATCAGACGTTATGCAGTCGGGATTCTCGCGGGCCTCGCGGTCCTCGCCTCTTCTTACGGCGCAGTGAGTGCCTCGGCACGCCTGCAGACCGAGCCGGCAGAAGAAGCGCTGACCCAGACGGCGGTCGAGCCGGAAGTCGAGGCCGAAGCCGAAGTGGCCGAAGTGACCGAGGAAGAAGCGGAAGTCGTCATGTCGTGCGGCGACTGCCACGAGAACGCGGCAACCTTCCGCCACAACCCTCACGCGCGCGGAAAGCTCGCAGATGGTGTGATTCCTAATGAGGTCTGCGAATCGTGCCACGGTGACGGTACCGCACACATCGAGGGCGGCGGCGACACGGAACAGATCTTCACGCCCCGAGGGTTGACTGGCGCCGACAGCTGTCTCGTGTGCCACTCAGCGACGACAGTTCATCAGACGACGCGCCGGTCCTCGACTCCCGCGCGGCTGGGCGACGGTTCCATTGCAGCGGTGCCCGCCGAAGAGCTCGAGAGCTCCCCTCCCGTCCCGGAAATGATGGCCGCGCTCGCAGCTGCCAACGCCTCCCGCCGGGGAAGCGGAGCACACGCGAACAGCGAAGAGGTCAACTGCCTCACCTGCCATTCGATCCACTCCGCTGAGACGCGCTCCCCTGAGCTGCTTGTCTCAGCCGAGCTCGCAATCTGTTCGACATGCCATACCAGCAAGGCCGCGGAGTTCCGCGCCAATCCGTTCGCACACCGCGTCGGACGCGGCGGAATGGAATGCTCGTCCTGCCACGATCCGCACGCGCCCCGCGGCACCGACAACCTCCGCACCGCCCTTGGGTCCGATCTCCCCTGCCTGACCTGTCATACAGAGAAGAAGGGGCCGTTCGTCTTCCCGCACAACGCAGGCACCGTAGGCGATTGCACCAGCTGCCACGCTCCGCACGGCTCGCCGAATCCGAAGCAGCTCACTCGCGCCACCGTGGCACAGCTCTGCATGGAGTGCCATTCGCCAATCGCAACGGACACCCTCGGCTCGCAACCGCCGTCGTTCCACAATCTAGCCTCGCCCCGTTACCAGAACTGCACGACCTGCCATGTGGCCGTGCACGGGTCCAATCGTTCACCGCAGCTGCTCAAGTGAGGACGATTCAGTCATGAAAATCTGCCGGCTCGCCACAATTCTACTCGTCCTGCTCCCCTGCGGCGGGGCCGTGGCGCAGTCGATGCCCTACGACATCGAGATCGGATATCGATGGCTCGACACGAGCGGTAACCGCGACATGTACCGCAGCCAGATCAACGAACGGAGCGGTTTTCTGCTACGGGCATTCACGCTCACAACGACGGACATCGACGGCACCGCGACACTCCTCGACCACTTCCGCGTGGATGCGAACGACCTCGGAGCGGGACCTTCCGGCTCACTCCGAATCAGCGCTGGCAAATCCGATCTATACAGACTCAACCTCAACTATCGAACGGCCGAACTCTACAGCGCCCTCCCCGCCTTCGCGAATCCCTTCATCAGCCAGGGAATCATTCCGGGACAACAGACCTACAACCGCGACCGAGACATGGTGAACATCGATCTCGAGCTCCTTCCGGGACGACGCATCGTCCCGCTGGTCGGCTACTCGTGGAATCGCCTCAGCGGGCCCGGCCGGACTACGTACACCGTTGGCGGTGACGAGTTTCAGCTCGGTTCAAATCTGAGCGCGACGGACAGTGAGTTTCGGATCGGCGCCGCATTCAACTACGGCATGTTTCGGGGAGTCGTCATCCAGGGCTGGCGCGATTACGAAGCGAACGAAGTACTAACGCTCACCACCGGGACAGGAACAGGGAACAACCCGGGATCGGTTCTGGGAGAGCCGATCACTGCGGATACGATCCGTCGCGAAAGCCGTACCGATTCCGATGCCCCCTTCACCCAGCTGTTCGTCACAGCTCAGCCGCTCGAGCGTCTGCGTGTCATCGGGAACTTCGACCGATTCTCGGCCGACTCGAACGACGTTGAAGAGGACAGCGCCGCCGGTTCGTTCGCTTCGTTTGCCATCGGACGCTTCTTCGACGGCAGGCTGCAGGACGTGGCCGGAGACGCGAGCAACGACTCGTGGCGCGGCGGTCTCCGCGCAGAGTACGCCCTGTCGAACCAGATCATGGTCATCGGGACTGCGTCACGCCAGCATCGTGAGCTCGAAGGCAGTTCACTCATCAGCACCGTATTCCTCGACAGCCTCACCTTCGGTGGCGTCGATCCGCGCGATCTCGAAACAATCCTCGAAACCAGAAACGCGATGGAGCGCGAAGAGGATCGGTTCAGCATCGGCGCCGTCGCCCGATCCATCGGTGCGTTCAACCTCCGCGCACAATATTCTGAGAGCCATCAGGACATCACCGTTTCTCCTGACATTTCCGAGATCGTCGTCCCCGGGAGCCAGGGCGGAGAGTTCGACCGCAAAGTCCGAAGTTTCGATGCAGGCGCCGGCTGGGCCGGAAACGGCTTCACAGCAGGGATCGACTACCGGCAGGACCGCGCCGATGACGCCGTGCTCCGCACCGATTTCATCGACCGCGACCGCATCCGTCTGCGCGCAGGATGGCGGACTCCAGGGAACATGGTTCGGCTCGGAGTCAGCGCCGAAGAGATGAACCAGGACAACGACCGCCCCGGAATCGATTTCGACGCAGAAGTCCGGCAGTTTAGCGGTGACATCGAAGTTGCACCCCACGCAGCCGTCCGCGTCCGCGGCTCGTTCTCACGTTTCGACGCCGACAGCACGATCACCATCCGCAGACCCGAGAACTTCCGGCTCGAGCCATCGATTTACTCGCAGTCGGGCGACATGATCGAGGCCGGCATCCTGCTGCTTCTCGAGGACTGGAACTTCGACGGCTCGTTCGCGACAATCGAGAACGAAGGCAGCTCCCCTTTCGACATCGACCGCTTCCGACTCCGCCTCGGCTACGACGTCAACGAACGCGTCGGAGTGATCGCAGAGTGGCTTTCGGACGCCTACGACGAACCGCTCCTCCCCCTCGCCGACTACGACGCCGATCGCTTCGGGGTGTTCGTGCGGTTGAGACCGTAATAGGAGGAGTAGACAGGACACAGTAGACAGAAGACAGTAGCCCCCTCCCGCTCCTCTGTGTTCTAAAAGCCTGCCGCTGATGTGCTTCAAACAATAGAAAGCGTGATGCTCGTCGGGGAGGGCGGGCTACTGTCTACTGTCTACTGTCTACTGTCTACTGTCTACTGTCTACTGTCTACTGTCTACTCCCCCCAACGTGACACCCATCACCCCCCTCCGTGACACCAGACATCCGTGCTGCGAGGCCTGATCGACGACTCTTATCGCCGGAGGTTTTTTCATGAATGAGCTCACATTTGCCTTTGTAGGCGCCGGCGGCGACGGGTCGGTTGCGGCGGGCGACATCATCGCCTCGGCGTGCGCCAGCCAGGGCCTTCACGTGATGAAGACTGAAGCCTATGGACCGCAGATTCGCGGCGGTGAGGCCTCGGCTGTCGTCCGTGTAAGCGCGACGCCGATCTTCGCGCAGTCGGACAGCGTCGACGTCCTCGTAGTATTTCACTGGGCCGACTTTGCCCGCTTTCAGAACGAGATCGTGCTGGCGGAGAATGCGATCGTTCTCTGCGAGCCCGGTGACGCCGTGCCTCCCGAGCTCATGAATCGCCGCATCTTCGAGATCGCGTTTAACGACATCGCCAAAGAGTGCGGGTCCCCTGCATCGAAGAACGTCTTCGCCCTTGCTCTGGTCGCAACCCTGTTCCATCTCCCGCTCGATGCGGCGCGCGCTGCTGTTGCACGCCGCTTTGGCAAGAAGAAGGCAGCGGTCGCCGAGGCCAATCTCAAGGCGTTCGACCGAGGGGTAGCGGAGGCTGAGGTGCTATCGTCGAAGATCGACGGCACTCTGACATTCGTGCCCTCGACACCTTACCTTCTGATGTCGGGCAACGAGGCGTCCGCATTTGGCGCCGTACACGCAGGCTGCCGCTTCTTCGCGGGATATCCCATCACACCCTCCTCCGAGATTCTTCACTTCCTCAACGAGTGGCTTCCGAAAATCGGCGGATCGACCCTGCAGACCGAAGACGAGCTTGCTGCAATCGGGGCCGTCATCGGCGGGTCGTTCGCAGGCGTGAAATCGATGACCGCGACGTCCGGACCGGGATTGTCCCTGATGGCCGAGATGGTGGGACTCGCATCGATCGCCGAGATTCCCGCTGTGATCGTGAACGTCCAGCGTGGGGGGCCCTCGACGGGCATCCCGACCAAGAGCGAACAGTCCGATCTATTGCACGCACTCTTCGCGAGTCATGGTGATACGCCTCGGGTCGTCATCGCATGTTCGGACGTGGAAGAGTCGTTTCATGCGACCGTTGACGCGTTCAATATCGCAGAGGAGTTTCAGATCCCTGTGATCGTTCTCACTGATCAGTCGATCGCGCAGAGTCGTTCTACGATCAATGCGGACGCACTGAAGCATCAGGTGCTCGATCGCCTGCTCCCTGGGCCTGACGACCTCGTCGAGTATCGCCGTTACCGGCTCACCGAGGACGGTGTCTCGCCGATGGCCTCTCCGTCGATGCCTGGAGGGATGTACCAGACCAATGGTCTCGAACATGATGAACAGGGGCGCCCGAATGCATCGTTCGTCGTCCATCAACAGATGAACGACAAGCGTTACAGGAAGCTGGAGGCGGTCGCCGCTCGCTATCCACTGTTCCAGCGCTATGGCTCCCCGGCTCCCCGGCTCGGCGTCATTTGCTGGGGCTCCACAGCGGGGCCTGTGCGCGAGGCGATCGGGAGACTCGAGGAGCGGGAAGACATCGGAGTCTTCGTTCCCCAGATGCTCTCGCCGCTTCCCAGCCGGGATCTGCAGCAGTTCATCGATGAGTGCGGCGAGATCCTGGTCATTGAGCTCACGCACGCGGCCCAATTCCACCAGTACCTCAGATCGCAGGTCGATCTACCGCGTGAGCGCACCAGCGTCTACTGCCGTTCGGGCGGCAAGAGCTTCACCGCGGCTGAGATTCTGGAAGAGCTGAAGAAGAAAATGCCCGCTGGAGCAGCGGCGCACGAGGAGGTTTACTCATGAGCTGCGCGCCTTACGCACCGCTTGACTACAAATCGGATCTCAAGCCGGTCTGGTGCCCGGGGTGCGGCGATTTCGCCGTGCTCAACTCGGTCTACCGCGCCCTGGCAGAACTCCAGTACGAGCCGCATGACACGGTGATCATCTCCGGAATCGGTTGCTCATCACGGCTTCCCGGCTATGTCGATACGTACGGATTCAATTCGCTGCACGGTCGCGCGCTTCCCATCGCGACGGGAGTCAAACTCGCCTCACCCGACCTGCACGTCATCGCTGTCGGTGGCGACGGTGACGGCCTCGCAATTGGCGGGAACCACTTCATCCACGCCGCGCGTCGCAATGTCGACATCACGTACGTGATCATGGACAACGAGATCTACGGTCTGACCAAGGGACAGGCCGCGCCGACGACACCGATCGGCGACCGGACGAAGTCGACGACGTATGGAAATCCCGAAGAGTCGATCGACCCATGCGCGTTCGCCATCTCGCTGGGAGCAACCTGGGTCGGGCGGGCCTTCTCCGGAGACGTGAAGGGCACGACCGAGATGATGGCGAAGGCGATGAAGCACCACGGCTTCGCGTTCCTCAACGTGATCTCACCCTGCGTAACGTGGCGTGGCGACGACCAGACGAAAGAGCTCCGCGCAAAGCTGCGTACGCTGCCTGAGGATCACGATCCGACAGATCACGAAGCGGCGCTGCGATTCACACGTGAGGATCCCGCGGTCATGACGGTCGGCGTGCTGTACGAGAACCTGCGTACAACACTCCTCGATGAAGTCGAACAGATCCGGATCAAGGCGCTCGGTGGCGCTCCTCCTCCGTCGCTGGACGCGATCCTGCAGACGTTCGCCCCGGCAGTCTGACGCAGCGCCCTTTCGAATCTCGCGCCTTCTCGAGCGACGACCCAAGTAGCGGCGGATTCCGATCCGCCGTTCCTCGTTTCGTTAAAACCTCGCGCGTTCTGGATCGACGACACGGGATGAATGCCCCAAATGCCGTACCGCGTCACTAACCGGGAGCGGGACATCGGAATGTCCCGCTACTTCGTGCGCACTCATCCCATCTCGATGACCGTGCGCAGGTGCCGCGTGCCCCGCTGCAGATCGGCGTGCACCTCGTTGATCGCAGCCGCAGACAGCGGAACGCTTCGCGTGATCGCGCGGCCGATCTCTAGGCGTCCGCTCTGCGCGAGCTCCATCAACTCAACCAGCTCCTCACGTGTATGGTCGGCGCTCCCGGTGATGATACGTTCGCGAACGAGCAGATCCGCGTAGGGATCGATCTCGAGACTCCGAAGATTGATTCCGACGATAACGAGACGCCCGCCTGTAGCGAGTGACCTCAAAGCGACGGTCGTCGTCGGGGCATGGGTCGCAAAGTCGAGGACGACATCGACGCCTTCGATGGCCTCGCCAAAGTCAGGCGACCGCGCGTCGACCGCGACGGCTCCCCACTCCTCAGCCATCCGCAGTTTCCCGTCCACGACGTCGACCGCAATGATTCGTCCGGCGCCCAGAATCCGCGCAAGCTGCACTGCGGAGACGCCGAGCCCGCCGAACCCGAGGATCGCGACCGATTCACCTGCGCGAAGGCTCGAGACTTTCAGCGCGTGCCACGCCGTCGCCGTCGAGCACATCATCACGGCTGCGTGTGTGAGCGGAACCTCGGAAGGCACGGAAATCAGATTCGCGGCAGGAACGACGATGGCTTCTGCGTAGCCGCCGTCGCGCTCCTTGCCGATCATCTCCGCGCCGACGAGATAGTGAATCGCTACCCGATCTCCCGGCGCGAAGTCCGCGACGTCTTCGCCGACCGAAGCGATCTCTCCGGCGATCTCATGACCGGGAATCAGCGGCAGCGTCGCCCGTCCCTCCTCGGTGCAGTAGTGAACGTCGCTGTGGCAGATACCTGCGGCGCGGATCGCAACGAGAACCTCACCGCGGCCCGGAAGGGGCGCCTCGATCTCGACATCCTCGAGGGGCTGTCCGATCCGTCCAAGGCGCACCGCCCGCATCGTGGCGCTCATCCGTCGATCGTGTGGAACGAAGCGGTCACGTCACTTGCGAAGCGACGAACGCCGGAGTGAACGCCGCCGCCACGCGGCAACGACGGCGAGAAGTGACGCCACTCCAAGGACTGCGGCAATGAGCTCGTAATGCACATGCCCCGGAATTGCGGCATGCAGCAGGAATTGTGTCGTCATCAATTGTTCCCTTTCTCTACGTGGTTCAGTTCAGGCTGTCTTCCAGGTGAATCAATGGACGGCCTCATTATAGGTGAGCAGCGGTACGGGCGCGTGTCACTCGCCGCGGGGGGAACAAAATGAATCATGTCATCCCGAGC
>JBGSYJ010000389.1:0-6907 GCA_041750915.1 Thermoanaerobaculia bacterium | reverse complement strand
AGAGGCAGTCATCCGATCAGATGATCGCCAGAACGATGGTTCGCAGGCTCAACACAATCACGACGCATCCGACGACGATCATCAGCGGCCTGGGAGATACGTAGCGAACGGCCCAGCCGGCGATCGGGGCAGCGATGGCGCCACCGAGCGCAAGGCCGGCAATCACCTTCCAGTTCGTGACGCCGATCGTCAGAACGAACGTGAGCGAAGCGGCCAGTGCGACGAAGAACTCCGCGAAGTTCACGCTTCCGATAGTTGTCCGCGGCGGATTCCCCCGGGCGAGCAACGTTCCGACGACGATCGGCCCCCAGCCCCCTCCGCCGGCCGCATCGAAGAAGCCCCCCGCAAGCCCGAGCGGAACCAGATGCGTTGTGTTCACCGTCGGTTCCCGCTTCCTTCTTGCCTTCGACAGGATGATCACACCCATGATCAGGAGGTAAGCGGCGACGAAGGGCCGGATCGTCTCTCCGGGAATGCTGACAAGAAGGTACGCGCCGCACACCGCGCCGATGATTCCGGGAATCATCAGGCGCAGGACGAGTCTGCGGTTGACGTTTCCGAACAGGTGATGTGACAGGCCCGAAAAGCCGGTCGTCACGACCTCTGCCGCGTGAACACTCGCGCTTGCGACGGCAGGCGACACCCCGAAGGTCAACAGAAAGGATGTCGCGCTGACTCCGTAGGCCATTCCGAGGACGCCGTCGATCATCTGTGCGACGAATCCGACGGCAACGAACAGAAGAAACTCAGACATCGGGCATCAAGGTACGCCAATTTTGTCCCCCATGTGGCAGGGGACTCCGATCCCCTGCCTTTTTCTGGTTTCGATGTACGAAGCCTGGAGCGATCAGCTTCGTCGATGAACCTTGCGTCCGTCGATTGATCCCGGGTACAGAAGCCCCGGAGCCACGCTTCCCTCTTCGATGTGAGCTACATCACACGGCTCGGGATCATTCGTCATCCCCGCTTCAGCGCTCCGCCGCTTAGGTTGGAGATCTGAACGGAAGTCATCGGGGGTCATCTCCGGGCGCGAGCTCGACGAATCATCATCGGGGCGGGAAACGGACCTTCCGTCATCATTACGGAGGAGCAGTTGAATTTTTCAATCAGGTCAGATTCCGACACATCCCGGCAGTACGTCTCGACGCCGATCAAGGGCAACGCTCTCCTCACTGACCCGTTCACCAACAAAGGCACGGCTTTCAGCGACACGGAGAGACGCGAGCTCGACCTCGATGGACTGCTGCCTCCACGCGTCTCGACGATCGAGGAGCAGCTCGAGCGAATCTACGAGAACTTCCGGTCAAAATCGACGAATCTCGAGAAGTTCATTTTCATGGCCGGTCTCCAGGACCGGAACGAGACCCTTTTCTACAAACTCTGCCACGACCGCATCGACGAGATGATGCCGATCATCTACACGCCGGTGGTGGGTGAGGCGTGTCAGCGGTTCTCGCACATTTATCGACGTCCCCGCGGCCTCTACATCAGCTACGACCAGCGCGACAACATCGAAGAGATTCTGCTCAACGCGCACATCCAGAACCCTTCGGTAATCGTCGTAACCGACGGAGAGCGCATCCTCGGGCTTGGTGATCAGGGCGCCGGCGGAATGGGCATCCCCATCGGAAAGCTCTGCCTCTACACCCTCTGCGCCGGCATTCCACCCTACAGCACGATTCCGATCATGCTCGATGTCGGAACCGACAACGAGGAGCTGCTCGAAGATCCCCTGTATCTCGGGCTGCGACAGAAGCGGATCCGCGGTGACGAGTACCAGGAGTTCGTCGACCGGTTTGTTGCGGCCGTCCGTAACGTCTATCCGAATGTGCTTCTGCAATGGGAAGACTTCCTCAAAGGAAACGCGATCCTGCAGCTCGAGCGTTTCCGCGATCAGCTCGCCACCTTCAACGACGATATTCAGGGAACCGCCGCAGTGGTTGTCGCCGGCGTTTATTCGGCGCTCCGGTTGACCGGACAGCGGATGCGCGACCAGAGGATTGTGTTCGCCGGCGCAGGTGCTTCTGCGCACGGTATCGCCGAGCTGCTCACCTCCGCCCTCGTGGAAGACGGGCTATCACCGGAAGAGGCTCGCAAACGATTCTGGACCGTCGACACGAAGGGCCTCGTCCTCTCGGAACGCGCAGGTCTCGAGGACTTCAAAGCGATGTACGCGCGCGAGGTGGACGAAGTTGCGGAATGGAAGTGCGCTGACGGCAAGCGCATCACCCTCGAAGAAACGGTGTTCAACGCGAAGCCGACAATCCTGATTGGAGTTTCGGCCACACCGGGGACATTCACAGAGGGCGTCGTCAGGCTGATGACACTCATCAACGAGCGTCCGATCATCTTTCCGCTCTCCAATCCAACTTCGCAGAGTGAATGTACGGCAGAGGAAGCCATCCGCTGGTCCGATGGCCGGGCGATCGTCGCCACCGGGAGTCCCTTCGAGCCGGTCGTTCACAACGGCAGGAGATTCCGCATCGGACAGTGCAACAACGCCTTCATCTTTCCCGGAGTCGGACTTGGTGTGGGAGTCGGGAAAGTCACCAGGGTCAGCACCGGAATGTTTCTCGCCGCAGCTCGGGCTCTTGCCGAAAAAGTAACGGCCGAGGACCTTGACGAGTCAGCCGTCTATCCGCAGCTCTCGACGATCCGGGACTGCTCACTCGCCGTTGCGATGTCGGTCATCGAACGGGCCGTCGCGGAGGGGTTTGCGGACGCCGGCATCCTCGCTGATCTCGAACAGAGAGTGAAGGGCTCGATGTGGCTGCCTGAATACCTGCCTGTCCGCTTCGAGCCGCGTGCCGAGGCTCGCGAATACGTTTCGATGAGGATGGAGGTTACCTCTTCAGAACTGGGCTGACAGCAGACTGGAGCGGGCGTTTGTTTCCACGAAGGTGGAACTGGGTATACGATCCAATCATCAATTCAGGACGGCGGGATTATGAAAGATGAGAGCAGCTTCTTTCCCAGGGGAGCCGTTGCCTTTTTCGCATCGCTGATCGCCTTTTATGCTGCCTTCTGGCTGCTGCTGATGTTCATCATGGTGAGCCGAGGCTGATGATGACATCGCAGATCGGAGTCGAGAAGAAGATCATCGCGGCCGCTACGGTTTTCGTTCTGACGCTAAGCGCAGTGATCGCACTTTCGGTAAAGCTCTACAGTATCGACCTGCCCACCTGTCTGACTGACGTTAAACCGTTCACAGAGGGCGCCGTGATTCAGCATGGGCCGAACAGGTACGAGGTTCAGTACGTCGCGAAGATGTGGAAGTTCGAGCCGGCTGAGATCTCGATCACTCCCGGGTCGACTGTGGATATTTACCTCGCCGCGCCGGATGTCACACACGGAATGCAGATCGTCGGGACGAACGTAAATCTGATGGCCGTGCCGGGAGTCGTGAATTACGCACGTGTGAAATTCACCAAGCCGGGTGACTACCTCATCGTCTGCAATGAATACTGCGGAATCGCTCATCAAAACATGGCGGGCGTGATTCATGTCACCGGAGACGCGCCGCCGGTCACCGCGCCTACCAAAGTCGATGCGGCTGCGGACGCGCGCGGGATGGAGTTGCTCGAGACGCACCTCTGCACCGCCTGCCACTCTGTCGACGGCAGCGACGGACCGGGACCGACACTGAAGGGTCTCCACGGCGCGCAGCGCGAGCTCGGCGACGGCAGCATCGTGACGGCGGACGAAGAGTACCTGAGAGAGTCGATCGTCTCGCCCGAGGCGAAGATCGTGAAGAACTTCGATGATTCGATGCCCCCGAGTGAGATTCCGCCGGACGAGCTCGCGGAGATCATCGAATATCTGAAGAGGCTGAAGTAGAGATTGAGGAGTCGACCGGTCATGCAATCCGCAGTGATTCCGTACACGCGCCTCGAGGTCGAGCCCGGACTCCGCCGCATCATCCTGTTCGGCATTTCGTTTCCGATGGTGTTGCTGATCCTCGGGATCGTCACCGGATTTCTCCAGGTTCTCTACCGCGCCGGCATCATCCGCGCCCAGAGTTTTCTCGGAATCGAGTACTACCAGGGGCTCACGCTGCACGGCACGATCAACGCGATCGTCTTCACCACATTCTTCGCCGTGGTGTTCGGTCACGCGGTCATGCGGTTTCACACGGGAAGGCCCCTGCTCCTCGGAGCTGCGTGGAGCTCACTGATCCTGATGACCGTGGGAACCCTGATGGCGGCGGTTCCAATGCTCACCGGCGATGCGAGCGTGCTCTATACCTTCTATCCACCCCTGAAGGCGCACCCGGTTTTCTACATCGGGCTGGTCGTTTTCGTGGTCGGGTCGTGGATCGCATTCTTCAGCTGGATTCCCGTTTATAAAGCCTGGAAACGCGATCACCCTGAACACAAAATGCCTCTCGGCGTACTGGGGACCTTCGCGACGTTCATCGTCTGGTTCATCGCGACGATACCGGTTGCGATCGAGTTGATCTTTCTCCTGATCCCATGGTCTCTCGGCTGGACGCAGACGGTGAACGTGCCGCTTGCCCGCATGCTGTTCTGGTTCTTCGGGCATCCGCTCGTCTATTTCTGGCTGCTGCCCGCGTACGTGATGTACTACACGATGCTGCCGAAGCTTGCAGGCGGAAAGCTCTATTCAGACTTCGCGGGACGATTCACATTCCTTTGGCTCATCGTCTACTCCGCGCCGATCGGAATTCACCATCAGTACACCGAGCCGGGCATCAGTTCGAGCTGGAAGTTCATTCACATGTTCTTCACGATGCTGGTCGCGATCCCGAGTCTCGTCACCGCGTTCACGCTCGCCGCATCGATGGAGCACGGCGCGCGCCTGAAAGGAGGGACGGGGCTATTCGGCTGGTGGAAGAAGCTTCCGTACTTCGATGGCGAACGATGGCTGTTCAGCTATCTCTTCGCCGGACTGTTCATCTTCATCTTTGGCGGCATCACTGGCATCATCAACGCCTCGTACAATCTCAATCTCGTCGTTCACAACACGTCGTGGCTGCCCGCCCACTTTCATCAGACGGTTGCAGGCCCTGTATTTCTCGCCTTCCTCGGCGGCAGCCTGCTGCTAGTCTCGACGCTGATGGGGAAGAATGTCGCTTTCAGAAAGGTCGCTGTCTGGGTGCCGTACATCTGGACGCTCGGCATCATGACGTTCTCGACGGGATTGTTCGTTGGAGGAGTCAACGGCGAGCCGCGACGCACGAACATGGGGCTCACGTACTCGAATCCCGAGTCGCCCCTGTATCAATCGTCATGGGAGTTCGCTCGAATCGTCGGCTCGATCGGCGGGACCATCATGTTCATCGCGATGGTCCTGTTCTTTCTTGTCTTCTTCGCGACGCTTCTGGGAAAGAGAGTCAGCGAGCCGGCACTCGAGATGCCGGTCTCCGAGCCGTATCACGACGAGGATGTCCGCGGCGTGCAGCGTCTCACGCCATGGCTCGCGGGTGCCGTGCTTCTTTTGATTCTCGCGTACACCATGCCGTTCGTCACGGTCTTCCGCGACGGATATGAAGGCGCGCCCGCGTATTCTCCCGCGAGTCCTCTGCCGCAGGCGAAGCAATGAGACGGCTGCTGACGGCGATCGCGCTGTTTTCGCTCGCGATCGGCGCCCCATCTGTCGCGGGTTCGATCGTTCCGGAGAAGTACGGCGCGGGCCGTGAGATTCCAATGATCGAGATCGTTGACGACAACGGAACAGTCAGGTCTCTCGAGTCGTTCAAGGGAGCGCCGATGATTCTGGCACCCATCTTCACGAGTTGCCCGCTCGCATGCCCGACGATCGCGAACAATCTCATTGCGGCGTCCGCGAAGTCGGACGAGAGTCTTTCGGGGTATCGCGTCGTGTTCCTTTCGTTCGACCCTGACGACGACGTTGCGGCGCTCAAGCGGTTCCGCGAGCGCCAGCGCGTGCCACTTCCCTGGACGATTGCGAGAGCAGAGCCGCAGGACGTACGCCGGCTGCTCGACGCGGTCGGCTATTCGTACCGGAAGGTTGATGGTCACTTCGTTCATCCCAATATGGTGATCGCGTTTACGCCGGAGCTGAAGACGGCGAAATTCATGATGGGAACATCCTACGACCTGGACGAAGCGCTCCGGCTTGCGCGCGGCGCTAAGGACTGGGTGCACAGCTACGGGGCACTCGCTCTGTCGATGCTGCTGTTGGTCTGTATCTCCTCGCTGGTCTATCTCGGCGTCCTGGTCCTCCGGTAGCGCGGCGTCATCTCCCGCGAGGAGATGAAGGGATCCCGATCGTCCCGCGCCCGACCTCGTCCCGTTGCAAGCGAGAGGGATGCCGACGGGCCAGAGGCTCCGTCCTGCGCGGCCATCACGCCCTTTCAATCGTCGCCGGCGCGCCCAGCACGATGCGCAGCCGATGTTCCGCGCCGTCGTCGACGAGGGGAATCGCGCGGGAATCGACGGGCTTCGCGTCGAGCTCCGCGAGCGTGACCTCGACGTAGTGCGGGTCGTTGTTCTCGACTTCGATCAGATACTTCGAGCCCCCGAATCGCCACTCGATCGAAAAGCCCGGCCATGACAGCGGAATGCATGGTGCGACTTCGAACGTCGCGCCGCGGCGGCGCAGCCCGAGGATGCCTTCGATAGCAACTCGGTAGAGCCATCCCGCCGAACCGGTGTACCAGGTCCAGCCACCGCGGCCTCGATGCTCCGGGTGATCGTAGACGTCTCCCGCCACCGCATAAGGCTCGGTCTTGTAGCACACGAGATCCGCATTCGTTCGCGTGTGATTGATCGGATTGAGCATATGAAACAGCTCCATCGCTTCGTCGCCGCGACCCAGACGCGTGAGAGCGAGGACGACCCACTGCGCCGCGTGCGTGTACTGGCCGCCGTTTTCGCGCACGCCCGGGATGTAGCCCTTGATGTATCCCGGATCGAGCTCGGTC
>JBGSYJ010000388.1:0-3080 GCA_041750915.1 Thermoanaerobaculia bacterium | reverse complement strand
GGGCAGACGTTGAGGACTTGCAAGTTCGTCGCGCGCCGGGAGAGGGGCGTTTGGGGCTTGCCGCTTTTGGTGGGTCGGCTGCCTTCGAGTTGCTTGCGCGGCCCCTCTCCCCTGGCCCCCATACGCACTAACTTTGACGCTCAAATCGGCCAGGAGGCCGAATGTTGAATGTTGAAATTGTGAATTTTGAATGTTGAATGAAGACCGGTTGCCCAATTCAACATTCAGCATTCACAATTTCAACATTCAACATTGCTTTCTTCGACCAGACTGCGATCTAAAGTTCGTGCATATGCCCGCCCATGAACACAAACCAACGAAGGTGACATAATCCCCCCATGACACAGCACGCATCCACCAGCAACGCACCTTCCGTCGCCGAGCCATCCCACGCGGAGCGCGTCCGCACTCTTCTGGACCGGGAAAGCATCGGCACTCTCGCAACAAACTCGCACCATCACCGGGGCTTTCCCTTCGCCTCGGTCATGCCGTACGCACTGAGCCCGGCGGGCGCTCCCTTCTTCTTTATCAGCGGCATGGCGATTCACACTCAGAATCTGGTTGCCGATCCGCGGACAAGCCTCCTCGTAACGCAGAGTGGCGGCGACTCTGATCCCCTCGGTCTTCAGCGCGCGACTCTATTGGGCACTGCCCGCCGAATCGATGAACCGGGTGAAGCTCTCCGCGAGGCCTATCTGGAACGCCACCCGAACGCTCGTTACTGGATTTCTTTCACCGACTTCTCGTTTTTCGAGCTCGACATCGAACATCTGTACTTTGTCGGCGGGTTCGGCGTCATGGGATGGGTCGAGTCGGCCGACTACGCTGCGGCAGAAGTCGACCCGCTCGCGGGTGTATCAGCCGGGATCATCGAGCACATGAATAGAGATCATGCCGATTCTCTCCGCAACATCACACGCCGATTCGGAGGGCTCGATGCGGAAGAAGCGCAGATGGTTTCATGCGACCGCCTCGGCTTCCAGGTGCGTGTGAAGACGGCGGAAGGGATGAAAGGCTCACGCATCGCGTTCCCCGAAGAGGTGCGATCTTCGGAAGATGCGCGCAGGGTTCTCGTGGCGATGGCGAAAGACTCGCGGTAGGTCTGGGCTTGGATGATCGAGAACGGACGCGAAATAAACGAGCTTGTCATCCTGAGCGAAGCGAAGGATCATCTTGCGACGCTCGATCCCCGCAAGAAGATCCTTCGCTTCGCTCAGGATGACACTTGTTCATTTCTGTAAAACAGGCGACCCCTCGCCGAATCGCAGCTCGGGATGACATGCCGGGAACTCCTGCAGCAACGCAACTACGCTACTTCTTGATGCGCAGCCGCGAGGTGGCGGGGTTGAGGCTGATCTGCGACCGGCGGCGCGAATCTGCGGCGAGAGACCGTTTCGACCGGCTCGAGGGAAGCTTCGTGTAGACCTGTGTGGAGAGGATCGACGCATGCCCGAGGATCTCCTGCACGTCGCGAAGATCCGCACCGCTGTTCACCAGCATGGAGGCCATCGTATGGCGAAGAGCATGCGGTGTGATATGCCGCTTGATCTCGGCAATCCGCACATGCTTCTTGAAGATGTTCTCGATCGAATAGATCGTCAGACGCGTTCCGGACCTGCCGACGAAGAGGGCCTCGTTCTCCAGGGCCCGGTCGCCCCGAAGCGCCATGTAGTCGGCGAGGGCTTCCACCACGAAGTCGGACGTGAGAGAAATGTGGCGCTCGCGCGTTCCTCTTCCCGTGATCACGATGTTGCGCTCGCCCAGATCGACGTCATCGACGTTGAGGGCGACGAGCTCGCCGATACGGATTCCTGTGAGGAAGAGCAGCTCGATGATGACGTTGTCACGGACGGCGCAGAAGTAACGGTTGCGTCCGCCAGTCGAACGGTCGCGCTGGTGAACGAGATTCTCCATCTGCCGTTTCGGAGCGCTCAGGAGCGATTTGACTTCCCTCGGGGAGAGCACGACCGGAACCTTCGTTTCGATCGGACGCTTGATCCGCAGCTTCCTCGCAGGCGACTCCGAGACGATCCCCTCTTCCTCGAGATAACGGAAGAACACCTTCAGGGCAGCAACTTTCCGACGGATCGACGTGTCGCGATAGTCGCCCGTTCCGAGCTTCTCGACGTAACCCTCGAGGTCGGCGTTCGTGATGGCGATCGCTTCCGCGTCGCTCACATGGCTGCGAAACTGGACCAGGTCCGATTCATAGGCGCGCAGGGTGCGGCTCGAGAGATTGCGCTCACTCTCGCCGTGCTGTAGAAAACTGGCAATCGCCTGCTCGACATTCATCGTACCGCTCCCTCATGTTGGTGATTCGAACGTGCAGTTTACGTCTCTATGGATTATTGTCAAGAATCACTTCTGTTGAAGTTCCCTGAAAAACCCGCCTGAATGGTGACAGAACGACCCGAAAGCGAGGCACGACCCTGAAAGGACAGCACCTGTTCGTCCGCCCTGCCGAGGCTCAGGACGAGCCCGCTCTCCGGGCATTTTTCCAGGGCGATTCCGCCAGCCATCCAATGAGCCTGACGGCGCCCGTTGCCCTGGTTGCGAAGCTCGCCGGAACGATCGTCGCCCACGCTGGAGGAGACGTGGAGGGCGACGCTCTGCACATACAATCCTTCTATGTTTCCCGTGACTTGCGGCGGAAGAGAATCGGACGCGGGCTGCTCCAACGGCTCGAGGAGTTGGCCACGGGCATGCACTGCTCCCGCCTGGTCGCCTCGGCCGAATCGCCCTGCGACCGCTTCCTCGAGCATGCTGGGTTCTCCCGGAGTGGCGAGGTTCTCATTAAAGAGATAAAAGCACCTCTGAAGCCAGGTTAAGCCTTGAGGTCCGAGGAGGAGCAAGTGTCATCCTGAGCGCAGCGAAGGATCTTCTTGAGGGGATCGATCGTCGCAAGATGATCCTTCGCTGCGCTCAGGATGACAAGCCCTCTGACCCCGTCGTGACGAACTGACGATTTCACTGCCGAAAAACGCGAAAGAACGAGAGCCCGATCCGATGCCCCTGAAAGTCCTCTTCACCGCCCTGGCCGCCCTCACGTTGCTCGCATGTGGAGGTGCTCCTCCTCAGGC
>JBGSYJ010000387.1:0-1638 GCA_041750915.1 Thermoanaerobaculia bacterium | reverse complement strand
AATCTCTTCGCCGCTCACGCCGCGAGCGCCGCGGCAATCCGCGAGGTGAATCCCGCTGCAGCGATCGGCATCGCACACAACATGATGGCGTTCGCCCCGGAGCGCAGATTCCACCCGCTCGACAACCTTCTCGCGTTCACCGCCCATCGCTTTTACAACCGCGCGCTGTGGGAAGCCTTCGCCACCGGACGATGGAGCTTCATGCTCCCGCCGTTCACCCGATTCTCGGGGCGATGCGACGATCTGCCGGGATCACTCGATTTCGTCGGAGTGAACTTCTACTCAAGGTTGCACCTCCGCTGTCCCGGCCGGATCCGCCTGATCGGCGACTTCGACTACAGAGACCGGTCAGGACGGGGATTGACCGACAACGGCTGGGAGATCATTCCGTCCGCACTTCCGGCGATGCTGAAGGAGGCATCCATCCTCGGACTTCCCATCATGGTGACCGAGAGTGGCCTCGCCGACGCCGCAGACTCCATGCGCGGAGCTTTCATCGAAAGCCACGCAGTGGCGATCGAGCAGGCGGAGCGCGACGGAGTTCCAGTATGCGGCTACTTTCACTGGTCGCTCCTCGACAACTATGAATGGCTCGACGGGTACGGGCCGAAATTTGGCCTCTACGCGGTGGATCAGGCGACTCTGGAGCGTCATCCGCGTCCCTCGATCGACGTGTTTCGAAGAGTGGGCGAGAAGTTTCTGCGCCGCTGAATTCCGCGTGTCATCCCTGGACGCGGCGATCGTCAGGACTTGTCATCCCGAGCCTGGTCGTGCGGGCGGGAGGGGCGAGGGAACTCCGGCGATAGTACATAGTCGATTAATACGGACAGAGTCGAAGGGCGGAGATCTCCTCGAGGCAACTATGTACTATCGCGAGAGGTCCCTCGCCCCTCCCGCACGCCCACGCTTGCTCGGGATGACAAGCTCGTTCATCCCTCGCAGACACTGACGTGTGGGGTCATCCCTCATCCTTCATTCCTCATCCTTCATCCTTCATCCTTCATCCTTTGAATTCACCTCCCCTTCACCCCGTCTTCATCTCCCCTGCAAAGAGTTATCGGATACTCAAAGCGGGGAAAAAGGGGGTGCGGCGTGCTACTTGCGGACTTTCACATCCACACGACCTGGTCTGATGGGCAGCTTTCCATTCCTGAGGTCATCGACCTTTTCGGACGCTCCGGACATGACGTCATCGCGATCACCGATCACGTCGTCAACGATGACCACATTGTCGGCAAGGTGACGCACCGGTTCGGCCTTTCCGTGACGAGGAGCAACTTTGATGCGTATCGCGCCGAGATCGAGAGCGAAGCGCGCCGCGCCCGAAACGAGTACGGCATGGTCGTGATTGCCGGCTTCGAACTCACCCAGAACGCCATCACCCGGAAAAACTCCGCCCATGCGCTCGCCCTAGGAGTCGACTCGTTCATTCCGGCGAACGGCTCCGTTGAAGAGATGCTCACGCGCGCGAAGGAGCACAACGCCGTCGTCGTTGCGTGCCATCCGAACGAGATGTCTGACTGGTATGCGAACACGTTCTATCTGTGGAACCGGCGAAAGGATGTTTCGCGGTTGATCGATCTGTGGGAGATCGCCTGCCGCTGGGATCTCTTCCCGCCGGTTGCGCGTGCACGGCTG
>JBGSYJ010000386.1:0-4740 GCA_041750915.1 Thermoanaerobaculia bacterium | reverse complement strand
GAATCTCTACATTCAGGAGGCAACGGGCCTTCCCGCGGCCGCGAGAATTGATTTCTTCAATCCGCAGGGAGTTCTCGTTCAGACGCGAACCGAGCCGGTTGAAGGGTTCGGCCTTCTTCCGCTCAACACGTCGGTGCCGGCAGGCGCCGTCTCTGCGAGGATCACCACGACGGGCGATTCGCAGGGCAGGCTGCTCGCCTACGCGACTCCGGTCGACCGCGCGAGCGGCGATACGTGGGCCGTCGTCGACTGGCCGAAACAGTACGGCTACGATCCGGCCGGCCCCGTCGTCATTCCCGTTGCCGGCGCATTGCGGGGAGCGAACAACACCTACTTCCGCACGGATGCGGCGATTCTGAACTCCGGGACCACCGCGGGATCGGGAACGATGCGTTTCTATTCGCGCACCGGAGCGTTCATCGATCGCAACATTTCGGTACCCGCCGGACAGTCGCTGGTGATCGGCGACATCGTGACGAATCTGTTCAACGTCACGACCGACGATGCGGGATACATCGTCTTCACGCCGGCCACCGGAAGTTTCGCCCTGACAAGTCGCACATACACGACGGTGCTCGGCGACGTCGCGACGTTCGGAACGGGTGTACCGACCCTAGCACTCAACTCCGGTATCCGGCTGGGAGAGACTCGGAGGTTCGGCGGAATCAACGACGCTGCGCTCCCGACCGTTCAGGCCGGTACGCCGTCGACCTTCCGCACGAATGCAGGCCTGGTCGAGACATCCGGACAGCCTGCGACGGTTCGTGCAACGCTCCGCTTCTCCTCCGGCGGACAGAATGTCGCAGCGCAGGCGGTGGGAGTCGCGAATTTCGCGCTGGCCCCGCGCCAGTTTCTGCAGATCAACAACATCTCTAATGCGATTCTCGGAACCAACACCAGAAGCACGCTGGGCGATCTGTCGAACATGCAACTCGATTTCGAAGTGATTTCAGGCGCGGGGTCGGTCGTCATCTTCACATCGACGCTCGACAACGGCACGGGGGATTCGATACTGCGAGTGGATTGAGCGAAAGCGTCTCTTGGAATGAGCGATCTCTGCGCCCGAGTGTCATCCTGAGCAAAGCGAAGGATCTCCTGCCTCGAGGAGTTACCGCAAGTTTCAGGGGCTCCTTCGCTCCGCTCAGGATGACACTGGTTCACATTCGCGCGGCAACCGCTCACTTCACGAGCGCGGAGATTGCCTTGAACTCTTCGGTGCCGGCCTCGGTCGTCAGCTCGAACAACGCCATCTCCGTCGAGCTCCACTTCGCGCCCTCCTGCACCATGCGATGGAGGGCGATGTCCCTGTTCCGCTCGGTGCGGGACGAGACTGCGTCGCCGATAACCGTAACTTCGTATCCTTCGCTCAACAGATCCGCCACCGTCTGGTAAACGCAGACGTGCGCCTCGATTCCGGCGACGAGAATCTGTTTCCGCTCGAGCGGTTTGATCGTGGCTGCGAACTCGCTGCAGCGGTATCCGGAGAAGCACATCTTCTGAAGTGGCTCGGTGCCGTAAGTATCCGCGAAAGCACCCTTCACGGAATCCGTCGTCGGTCCCAGTCCCTTCGGATACTGTTCGGTCAGCACGGCGGGGACCTTCAGGATGTGACATCCCCGAACGAGGCGTTCGATGTTCTTCTGCAGTTGCGCGGCCTCGTGAATGACGGCGGTGAGTTTTTCCTGAACGTCGATGACGATCAGCAGCGCGTTGTCGCGATGGAGTGTTGACATGCAATTCCTTTCTGCGAGTTCCGGGCCATGGAAATCGAGCATTCCCCTCTCCCCGTGTGAACGGGGAGAGGGGCAAGGGGAGAGGGGCCGAGCAAGCGATTCGAATGCAGCCGACTGGCCCAAGTAGCTGCAAGCCCCTAACGCCCCTCTCCCGGCGCGCGACGATCTCGCAAGCCCTCAACTTCTCCGCGATCCCGCGCGCCACCCTCTCCCCGACTTCGCGGGGAGAGGGGAGAGCACGACGGCTGCCGCATCCATTTTCAGACGATGTTCGGCGCCCGCCCCGTTCGCAGCCACGACAGCACATTCGTCGCCGCGATCCTTGCCATCGCCTCTCTGGTACGCGTGGTCGCGGACCCCAGGTGCGGTAGCAGGACGACATTCGAAAGAGGGAGGAGGCGCGGGTTGACTCGTGGCTCCTCCTGATACACATCGAGCGCGGCGCCGCGCAGACGTCCGGTCTCGAGAGCCGTCGCGAGCGCATCTTCGTCGACGAGCGGCCCTCTGGCGGTATTGATGAGGAATGCCGACGGCTTCATGAGCGCCAGCGCCCGCGAATCGATCATTCCGGCGGTCTCTGGCGTCAACGGCGCATGCAGTGAAACGACATCGCTCTTCTCGAGCAGTTCGTCGAGCTCCATTCGTAACGAGCCGTGAGCCTCTTCCGTGTCGTGATGCACGCTCCGCGCGTGATATGCCACCGACATCCCGAACGCCTTCGCACGCGCCGCCACCGCGAAGCCGATCCGCCCCATGCCGATGATTCCCAGCGTGGCTTCATTCAGTTCTGTTCCGAGGAGCATGAGCGGCTGCCAGCCGAGGAAGTTTCCGTTGCGCATCATCGCGTCGCCTTCGATGATCCTGCGCGTTGCCGCGAGGATCAGCGCAAACGCCAGGTCGGCAGTCGCCTCGGTCAGCACGCCCGGAGTATTCGTCACGGCGATTCCGAGCTCGCGCGCGGCTACGAGGTCGATGTTGTCGGTTCCGACAGCGCAGTTCGCAACGATTCGCAGATTCGGATTCGAAGTGAGCACTCGGCGCGTGACGGGATCGGTGAGGATCGTGATCGCGCCATCAGCGTCCGCAAGGATGTCGATCAGCTCATCTTCCGTTCGAGGCTCTTCTGATATGTGAGTGAGAACGTCGCACTCCTGGCTGAGGAGCGCCGTTGCAACATCCGGCATCGCAGCGGTGAGAACGACTGTATGTTTCATTGCAATGTCACTCTATCGCACGTTCGTTCGCGAACCGTCCGCGAGGCGGTCAACGCCGAAGCTCGGCGACGAGGGGCCAGTGATCCGACGGGCCTTTCCGGATCACCTCTGACGAGGCCACCTGCCAGCCCGGGTCGACGAAGATGTAGTCGAGGCAGCTTCGTGTCGTGCGGTGTGTGATCGTCGGTTTCGCGAAACATGAAACGACGAGATCGCCTCCATGGAAAAGGCGGAGCTCGGCGGTGGATGGTCCGCTGTTGAAGTCGCCGGCGAGCACAAAAGGCGCAGCGCTCTGCTTGATGATTTCCGTCGCCTCGGCGGCCTGCAGCATCCGGCTCTTTCTGCCGAGCCGTCCCCACGCGGAGAGGTGAGTGACGTAGAAAATGAAGCGATGGTCGTCCAGCTCGAGCGTGGAAGCGAGCATGCTGCGCGGTTCGCCCGTACCGGGAAGGGCGTGAATTCCGCTCTCGAGAATCTTTCCGCGGGTGAGGATCGCATTGCCGTATTCGCCGCCTTCCTTTCGCAACAGGCTTTTTCCGAAGACGGCTTCGAGTCCGGTGAGTTGCTGGAGCCTTTCGAGCTGATCGATTCCGCCACCGATCCGGGTCAGACGATGGACTTCCTGGAGTCCTACCGCATCCGGGTTGAGCTCGAGGATTGTTTCGGCGATCTCCTCGATGTGCAGCGCGCGGGATCGCACGCCGTGACCCTTGATGTTCCACGACATGATTCTGAGCTCGGACATGACGTGGAAGGGTGGAGCGAAAACGATGCCGTGTGCTGGCGCCAGGGGTCGGCCAGGTGTCATCCAGAGCGAAGCGAAGGATCTTCTTGCGGGGATCGAGCGTCGCGAGATGATCCTTCGCTTCGCTCAGGATGACACGTTCCTCATCCACCCCGCTTTTGGCCGAGGGTCCACCCGAGGAAAAACAGCGCGCCGCCTATGGCGAGGAGCATCACTTCCTGGCGGAAGTCATCCTTGACGAGTCCGACATAGAGCGCGATGGGGAGAATCGACATCCCGATGAGCTGGAGCGCTTTCGCGAAGAGCTTCATCAGTCGATCGCAGCCCCTCGGGGCTGATCGATCGTGATGCGCTCGACCCGATCGCCTCTTTCGGTCTGGTCGGCGACTCCTGCCATTCCCGACACGACTCGGGCGAAGATCGTGTAGCCGCCGTCGAGGTGCGGTTGCGGCGAGTGGGTCACGAAATGCTGAGAGCCTCCCGTATCGGGGCCAGAGAGCGCCATGCCGACAGCGCCCCGCGTGTACTTCTGAAGGTTGATCTCATCGCGGATCGCGTAGCCCGGTCCGCCGCTCATGTCGTTGCGCGGATCACCGCCCTGGATCACGAAGTTCGGGACGACGCGCATGAACGAGGTGTTGTCGTAGTACCCGCGCAGCGCGAGATCGACGAAGTTGCGCGTCGTCAGCGGAGCGTCCTGCGTGAGGAGCACGAGCTCGATGTTCCCCCTCGTCATCTGAATCGTCGCCGTGTGCGGATCTTTCGCCCAGTCGGCGAGTTCCTCGTACCACGACAACGGTCTGTCGACAGGCAGCGGCGTGAACTGAGGCCGCGGAAGTGCTAGCTGCTCGACGATCTGATCGGCAGCGAGACGGCGCACCATCGGATCGCTGTCATCGAGGAGAACGCGAAGAAAGTTTTCCGTACCGGTGAAGTCGGCGTCGGCGCGCGCCGCGGCGAGATGCGGGTCGTCCGCAGGCACGCTCTTGAGGTCGAGACTTGCGATTGCCTGAATCGCCGAGAATCGCGCATCGTTCAGCGCGTCGGC
>JBGSYJ010000385.1:0-8353 GCA_041750915.1 Thermoanaerobaculia bacterium | reverse complement strand
TGGAACGGCACGCCTTCCCGAAGCTCGACCTCGTCGAGGGGTACCCACGCCGAATTGTTCGAAGGATCGCGGTAGCCCTCCTTGGTGATCATCCCCTGGTTGAAGAGTCGAGTGAACGGCTCTTCGAAGTTCACCAGACCCATGTCGTGGAGAACACGCGTGACAAAGCGCGCATAGAGAAGGTGGAGAATCGCGTGCTCGATCCCGCCGATGTACTGGTCGACCGGGAGCCACCGGTTCACCATCTCGCTGTCGAAGATCTTTTCATCGTCGTGGGACGAGATGAAACGGGCGAAGTACCACGAGGAGTCGACGAACGTGTCCATCGTGTCGGTCTCCCGCCGCGCAGCTCCGCCGCATCGAGGGCACTCGGCCTGAACAAATGAATCCATCTTCGCGAGCGGGTTCCCTTCCCGTCCCGTGAACGGAACATCGAGGGGAAGCTCGACCGGCAGCTGCTCGATCGGTACGGGGACCATTCCGCACGATGCGCAGTAAACGACGGGAATCGGCGTGCCCCAGTAGCGCTGGCGAGAGATCAGCCAGTCGCGCAGCCGGTAGCGCACCGTCTTCTTGCCGATCTCGAGCTTCTCGATCTCGTCGCTGATCTGTTCGATCGCAGGAGCCGTCGCAAGGCCGTTGATGCTGCCGGACTCCACGGCGAAACCCTCGCCCGTGAATGCGGCTTCCATCGTCGAGGGATCGAGACCCTCGTTCTCGGGACTGACTACGACGCGGATCGGCAGATCGTACTGCCGCGCGAACTCGAAGTCCCTCTGGTCATGGGCGGGGACCGACATGATCGCTCCCGTACCGTATTGCGGCAGGACGAAGTTCCCCAGCCAGATCGGGATTTCATCCTTCGTGAACGGATTGATTGCGAACTTGCCGGTGAACCGTCCCTGCTTTCCGGACGCCTCCGACTGTCGCTCGAGATTCGTCTGGTTCCGCACCTCTTCGGACCAGCGCTCGATCTCCTCCCGTTCGGGAGAGTCGCGAATGAGCTCGGGGACGTCGGGATGTTCCGGCGCGAGCACCATGAAGGTCGCGCCGTAGATCGTATCCGGCCGGGTCGTGAAGATCATGATGTCGCGCCCGATTGCAGGAACGGGAAAACGCACGTCCGCGCCAACCGATCGTCCGATCCAGTTGCGCTGCATCACCTTGACCTTTTCGGACCAGTGCTCGAGTTTGTCGAGTCCCGCGTCGAGACGGTCCGCATATTCGGTGATCCGGAAGAACCACTGCTCGAGATCCCGTTGCGTAACGACTGATGAACATCGTTCGCAACGACCATCGACTACCTGCTCGTTCGCCAGGACCGTCTGACAGCCGGGACACCAGTTCACGGGCGCCTTCGCACGGTACGCCAGCCCGCGCTCGAGAAGCTGAAGGAAAAGCCACTGGTTCCAGCGGTAATACGCGGGGTCGCAGGAGGCGAGCTCCTTCGACCAGTCGTAGAGAATACCCCACCGCTCGAACTGCGCTTTTTCGCGCGCGATGTTGTTCCGCGTCCACTCTCCGGGATGAATCCCACGCTTGATCGCCGCGTTTTCGGCCGGCAGACCAAACGCATCCCATCCCATCGGGTTGAGCGCGGCGCGCCCCTGCATTCGGAGCCAGCGGAAGAGCGCGTCGCCCAGAATGTAGTTGCGGCCATGGCCGACGTGAAGGTCGCCCGACGGATAGGGGAACATGTTGAGCATGTAGTACTTCTCCCCTGCCGCGTCGCGGACATCCACCTCCGCCACGCGGGCCTCCGCCCACCGCTTCTGCCACCTGGATTCAATGCTTGCCGGATCGTACGCCATCGGAACTTACACCCCTTCGAAATAGCGGGACAGTATACCGAGAGAAGTTGTGAGTTGTGAGTTCTGAGTTGTGAGTGGACCGGCCGCGAAAGTTCTGAGTTGTGAGTGCTGAGTTGTGAGTGGAACGGGCGGGGTAACTCACATCTCACGAATCCCAACTTCCTCTTCCGGTCCAAACGGGACCCAGAACTCAGAACTCTCTTCCCCGGTCCACTCAGAACTCAGAACTCACAACTCAGAACTCTCCCCCGGCCGGCCGGCTGTCAAAAACGAACGTGACTGGTCCGTCATTCACCAGGGCGACCTCCATGTACTCACGGAAGACCCCGGTTTCGACGGGAATCCCGTGGCCGCGCAGCAGGACAACGAAGAGATCGAAGAGCTCCCGTGCCCTCGCGGGCTCTTCCGCCCGGTCGAAGCTCGGACGCCTCCCGCCCGCGATCGTTCCTGCGAGGGTGAACTGGGAGACAGCCAGGATCGCCCCACCGACATCAGCGAGCGACAGATTCATCTTCCCTGCGGAGTCGGCGAAGATCCGGAGCCCGGAGATCTTCGCGGCCGCGGCCTTCATCTCTGCAGGAGAATCGCCCTTCTCTACAGCCGCAAGAATCACAAGTCCCTGACCAATCTTCCCGACCGTCGCGCCATTGACCGTCACCGACGCGCTCGTTACCCGCTGAATCACGCATCGCATCAGAATCGCTCACTCCGCGCCATGGGTGCCGACTCTACCATGTGAAGATTTCTCCCCTTTTTCTCTCTCGCGAATTAGAATTGATCTCTCCACATTGGCCGGGTCTCCAGCCGGACCACGCAGGAACTTTGCTTTTCAAAACCAACTGAACAAGAAGGAGACAACTATGAGTGGAAGTGTAAACAAAGTGATCCTCGTCGGGAGGCTGGGAAAGGATCCCGAGATGAAATCGTCACCATCGGGCATGTCCATCGCCAAATTCTCCCTCGCCACCGATGAGCGTTTCACAGACAAGAGCGGCGAAAAACAGGACCGCACCGAATGGCACAACATCGTCGCGTTCAACAGGCTCGCTGAGATCTGCGGTCAGTATCTCCGCAAAGGTAAGCTCGTTTTCATCGAGGGGTCGATTCGTACAGACTCGTGGGAAGACAAGGAGTCGGGGCAGAAGAAGTACCGCACCGAGATCATCGCAAACGGCATGCAGATGCTCGGCAAACGCGAAGACGAAGGCTCGGGTGGCGGCAGCTATTCAGAGTCCTCCCGCAACTCACCGAGCAGCGCCTCGTCTACGATTCAGGACGACGAAGAAGTTCCGTTCTGAGCATCCAGCACATGAGGCCGGCTCACGCCGGCCTCATGTGCGCTTCGGATGCGCGCGTTCCCTCACGTCCACTCCTCGCGGCCGGTCCGTCCCGTGCCGGAGGTTCGCGGCGTCTGGCGTCTCTCAGGAGACGGACTCATCGATCCGTCCGGGTTCTTCGGGCGCGATTCCCGGAATGCCTCGCAAAACTCCTCCACTTCGGTGAGGATCTCATCGAACGAGCCGGTGTGAATCGTCGCCCTGCCTCGTATGGAAGCACAGTGCTCGCGATACGCTTCCGCCCGGGCAACGGCTTCCGCGAACCTTTTCCCAGTCTCTTCAGAACCCGCCGCCCTCTTCTCGAGATCGGCCATGAGGTTGGGCACCATCTCCACGTGACTGCAGAGCAGGATCACGTCGTTGCCCGCCTCGAGGGCACGTGCGCAAATCTCTTCATACGATCCGAGATCTGCCACGGCGTGCATTTCCATATCGTCGGAGATGGCCACGCCTTCGAAGCCGACCGTGTCACGCAGGATTCCCGTTGCAATTGCGCGGTTGAGTGAAGCGGGCAGTTCGGCCCCGGCAATCTGCGGATAGATGGCATGGCCGATCATCACGGCTCCCGCGAGGTTCCCCAGTTCCATGTACGGGACGAGATCCTCGTTGAGAAGTCGCTCGAACGGCAGGTCGACGATCGAGGCGCCGTAATGCGAATCGCCGGAGCCCATCCCGAGACCGGGAAAGTGCTTGAGACACGACGCCACGCCGGCGCTCTCCTGGCCCCGCATGAAGGCTCCGCCGAAGTCGACGACTTCCCGGGGAGTCGCTCCGAAGCAGCGGCGCTCCAGTCCCTTGACCTGCTCGTCACGCCTGATGTCGACCACGGGCGCCAGATTGACGTCGATGCCGAAAAAACGGAGCGCCCGGCCGGTGATCCTGCCGAACCAGTTCGCGAGGGCGATCCCGTCGGAGCCTTCGCTGAACGACTCGGCGCTCGGCATTCCGGGAATCAGGTCTCGCAGCCTGTCGACGCGCCCTCCCTCCTGGTCGATCATCAGCACGGGCGGCGTGTCCGATTGCGACCTGATCTCGCCGACCAGATCGCTCACCTGCCCGACTGACTCGATGTTGCGTCCGAAGAGCACGACGGCGTACGAAGGCGACTCGCGGAGAATGTTCCTCTCCAGCTCCGTGAGCTTCGTGCCGGTGAGACCAACTCCCAGAATCTGATTCCCCATCGTCACTCCGTCAGTTTCCTCTTCATTTCGTGAAGCATGTTGAGCGCCTCGAGCGGCGAGAGCTCATCGATTGGAAGCTCTCTTAAACTCCTGAGAACCTCCTGATCCCTGCCGCCGAAGAGCGAAAGCTGCGGATCCGGAGGCTTCTGATTCTTTCCCGTCCGCCGCGTCTCTTCGATGATGTCCCTTTCATGACGCTCGAGCGTCGCGAGAATCTCCCGCGCCCGCTCGATGACATCTCCCGGAATCCCCGCCAGCTTCGCCACCTGAATTCCGTAGCTCTTGTCGGCAGCTCCCGGAACGACTCTTCTCAGAAAAATGATCTGATCATTCCACTCCCTGACCGCCACGTTCAGATTTGTGACACGTTCTTTCGTCTTCGCCAGATCCGTCAGCTCGTGATAGTGAGTCGCGAACAGTGTGATCGCACCACGCGAAGGTGCGTCGTGCAGAAACTCGACGATCGCCCATGCGAGGGACAAGCCATCAAATGTCGCAGTGCCCCGACCGACCTCATCCAGCACGATCAGGGAGCGCTCGGTTGCATTGTTGAGAATGTTGGCCGTCTCGTGCATCTCCACCATGAAGGTCGACTCCCCTCGGGCGAGGTGGTCCGCGGCGCCCACTCTGGTGAAAATCCGGTCGAAGACCCCCAGACGGGCACCGGACGCAGGCACAAAACTTCCCACCTGGTTGAGCAACACGATCAGCGCCACCTGTCGCAGATAGGTCGACTTCCCGCCCATGTTCGGACCTGTGATGATCTGGATTCCGTTCACTTCCCGTCGGATCTCGCTGCTGTTCGGGATGAATCTTTCGGGGGAGATCGACTCGATCACGGGATGGCGCCCATCCTCGATCATGACTTCGACGTGCGGCGATAGCACCGGACGGACATACCGATTCCGCATCGCCACGGTTGCGAGCGACACGAGAGCGTCGAGCTCGCCGATTGCCGCGGCCGTCGAGAGGATCTCCCCGCTCCCGTCCGCGATGGCCGCAAGCAGCTCGTCGTAGATCCGGATCTCGATTGCCTTCGATTTGTCCTCGGCGCCGACGATCTTCTCTTCGAGCTCCTTGAGCTCCGGCGTGATGAAGCGCTCGGCATTCACCAGCGTCTGCTTCCGGATGTATTCAGCCGGAACCTTCCCGAGGTTGGACTTCGAGATTTCGATGTAGTACCCGAATACGCTGTTGAAGCGGATCTTGAGCGACGGAATGCCGGTTCGAGCTCGTTCGTCATCTTCGATCCTGAGGAGAATCGACTTTGCGTCGCGTGCGATCGCACGGAGCTCGTCGAGCTCCGCATCGATGCCCTTTCTGATTACGTCGCCGTCACGCGCAGAGTTCGGCGGTGACACCTCGATCGTGTCGGTGATCTTCGCAGAAACACTCTTAAGCGATGCGATCCGCCCTTCCAGCGCAGCGAGCAACGGGCCTCGAAACTCGGCGAGCATGCCCTTCAACGAAGCCACGTTCTCCAGCGACTGCGCCAGTGCGATGCATTCGCGCGGCCCCGCGGTTCGCAGCGCGATCCTGGAGGTGAGCCGTTCCAGATCGGCGATCGATGAAAGCGTCGACGCGAGAGTCTCCTGACGGGGCGGATTCGCGATCAGTTCTTCGATGGCGTCGTGCCGGTCGAAGATGGCGTCCATCGCGCGCAGCGGCCTGCAGAGCCACTTGCGGAGCATCCGTCCGCCCATCGCCGTTCGCGTCGCGTTGATGACGTTCCACAGCGAAGCCCGCGGGCGGCTCGAGTCACGGGAGTCGAAGATCTCGAGGTTCTCCAGGGTCGAGGCATCGAGAATCAGGCAATCGTCGTCGCTGTCCACGCGCAGCCTCGATACGTGCGAGAGCTCGCGCTTGTGACTCGACGTCGCGTAACGGAGGGCCGCCCCTGCAGCAGCAACGCGCGCATCATTCTGTTCGAGACCGAAGCCTCGAAGCGTCGCCGTCCCGAAGTGACGCGTGAGGAGCTCGAAGGTGAGCCTTGGATCGAAGAGAGCTTCGTCGCCTCTCGATGCGGCAAGGCCGTGCGCCGCGATCACGCGCGAAAAGCCCTCGCTCGATTCCCGCGGAAAGATCGCCTCGCGGGGCGAAAACCGGGCAAGGTCGTCGGCGAGACGCGGGTCATCTTCGCCGCGGTACGAGGTGACGAAGAAGTCTCCCGTCGAGACGTCGAGAAACGCAGCGCCCGACGCCCCGTTCTGCTCAGCGAACGCCATCAGATAGCGACTCTCCCTTTCGAGAAGCGTAGCCTCGACAGCCGTGCCGGGAGTGATCACCCTCGAAATCTCGCGATTGACGAGCCCCTTCGTGGCGGACGCCTCTCCGATTTGATCGCAGAGAGCGACGCTCAATCCGCTCCGCACGAGCTTCGCGATGTACTGATCGGCAGCGTGATATGGCACGCCGCACATCGGAGTCTCCGAGTCGCCCCCTTTTCCCCGGGCAGTCAGAACCAGATCGAGAATCGGCGCCGCCCGTTCAGCGTCCTCGAAGAACATCTCGTAGAAGTCTCCGAGGCGGTAGAAGACGATCGCGTCCGGTACCTGACGCTTGATCTCGAAATACTGCTCGAGCATCGGTGTGAGTTTCAGAGGTCTGGACATGGGGATTGTGAGTCGTCTCAGTTGCAGCGTACAAGAAATTAAGAATTGAGAATTCAGAATTCAAAAATCGGGGAGATCAGAAGGTCGGTTCTCCATTTCTGAATTCTGAATTCTCAATTCTCAATTCGGCAGCCCCCGCATTCGAATCAGGCAGCCGTCCTCACCGCCAAGTTCCACCACCACTGCATCCTGAAGTCCCGTTGCCTCGGCCGGCTTGAACAGAATCACCCATCTCGTCTCCTCCCCGAGCTCCCCGGCGGAGGACCAGGAGGCGTGAACAGCCTGGTAACGATTCAGAGTTTTGTGCCGGCGAATCTCCACCTCGGCCCGCGCGATCGCCTCCCGCTCAGCGATTCTGCCGGTAGGCGATGCCGGATCGGGAGCCCCCTTCAAAGCTGAGAATGCGATCCCGCAGACGAGAATCCACACGGGGTAGAGAAGCCAGCTGCGGCCGCGTCCCGTCGAGGATCGTGAATTTTCAGTGTGTCTCGTCATCGCCAGCTCGCCGTCAAACCACCGTTCGCCGTACCGGAGCCCCTCGTTCGCCCGCGTATAATAGCCCGATGACGCGCGCCGAGATTGAAGAGAAGGTGGTCGCGATCATCCATGACCAGAAGACGCTTCCCGCCGACGCTCTCGATCGCGAAACCCCGCTCGCTGACATCGGAATCGATTCGCTCGACGCCCTCAGCATTCTCTTCGCTGTCGAAGAAACCTTCGAAATCACGGTTCCCGACGACCAGGCGCGATCCATCAAAACCATGGACGACATGATCGACGCCATCGAGGGGTTGCTCTCTGCGTAACGGGGCGAGCAACGGGCGCCCACGCGTCGTCATCACGGGAATCGGAGTCATCTCAGCCCTCGGCAGCGGCCGCGCCGATCATGTCGCGGCCGCACTCGATGGTCGATCGGGAATCCGCGCGATCACGAGCATAGACGCATCGTCGCTCGAGTGCCGGATTGCGGGAGAAGTTCCCGGAGCTCTCCTCGAAGGCGACACTGAACGTGGTGATCGGTTCACCCGTCTCGCGCTCATCGCTGCACGCGAAGCTGCAACACAGGCGGGACTCACGGAATCTCCCGCTGATCCATTCCGCATGGGAACAATCATCGGGACCGGCATGGGTGGCAGTGCAACGACAGACGCTGCGTACGAGCGGCTCTACGCAAAGCGGCTGACCCGGATGCCCCCAACCACGATTCCCCAGTCGATGTACAACGCGGCCACCTCGGCGATCTCGGCGGCTCACGGCGCGCAGGGCCCGGCGTTCGCGGTCGTTTCCGCCTGCGCCTCCGGTGCTCATGCGATCGGGCAGGCCGCCGAGTGGATCCGCTCCGGACGCGCGGACCTCGTTCTCTGCGGTGGCAGTGATGCTCCGATCGTCGCAGGCATGATTCGCGGCTGGGA
>JBGSYJ010000384.1:0-2322 GCA_041750915.1 Thermoanaerobaculia bacterium | reverse complement strand
CGCTCCTGTGCCTCGGCGAGCTGCACGGAGCTCATGCTCGTCGTTCCTTCATCGAGGAGAGCGAGCATCAGGCTCTGCGTTCCGAGTTTCGCCCTTGGGTCCGCCGCGTGCCCTGCGTCGAATTCGACGGCGAGACGGACGACCGGCACAGTGCTTCTTCGCGCGTAAACGACCTCGATTCCATTCGACAAGGTGGTGCGCTCGACGTCGGGGAAATCAAGGTCGGCGATCGACCCGACCGTCGGCCACTCGCGCTTCGTTGCCTTCGGTGCAGGAGCCATCGGCTGGTCGCTATCGGCTGGCGCGCGGTAGTAGTAAGGGCGCTGAGTCGCGCCAACGGAACCCGCCTCTTCGTACGCCTCGCGCTCGCCCGGAGACACGCGGATCGACAGCGCCGGTTTCGACAGCCATTTCTGCATCACTTCAGTGACTTCGCGGGGAGTGACCTGCCCGTAAGCCCTCAGTTTCTTGCTGTACAGGTCGGGATCATTTGCATACAGCGCACCTTCTGCGAGCGCGACGGCCTTTCCTCCGAATCCTCCGACCTGCTCGAGCCCCTGAATGCGGTTAGATACCTGCCGCATTGCCACGCGCTGCACTTCATCCTCGGTCGGGCCATTCGCAATGAAGTCCGCGATGATCGAATCGAGCCTCTTCGCGACGAGGTCGGCGTCGACACCCGGCTTGACGTCCACCTGCACCTCGGCGAATCCGAGCCGGTGAAAGTCCTGATGAAATGCGGAGACGCGCACGGCGAGCTGCTCGTCCCGAACGAGGATGTTGTCGAGGCGTGAGCTGGAGAGTCCCCCCAGCACCGTGAGCGCCACGTCGAGTGGGACGCTTTCCGGATCGAGCAGGCCCGGCGTCGCCCAGTTCCGGTAGAGCCTCGTAGTTGCCACGCGGTCATGCATCTCGATGTGATGCGGTTCGTCGAGGACGACGATCGGCGCTTCGGCCGGCACGTTGACTGGACCGCGCGGGATGTCGCCGAAGTACTTCGTGACGAGGCGCCGGGCCGTCGCGGCGTCGAGGTCGCCTGCGAGGACGAGCACCGCATTGTTCGGGCCGTACTTGTCGCGGAACCACTGACGGACGTCATCGAGGCTCGCTGCATCGAGGTCCGCCATCGATCCAATTGTCGAATGGGCGTACGGATGCCCTTCGGGCATCATCTTCAGTTGTGCGTACTCGACCAGTCCGTAGGGCTGGTTGTCGCCCTGTCTTTTCTCGTTCTGGACGACACCTCGCTGGTTGTCGAGCTTCTCCTGCGTGACGGCTCCGAGGAGATGTCCCATGCGGTCGCTCTCGAGGAAGAGCGCGGTTTCAAGAGCCGGCGTCGGAACAGTCTGAAAGTAGTTCGTGCGATCGAACCACGTCGTGCCGTTCAGATCGGTCGCGCCGATCTGACGGAGCGGCTCGAAGTAATCACCCGGTGCATTCTCCGATCCGTTGAACATCAGATGCTCGAACAGATGGGCGAATCCAGTCTTGCCTTCCGGTTCGTCCTTGGAGCCGACGTTGTACCAGATCGAGACGGCGACGACCGGCGCCTTGCGGTCTTCGTGAACGATCACGCGTAAGCCGTTGTCGAGCGTGAACTGCTCGTAAGGGATCTCGACCTGGGCGACAAGCTCCGAGATCGGGGCGGCCTCCATTGATTCAATGGGCTGAGACGCAATATCCGTGGTCTCGGCTGGTGCGGTCGGCGCTGTGGCACAGCGCATCGTGAAGAGGAGAAGAAGGGAGAAAACAACTGCTGCGGTTCTTCTGTGCATGGGCTCTCCGTGGTTGATTTGCTGGCACCGGCTGGACAGCCGGCTGGGATGGTTAGTTTATCGTCTGGTCGGCTCGAAGACCAATAGTGGTTCCATTTCTGAGCCTGCCGCGAGGGCGATCCTCACAATCATCAGTGATCTTCGTCATCGGGTCCGGTGATCCCTCCGATTTCCCTGCGCAGCGCCTCCCGCTAGCATTGCTGGCGAGCCTTGTCATCCTGAGCGAAGCGAAGGATCTTCTTGCGGGGATCGAGCGTCGCGAGATGATCCTTCGCTTCGCTCAGGATGACAGAGCGGTGATGAGCCCGAACTATACTGAACTAGGCAGCGTTGGACCTCAAAAGGAGAGCGAAACCGACATGACTGACAGGAAGATCATCTGGACGAAGGTCGACGAAGCGCCGGCTCTCGCGACGTACTCGTTGCTCCCGATCGTACAGGCGTTCACCAGAGGCACGGGCATTTCGGTTGAAACGGGTGATATTTCTCTCGCCGGGCGAATCCTCGCCACTTTTCCCGATCGGATTGACGAGAGCCGCAGCGTTCC
>JBGSYJ010000383.1:0-8183 GCA_041750915.1 Thermoanaerobaculia bacterium | reverse complement strand
CCACGGCCGTCTCCGCGTCATGCGAATGCCGCGTCATCCCTCGCGACCGATCTTCACGACGCCTTTCAGAAAGGGCGGAGCGGGCCTGGTGGATGGTGGATTCTTTTCGAGCCGGAGGTCCATCTTCGCGACGATGTGCTCGTGCCTGACATCGCCGGATGGCGGCGGGAGACGCTTCCGGCTCTCCCTGAGATCGCCTGGTTTGAAGCGGTGCCCGACTGGCTCTGCGAGGTGATCTCGCCGTCGACATCGCGGATCGATCGCGAAAAGAAGCTTCCGTTGTATGCGGCGGCGGGTGTCGAATGGGCCTGGATTGTCGACCCGTCGTTGAAGACTCTCGAAGTGCTTCGCCGCAGAAACGATCGCTTCGTTCTTCTCGACGCGTATTTCGGCGAGACATCGATCAGCGCTCCGCCGTTCGAGGATGTGACGATCGAGCTCGCACCGCTCTGGGTCTAAGACGCGCAGAAAGGGCGCGCCGTGGAGATCGCATTCGCATTCGATCCCGCGGTCGTGTAGACGCCGATCACCTGGCTGTCCGCGTAGATCGGGCAGGCGGTGGTTCCCATGACCTGATAGATCGAGTTCTGTCCGGTTCCCGGTGGGAACTCGAGCCCGTCGATCGCACAGACGCAGCTTCCGGTTCCGGGGATTCCCTGCGTCACCGCCTTTCCGGCGGTCGGGTATGGATGCAGGCAGCCGCAACGTGCATCCCGGGCTCGATCGACCGGGAGGCTGGTAGACTTCACCGAGTGGGAACTCTCGAACAGATCTGGATAAAGCGCTTCTCCGGCGGGCCGATGGATGCGGCTGATTCTGCTGAGCTGGTGACTGATCGAGGCATCATCGGGAACGCGAACCAGGGTGGGCACCGCCAGGTCACCATCATCGAGAGAGAGTTGTGGGATGGAATGATGCTGGAGCTCGAAAGCGATCTACCGGGCTCGACGCGGCGCGCGAATCTCGTCGTCAGCGGACTGTCGCTGCTCGAATCACGCGGGCGATCCCTGCAGATTGGCGAGTGCGTGATTGAGATCCGGGGCGAGACGAAGCCGTGCAGGCTGATGGAAGAGCTCCTCCCGGGTCTTCAAGACGCAATGCGACGCGACTGGCGAGGGGGCGCTTACGGCGTGATCACGAGCGGCGGCCGTCTCGAGGTCGGTGATGCCGTCAGCTTCGTTGGCGACGGAGTACGATGATTGTATGGAATCGCCCGAGGCACTCACCATTCTGATCGCGAAGATCGTCGGCCCGGTGCTCCTCCTTCGCGCGCTTTCGATCGTTCTCGATCGGAAGCACTTCGAGCGGATGCTCGACGGGCTGGATGGCGAGTCGTCGACGGTATCGTTCTCGATGTTTCCGATCGCGCTGCTCATGATCTGCCTCTGGCTCGCGACAGTTCACCGCGACACGTCGAGCGTTGCCGCGTGGCTGATTCACATCATCATCTGGGGCGGAATTCTGAAGGCGTCGATTCTGATCCTCTTTCCGAAGCTCGTCGTCGCGAAGGCGCAGATCCTTGGCCGGAGCGGGTTCCTCGTGGTGGTCACATTCATGACGGCAGTTCTGGGCGTGTACTTCAGCCTCTTCGGATATGTGACGCGCGGCTGACATCGAGACCGTGCACCCTGATATCGCGACGCGTCGACCTGAGAGGGTGTGAAACGATCGCCGAGTGTCATCCCGAGCGTCGAGCGAGGGATCTGGGAGGGGGCCTCAGCTCGTAACCACGATTACACCGCAGCACTGACCGCGAATTCGCCCTGGGGCGGCGGCAGAACGCCGGCGCACCCGGGGGCTTCCACATCACTTTCCGAAGAACTGGATCAGATTTCCGGAGTTGTCGCGGATCAGAACGTTCTTCATCTGTTTGTCTCGCGCTGGAAATGGGCCGTACGCAATCTCGGCTCCGCGTACCTTCATCTGCGACAGGGTCTGGTCGAAGTCCTCCACGACGAGTCCTACCTTGAATACACCGTGAATCATCTGAGGATCGCTCACCCCGGGCGCGGCTTTCTTTAGAGCAACAGCATCGTCGTGCTGGATCAGCTCGACGATCAGACCGCCACCCTCGAGCACCGTGACGGCGATCTTGTCCCGCTTCGGCACGACCATCACGGGCTTCAGGCCGAGCTTCTCCGAGTACCACCCGGCACTCGCTTCCATGTCGGCAACGGAGAGAGCGAAGAACGCGCCGCTGACGCTCTTGAAGGCTGGTTGGTTTTCGGATTCAGCGGCTTGCCCATGAGCTGCAACAGAGATTGCGAGACACACCACGAAACAGATCGCTTTCACTCGAGTCTCCTTTATCGATGTGAGGCAACGGTAGTTCACTCCTCGCCGCGCCGCACAAACAAATCAGTCACAGACCCGGACACCTCACAGACTTGTGACTCCGCGAGCAACCTGTATGGCTGGGGACCTCGACATGATCCTCGGGCTCCTCGAGATGCGGAATGCTCTCGGTACCGGAGAAGGAGCGGAATTCCGCGCTCCGATGGGCCGGGCGATCATCGGCGGAGTCATCACATCGACGCTGCTCACGCTGCTCGTGATTCCGACAATCTACGAGCTGATGGATCGGGGACGCGAGCGGCTGATCGGTCTGTTCCGCCGTCGAGTCCCGGAGAGCGAAGCACCCTCGACCGTGCAGTCGTAGGGGTGGGCGGTCTTCGTCCTTCATCCTTCATCTTTCATCCTTGAACACATAGACTCTGAGGATGGATATCTCAGTCGCGCTCGTTCGTGCCTACCTTCAGCTGAACGGCTACTTCACGATCACCGAGTATCCGGTGGTCCGGAAGCTCGGGGATGCGAGTTACCGGACGCTCACCGATGTCGACGTTGCGGGGCTGCATCTTCCGGGTGGTGAGCGGGACTTTGAGCTCGATCCTGCTCTCGCGACGCCCGACGGAGTTCCGGATCTGATCATCGGGGAGGTCAAGGAAGGACAGGCCGTGCTGAACGCGAGTGTCACCGACCCCGAAGTCGTTGCGAAGATTCTGGGGCGGTTCGGCTGCTGCGAGAAGAGCGAGGGAATCCACGCAGCGAGAACACTCGTCAGCCGCGGTTCCGTCGTCACGAGGAGCGGCTACAACGTCCGACTCGTTGCGTTTGGAACGTCGATTGAGCAGTCCGCTCCGTATCTGCGCGTGCTTCTTTCCGATGTCGTCGCGTATGTCGACCGGTACATCGAGGAGAACTGGGAGCTCGTGCGCACGTCGGGTTCGAGGGATCCGATTTTCGGCGTGATGCTGCTGCTCGCGAAGGCTCGGCGGGGAGTGAAACCGGCGCCATCGCGCTGAGGCTCCACCGAAGACATGTGGCAGGGCCCTCCGAGGCCCTGCCTCTTCGCAATGTGCAGAGGTACCACACCTGGGGTCATTAACGGGATGGTTCAGACTCCATCTGTCATACATCTTCACTGCCCGCCAAGGCAGGGCCTCGGAGGGCCCTGCCACATAGGCTCACGATGTTCGCTCGTGCCCGCTCGAACGCGCGAAACCGAACTCGGCTGCTGTGGGTACTGGCGCGCAAGTTGAACATCCAGCGCTAGCAGCAAGCAGATGTACCCCCCGTTCTTTTCCCTGAGGAGGCTTTATGCGTGCGCGTTCCCGTTTCGTCATCTCGCTGATTGCAGTTACTTCCTTGATGTTCACCCTTTCCGCTCCCGTTTCCGCCGCAGAATCGCATCGTGGAATCAGCAGCGGGCCCGTGATTGAGGGTCTGTTCCTCGGCAAGCCGGTTACTGGCGACTCCGATCACGTCACTGTGTTCAACGCGGTACTCCTCGGTTCGAACGAAGTGCCCGGTCCGGGCGATAGCGACGGAACCGGCACCGCCGTGGTCACCATCAACACTGAAACGGAAACGGTTTCGTACGCGATCACCGTACAGAACATCGCCACTGCCACTGCCGCGCACATTCACGCGGGGGCGAGAGGTGTCGCCGGCGATATCGTCATCGACCTGATGCCAACGTTCAACAATGGTGTCGCAACAGGTTCTGTTACCGAGGTCGACACGGCGCTGCTTGCGGAGATTCTGGCGAACCCATCCGATTTCTATGTGAACGTCCATAACGCGGAGTTTCCCGCAGGTGCGGTCCGCGGCCAGCTGCGGATCGACGAGGCAGCGTCGAACGTCATCATCTTTCCGGTCGTTGCCCGGGTTGCGGGCGCAGCCGGGACGAACTTTCGAACGGATATCCGCCTCGTGAATAACACTGGAGCCACTTCAGAGATCGTCCTCGAGTTCTATCCGGGAGGAGGCGCCGCAAATGGGGAAGCTTCAGAGACTACGACTCTTACGATCGAGCCTGGCGAACAGGTCGTCATCGACGATGTGCTGACCGCGAGCTTCGGGCTGAGCGAGGGGATCGGCGCGATGCGGGTCGTTTCGTCGACACCCATTGTCGGCCTCGCGCGCATCTACAACGATCAGCGCGCTTCCGGCGCAGGAACCTTCGGACAGGCCGCAGTGGGAGCCGACCAGCGGATTGCAGGGCGCCAGATTGGAGTTCTTGCGGGTCTGTCCGAGTCGCCGATCGGCGCGGGTCCGTTCCGCACGAACATCGGATGGTTCAACGGGGGATTCACCCCCGCCACGCTGACAATTCGCGCGGTGGCGAACAACGGCAGCATCATCCAGACAGCGACCGTCACGGTTCCCCCACTGAGTCAACTTCAGCAGCGAGTGACAGCTCTTTTTCCGAGCCTCGGCACTCGCGAGAACTTCTACGTCAGCTACACGACGGACTCTCCTTCGTTGTATCTGTACGCTTCGGTGGTCGACAACGTGAACGGCGACGCAGTGTTCGCTCCGGCTCAGTAGAAAACGATGCACGCGAGAGGGGGCGGGGTCGAGCTCGATCGAGTTCCGCCTCCTGACTCGGGCGCCTTCAGACCGGCCGGGCAACTTCGGAATCGAGAAATGAGTAGAGGGACATTCCGATGTCCCTCGTTCCGCGGGGTGACGAGGTACGAAATCTGGAGCATTCATCCGGGGCCTGAAGTCGGTCATCGCCCCAGAACGCGCAGGGACGGGACATTCCGAAGAACGGCGGATCGGAATCCGCCGCTACGACGACGGTCTATACTTGATCGTATGACGGACAGAGTTGCCCTGGTGGTTGCTCCGGTGATCTGGAAGAAGGTTTCCTCAGTCATTCTCTGTGCGACCTTCGTCGCAGGCTGCGGTCCGTTCGGTGACAACGCCGCGTATCAGCGGCAGTCGGAAAAAGAGAGAAGGTCGCGCATACGTGGCATGGAGGCCGCGACTGAACAGACGCGGCGAGGGCGGGACATCGAAGGGGAGGAATTGCGGGCCCTCGTCAGCGGAAAGACCCACATTTCCGAGTACGAGCGCGGCCCAGGCGGTACGCCCGGCCCCTACATTGAATACTCGCATTTTCGTCCCGACGGGTTCTTCATCTACATGAATTCTCAGTGGGCCCTCGATCCGAACGGAAATGCGGGGGATTCGTGGCGCGTGGACGGCAATCAGCTCTGCATTCTGAACACTTCGCTTACGTCTTCGGAGTTGTGTTACCGGCTTGCAGTCACCGCGGCAGGAAAGATTCAGTATTACATCTTCCGTCCGGGAGACGACACGGACGGGCTTCTGACGAAGATTCCGGATCGCGTGCTGAACGGGCCGCCTCCGACAAATTAGAGGGCGGCGGGGCGCATTGCAGGATGCGCGGGCGGTGGGACGCAAATCCCGAATGGAAGCCTCGCGAGAATCTTCAGGCAGGTCCTCAGGATTTGTCATCCCGAGCAAGCGGGGGTGGGCGGGAGGGGCGAGGGATCTCCGGAGATAGCACATGCGTGAATCGTGAAGGCACGGGTGGTGGCGGAGAACCGATAGGCAACGATGTACCATCGCCGGAGGTCCCTCGGTACGACACGAAGCCGTGGAAAGGAGGAAGTCGAGAGCAACAGCGACTGAAACCGATCGAAGAGGACCTGACAGGTCCAAATCCTGTCCAGCAAAGGGTGGCGCCCGGCTGGAAGCGAGTGTTGCGCCTTTGTGGGGTGACCCACCGGGTGAAGTGTACACAGCGAGTGAGCAGGCCGCGTGATAGAGCCCCGAAAACATCCAGTTGCCGGTAAGCCGACACCGTCGAGGGCGTGGAAGGCAGTAGCTGAATGCAGAAAGAGCCAGATTGCAGACAGCGAGGCCGGGGTCGAAGAGCGGGGCATGTTCACACAGGGGTTCTCCACGGAACGTGTGAGACCTGATGTCTTCCACGTGAGAAGGCGGGAAGGAGTGGCCGCCGGAACAAGCTCCCGGCCCGGAAAGCTGGCAGTGCCTGCCGGCCAAGGGAGGCTCGAGGTAAGAGCGGACACGAAAACAAAGGCACAGCGTGGTACGGGAACGCGACGGAAACGATAGCGCCCCGGACGAGCATCAGGAGTCGGAGCACCTTGATAGTAGAGACGAAGGAGGGGAACTCATCCCCGGAGGACCCTCTGGATCGATGCGAGGTGCCGGGTCATGGAGCTGGGAATGGGAAACACTGACGAGAGTTCGAGCTCGGGCAAAGTGTCAACGAGACTGAACCGGATAGCAGAGCTGGCGAGGCAGATGCCTGGAAAGGCGCTCACAACACTGGCTCACCACATTGACAAAGACTTCCTGTGGGAAGCGTACAGGCAGGTCCACAAGAGCGGTGCAACGGGAGTGGATGGTGTCACGGCCGAGGAGTACGAAGCGAATCTGGAGATGAATCTCGAAGCGTTACTCACGAGGTTCAAGAGCGGGACGTACTACGCTCCTCCATTGAAGCGGGGTTACATCCAGAAAGCTGATGGTGGCCAGCGAGCACTCGGGATGCCGACACTTGAAGACAAGGTGTTGCAGAAGGCGGTGGCCATGGTGCTGGGAGCGGTTTACGAGGGGAGCTTTCTTCCTTCGTCCTATGCATACCGGCCACGCCGCGCAGCACAGCATGCAGTACGCGATCTGCGCGAGGGGTTGATGAAGATGCGTGGGGGGTGGGTGTACGAAGCCGATATCAAGTCGTTCTTCGACACCATCGAGCATCCGCACATGCGGAGCTTCCTTGACCAGAGGGTACGGGACGGAGTGATCCGTCGAATGATCGACAAGTGGCTCGCGGCAGGAGTGCTCGAGCAAGGAAGAGTGACATACCCGGAAGAAGGGACGCCGCAGGGTGGGGTGATCTCGCCATTACTGGCGAACATCTACCTGCACGAAGTGCTGGATGTGTGGTTCGAGACGGAAGTCAAACCCCGGATGAAGGGGAAGTGCTTCTTGATCCGCTACGCAGACGACTTCGTGATCTGCTTCGAACGGGAAGACGATGCGAGGAAGATCGCTGAGGTATTGCCGAAGCGGTTCCACAAGTATGGTCTGGAACTCCATCCGGACAAGACACGCCTGATCAACTACCAACGGCCACCACTCGACTCCAACGATGATGACGATGAGCCGCCGAAGTTCGACTTTCTCGGCTTTACACACTACTGGTCGCGATCGCATCGCGGCAAGTGGGTGATCAAGAGGAGGACGATTGCAAAGCGACTCACGCGGAAGATCCGAGAGATCTCGGAGTGGTGCCGGGAGAACCGACACTTACCGATCCCAGAGCAACGCGAGCGACTCGCAAGCAGACTGACCGGGTATTACAACTACCACGGGATCACGTCGAACTTCGAGGCAATCGATAAGCTCTATCGGGAAGTGCGGAAAGCCTGGCATCGCTGGCTGAATCGAAGATCGCAACGCGGTCTGAGTCTGGAGGCGTTCTATGAGCTTGAGCGGTGGTTCCCGCTGCCCAAACCAAAGATCGTTCACGCATGGGTCTGAACCATCTCGTAGTGAATCCATGGCACGAAGAGCCGGATGCGGGAATCCTGCAAGTCCGGATCTGTGGGGGGCCGGGAGGAGCAATCCTCCGGCCTACCCCACCCCCACCCACCCACGACCAAGCTCGGGATGACAAGTCCGCCAGATCTCCGCTCACAATCACACTTGCGAATCCGCGAACCCCTCTGGGCTGTGACGACTTCCGTCTTTACTCGGACGGCGGTACCGAAGTCTGGGCTCCCGGATCGGTCACCGGAGCCGCAGGGGTCACGATGTCCTGGGGAAGGGCCTGGGGAGATGGCGCGTCAACGCCGGGAGTAGCGTTGTTCTGTAGATACCCCTGAGGCGCA
>JBGSYJ010000382.1:0-6664 GCA_041750915.1 Thermoanaerobaculia bacterium | reverse complement strand
CCTCTACTCCCAGGCGCTCACAGCGAGAAATCAGAAGAACTTTGGGCTGGCAGTTTCCCTCCTTCGCAGAGCCGTCCATGGCCAGCCCGACCGCGTCGAATACCATCTCGCCCTCGGCGAAACGCTCGGATGGATGAACCGCTTCGATGAGGCCGAGGCGGTCTATCGGGAGGCACTAGCGAGGTTCCCGCGATCGACGGCTGCTAAAACCGGTCTCGGCCAGGTGCTGCTCTGGAAGGCCAGCTACGGAGAGGCGAGAACCACATTCGCAAGCGCACTTGAAGAGAATCCCGGAAGCCGCGAAGCGCGTGAAGGACTGGCGACCGTTGCGTACTGGACCGGAGACTACCGGACGGCACGGAAGGAGTTCGAGCGAATCCGGGCGGGCGATCCTTCTCACGCACAGGCTTCGAAAGTCATTGCGGAGATCGACCACGTCACCGCACCGGCATTCGGGATCGGCACGCTGTACCGCAGGGATGACCAGCCCTATCGAGTGATCCGCTCAGAGGCAGCGATCGCCCTCTTCTCGGATCCGGGCACAAAATGGACGGTCTCGGGTGGTGCCTTCGCGCTGGAGAATCGAGACTCTGGACGTGATGCGACCGTTCCCTTTGGTGAGCTGGCTGTGGAGTCGAAACTGGGACATGGTCGTCTCGACATCCGGGCACGCGCTCGTTACATCCAGTTCCCCGACGACGACTCCGTAGTCCTTCCGGCCGTTTCACTCAGCCGCGGATTTGGAAACGCAGGCCGCGTGACGCTCTTCTTCGATGAGTCGGAGCTTCTTTTCAGCGAACGATCGCTCGAGTCCCATCCGAGCGTCGAGACACTCGGGCTCCGGTGGTCGCGAGAAGGTTCCGATGGCTGGACCGCCGCGGCATCAGCGCGGTCGCTTCGCTACTTCGACGACAACAGCGGTATCTCCACTGACGCATGGGCTCTCTTTCCGATCAATACGAACGAGCGGTTCCGCATCTCCGCGGGGCCAGCCGTTTCCTGGCGCGACACCGACGAGTCGCGTTTCCGGGCAGTACCTGGAACTTCTGACGGTGTTTATGATCCATACTGGACGCCTCAAGAGCTCATCGAGGGGCGGGGAGTGGTGACGATCACGTGGCAGGCGAGACGAATCGATCTTCACTTTCACGGCGACGCAGGCTTCGCGCAGGACGAGGCCATCGATCTCGCAAGTGGACTGGCCTTTTCGCGGACGTTCCATCCATGGAGCGTCTCCATGAGCGGGCGGACCTCAATCGGACCGCGCCTGGAGCTCACCACACAACTCAAGCGAGAGTCGACCGTGTTCTATGAGGCCAATGAAATCCAGGCGAGTCTGGCTGGACGATTCTGAGCTGTTCACGCATCGCCGTGCCCGGCCGGTCGAGACCTGGGAACGGTGGATCCTCGGAGTGCTTGCGTTCCTCGGCCTCCAGAGCGTGGTGCTGTTCGCCTTCTGGTGGTTTCAGCCCTCGCATGTGCAGAGCGTTCCTCTTTTCATACTGCTCAGCATCGCGGTCTGGTACGGCATCTCGAGAATCGTGGTGGGCTGGTACAGTTACTTCCACGTCGATCAGCCTCTGCACGTTGCTCCAACAGAAGGACTCTCCGTGGCGATCTTCATCACCGCCTCGCCGGGGGAACCGTATGCGATGTTCCAACGCACGCTCGACGCCGCGCGGAATGTGCGTTACCCACACACGACGTATCTGCTCGACGACACCACAGATCCAGCCATTGCGGAACTTGCGCGCGCGTCAGGAGCCGTCCACCTCGAGTTGATCGGAATCCCCGGTGCGAAGGCTGGGAAGATCAACGCTGCGCTCGGTCTCACTGAAGAAGAGTTTATTCTCGTTCTGGATCCCGACCACATCCCGTTTCCGCAGTTTCTCGATCGTGTGCTCGGTCACTTTTCCGATTTATCGGTCGGCTTCGTGCAGGTCGCACAGACGTACTACAACGCGTCGCGCTCATTCGTCGCGCGCGCTGCATGCGAACAGACGTTCGCGTTCTACGGACCGATCATGCAGGGCATGCACGGCACCGGAACCGCGGTCGCAATCGGAGCAAACTGCACGTTCCGCCGAGCCGCACTCGAATCCATTGGTGGACATGGCCTTGGCCTCGCGGAGGATCTCGTCACGTCGATCCGTCTGCATGCGAATGGATGGCGATCGGTCTATGTCCCCGAAGTCCTCGCTCGGGGACTGGTACCTGAGGATCTCGACTCCTTTCTCAGGCAGCAGCTGAAGTGGGGCCGAGGAGTGTTCGAGGTGCTCTTCCGGGAGTACCCACGCGCCTTTCACAGCCTGACGATTCATCAGAAGCTCAGCTACCTGATGATCGGGAGTTATTACCTGTTCGGTCTGACAACTCCGATCTACCTGCTGGTACCGCTGATCTATCTGTGGACAGGACTTCAGCCTGCGGCGATGTTTCTCTCCGAGTTCCTCGCGCGCTCGCTGCCGGTCGGATTCTTTGGCACAGTCATCTATTTGTTCGCTCAGAGGTGGATGGTCGACCCCGCGCGAGAAAAGGGAACACACTGGAGAGGGATGCTTCTCAAGATCGGTGCATGGAGCATCTATCTCCACGGGTTCTGGCTCGCCATACGCGGCATTGACGTTCCGTACGTCCCTACCTCCAAGGTGAAGCGGACAGGCAATTTCTGGAAACTATCGCGAGTTCCCCTGAGCGTGCTCGCCATTTCAGGTGTCACGGCTTTCTGGACCTTCTACGTGCGCCTCTACCTCACTCCCGAATCCACCGTGCGCATTACCACGGAGGCCGTCTACGGCATGCTCGGGTTCCTGTTTGTGAACATGGCATTCATGACCGGTCGCATGTACGCAGCGTGGAAGTCGCGGGGAGCTGAAGCGTGAACGCCAGGCGTCGTTACGAGATCGCCTTTTTCGCGTTAGGGTGGCTGGTTCTGGCGGGCGTGCTGCTCCGCGGCGGGATGGCGACGAACATGCGCCAGGCATGGGACCGGGTCACAGATCGCGTCGTCAGGGCGGGCCAGTCGCTATCCGACGCCGAAGGGAGAGCGTGGACTGACGTTCGGGGAGCCTCGCGAAGCGATGCAGTCGCGGATCGATACCCGGAGACTCAATCGATCGACTCCCTTCGGAGTCCGTCCCGGATGTTGCCGGGTGCCTACGACGGATCGTTCCCACATTCGTTCGACGGATTCACGGAACTCGAGAACCGGCTCGATCTTCAGTTCCCCATCATCTCGTTCTATCAGGCGTGGGGAGATCGTCCGGATCAGCGACACTTTCCGCTTCGCATGATGCAGACGATTGATCGCCTCGGCTCCGTCCCGATGATCACGTGGGAACCATGGGTGAAAGACTTCGACTCCGGAATCCGGACCAATCTTCCGCCCGTCGAACAGCGCGAGTACGCAAGCCTCGCCGCGATCGCGCGCGGAGAATACGACTTCTACGTGACGCCCTGGGCTGCCTCCGCAGCGAAGTTCGGCAAGCCGATCTTCATGAGGTTCGCCCACGAGATGAACGATCCCTACCGTTACCCGTGGGGACCACAGAACGGAAATCGTCCGGACGATCTGATTGCCGCATGGCGTCACCTTCATCTGATCTTTCAGAAGATGGGCGCGACGAACGTCCTCTGGGTCTGGTCACCACACATCTCGATGCCATGGTTCGAGTTCTACTACCCGGGCGACGCGTACGTCGACTGGATCGGAACCGGAATTCTCAACTACGGCACAGTGGCGTCGTGGTCCCGTTGGTGGACGTTTCATCAGATCATCGAGAAGGCTTATCCCGCGCTCGAGAAAATCGACAAACCGATCATGATCACGGAATTCGGATCACTGACCGCCGGTGGCGACCCCGCCGAGTGGTATCGCGCCGCATTTGCCGACATGCGCGAGAAGTATCCGCGCATCCGTTCCATCATCTTCTTTAATCAACCAACTGACGTGACGCTGTCTACTGCACCGCTGAACTGGAGCCTCGTCGAATCGCCGCGCGCAGTCGAGATTGTCCGTGACGAATTGAAGCAGTTCGAGCCGCAGAGCGCGAAGGAATCCCCATGAACAGGAAACCCACAATTTCATACCTACCGGCGTTTCTTGCGGTTGTTGTCTCGCTGCTGCTCGCAGGCTCCGCCTCGGCAGGGACGATTACCGGAACAGTCACCGCTTTCGGAGGCGCGCCACTTCCATCCATGACCATCGCTGTGTACGGCCCGAGCGGTCTCCAGATCGCGACCGCCACGAGCAATGCTCAGGGGAACTACTCCATCTCGGTTCCAGCGGGCACCCACCGTCTGCTTGCCTTCGACCCGATGGGTGTCTACGCAACGAGCTTCTTCAATGGCGCGTCGTCATTCGAGACGTCACTCGAGATCACGCTGACAAGCAATGCGAGCTTTGCGGCCAACTTCGTCCTGATTCGCGCGGGCAGGATCACAGGCGTCGTGCAGGCCGCATCCACCGACGAGCCTCTCGCTCAGATGACCGTCGCCGCTTACAACGAAGATGGATCCCGCCGCGGTCTCGTCACCACGGTACCGGGAGGTGGTTACACCCTCGTACTCCCGCCGGGCAACTACCGAGTCGTCGCCTATGACGATGCAGCGGTCTACGCCGTTCAGTTCTTCCGCGACAAGAGCGATTTTGAATCCGCCGACATTGTTTCAGTGACGTCCGGCGCCACGACCGGCGCGGTCGACTTCAAACTTCCTCGGTCTGCACGAGCGAGCGGCAGCGTTTTCGACGCGGTGACCGGCATTCCCCTCGCCGGTATCACGATCGCTGCATACGACAGCTTCGGACGCGTGCTCGCTTCGACGACGACTTCGCCGCAGGGCGGCTTTTCCTTTGCCGTCCCTCCGATACCATTCCGGCTCGTAGCATCCGACCCGTCCGGACTCTACGCGAGCACCTTCCTCGGTGGGGCGAGCTCATTCGAAGGCTCCGCCATCCTCACGCCTGTACCTGAACAGCTCCTCGGCGGACTGCAGTTTGCAATGACGAAAGGAGGCCGCATCGAGGGACGCATCATCGACGCAACGGGTGCGCCCCTCGCGGGAATTACGGTGACGGCATGGAACCCGGAAGGCAGCATCCGGGGTACGACCACGACCGGCTCCGACGGGCGTTACTCACTCGTTCTTCCTCCAGGATCGTTTCGCGTGGGAGCGCACGATGATCGTCTCGAGTTCGCAGGCGGCTTCTTCGACAGCGAACCGGACTTCGCATCGGGACATTTCATCCCTGTAATCGGCCAGACGACGACAGGCGGAATCGACTTTGTTCTGGCGATCGCGGGACGCATGTCGGGTACGACCTACAGGGCAGTCGACGGTGCACCGCTGGGCGGAATCGTTGTGACCGCATGGGATGCTTCAGGGCGCGCCGTCGCCACGACGCGCAGCAAAGCGGACGGAACATTCATTCTTGCCGTAGCCCCAGGGAGCTACAGGCTCGTCGCACACGACCCTGAGTTCCACCCTGATCTTCACTACGCCACGACGTTCTACGGCGGAGCTCCGTCGTTTGCACTCTCTCAGCAGATCACCGTTCTCGCACGTCAGGAGTCGCCGAACCTTCTGATGCCGATGGTAATCGCGGGACGTCTCACCGGATTTGTCCGTCGCCGTGGCGACGTTACCGCAGTCAATGGAGCAACGATTCATGTCTACGACCTCGAGGGTAACGAGATCGCCAAAGCCGATTCCGACAGCACGGGTAATTTCAACATTCCGCTGCCGGCCGGAAGCTACAAGGTCGCAGCGTCCGATCGACATGGGCGGTTCAACACGATCTTTTACGCGGGCCAATCGAGCTTCGGGTCGGCCACGGTAATCAGGATCAACGCTTCGCAGACCACGACGGCGACTTTCATCGTCGATCCGACAGCCGGTCGAAGGAAACGGCCGGCCCGTTTGCCGTGAGTCGAGACCTGGTTTCAGCTGCCTGCGCCGATGCAGGAGCAGCTGGAAACATCCGTGGTGGGTCGTCCAACCTCCGACATGGAGCCTCTGCTAAGCTTCCGTCGTGCACTTCGAAGTTGTCGGAGAGATCCATAGTGTGGAGATGATTGCAGCGGGTCGTAGAATTCGAATTGTCGATCACCTCATCCGAGAGTTTGGTCGTGGGAACTGGCGGAAGATGAAAGGTGTTGCAATCATCAGACTTGAGAATGGTAAAGTCAGGAACGCGGAGATTCACTGGTATGAAGCGCACGGCGTCGGGCGTCGAAAGCTGAAGATCAAGCGATATTTATGACCAACGTAACCACTAAGAAAACGTATGTAATCTGCATCCGCAACGACGGGTACGAAGGTTCTCTCGAGCTGCGGAAGTTGTACGAGGTTCTGGAGGACGCTGAAGCCGCTACAGATGGACTGCTTCGAGTGGTCGACGAAGACGAAGACTACCTCTATCCCGCTTCCTGGTTCATTCCGATTCCGCTTTCTCACGAGATCGAGAAAGCAATCGTAGCCACTACCCGCTCAGCGTGAAGGTAACTCGCGCCTTAGATTTACAGTCCGATGTCTTCGTTCCAGAGATCGGGACGAGCCGCAATGAACTCCTTCATCAGCCGGATGCAGTCTTCATCCTGACGGACCTGCAGTTTCACGCCGCGCGAACGTAGAAACTCCTCCTCGCCGAGGAAGGTCTGGTTCT
>JBGSYJ010000381.1:0-14349 GCA_041750915.1 Thermoanaerobaculia bacterium | reverse complement strand
GACGAAAATGCACGCAGATCGATGTGTCCCGAGCAAAAGGCCCCCACCCAGATCCCTCGCTCGACGCTCGGGATGACACTTCGGCAGTTTTCACACAGTCTCGCGCTCAGGATGACAAGTTCTGACGATTGCCGCCCGATTGTTGAGACCCATCAGAAGCGAGACGAAGGAACTCCTTGCCATTCTCAACCGGTGCCATTCCTCAGCCGATAGCTGGCTTCGAGAAGAATCGCAGCGGCTGACGCGACGTTGAGCGACTCGACTCGTGGGGACATCGCGATCCCAATGGGCGTCGAAGCCTTCCGAAACTCATCGGAAACGCCGGCTCCCTCACTGCCGAAAATGAGAGCTGCTGGCCCGGCAGGGGGTGCGGCCGACTCTCCAGACGCATCAGCCGCAAAAAGGGGGATGCCGAGCGCCTCGGTGAGTCGCAGAACGGCAGCTCTGTCCGTCCGGGCGATTGGAACCGAGAGAATTGCCGCTGCCGATGCACGGATCGCCTTCGGTCCGAAAGGATCTGCAGTCCCTTCGGTGAGTATGACTCCCGAGGCATCGAACGCGGCCGCCAGTCTGACGATCACTCCGACGTTTCCTGGGTCTTGAACCCCGTCGAGCACGATCACGATGCTTCCGGCTGCAAAAATCTCTTGCGGCGAGACGTCCGGGCGCTCGAACAAGCCGATGGCTCCCTGAGGCTGAACCGTTGATGAGAGCGCTTTGAAAAGGGGCTGTGAGAACCTGAGAACCGGAGATGACGTCGGAATGGCGGGCGCGTCTGGGGACAGAGCGAGGGCGATCGGCTTCCATCCCAGATCGATCGCGTCCCGTATCTGTTTGGGACCTTCCAGGACGATTTCGTTCTCGTGCGATTCCGCCGCCTCACGGATTCGGCGGAACCACGGATTGCTTCTGCTGGTGATGGGTGTGGTGGCGTTCATGTTGTTAACGTCAGTAGACAGTAGACAGTAGACAGGAGCCCCCCACCCCCGCGTCAGAAGGTTTCTCCAAGCCCAAGGGCGAACGAAAAGCCCTCGCCTTGCCGGGTGGGCGGGCTACTGTCTTCTGTCTACTGTGTACTGTCTACTTTCCTGACCAGAGTTTAGCGGATGCCTCGCTCACTTCTGTACAATACCGATGATTTGAAGATCGCAACGGAACAGCCGACCATTCGATTCGCTGAGCGGGTGACCTCGATGGAGGCGTCTCCCACACTGGCGATCTCCGCCCGCGCGCAGGAACTGGCCCGCGCTGGAGTCGATGTCGTCGACTTCGCTCCCGGCGAGCCGGATTTCGATACGCCTACGTTCATTGGCGATGCCGCAAAGCGAGCAATTGATGAGGGGCATACCAGGTACACCGCGGCTGCCGGAAGCCCGGAGCTTCGCGAAGCGATCGCCGAGTACTACAACCGGCGCTATCCATGCGCGCTCAAACCGTCGAACGTGATTGCAGGGACGGGAGGCAAGCAGGAGCTGTTCAACCTCATGCTCGCGCTCGTGTCGGAAGGGGACGAGGTGATCATCCCTGTTCCGTACTGGGTGAGCTTTCCCGACCAGGTGAGCTTCGCGGGAGGGCGTCCGGTTTACGCGAGGACGGATGCTTCGAATCGCTTCCGTCCCACTGTGGAGATCATCGAGCGGGCGTTGAGCCCCAGAACCCGCGGAGTGATCATCAACTCGCCCTGCAACCCGAGCGGCGCGGTGATCGCGGAAGAAGAACTCGGAAAAATCGTCGAGCTGTGTCACTCACGAGGTCTTTTCCTGATTTTCGACGAAACGTACGAGTTTTTCGTTTATGATGGACAGTCGCACGTTTCCGCAGCACGGTGGTTTGCCGACTATCCCGAGACAGTGATCGTCGTGAACTCCGTGTCGAAGACCTTTGCGATGACCGGCTGGCGGCTCGGCTACGCCATCGCCCATCCGCAAATCGTCGGCGCCGCGGCAAAAATCCAGAGTCATTCGACGTCGAATCCCTGCTCGATCTCCCAGTATGCTGCGATTGAGGCGCTTCAATCAGATGGCCGAGAAGTCCGCAGGATGCTGGAGGCTTACAAGGAGCGGCGCGCCTGGTTGGTTCCCGCCCTGGAAGCGATTCCAGGCATCGAATGCGAAGCTCCGGATGGCGCTTTCTACATCTTTCCCAGCGTGAAGGGGCTTTTCGGGCGGGGTGGCATCGCGAACTCTCTCGACCTTGCAAAGTATCTGCTGGACGAAGCCCGGGTGGCCGTCGTGCCCGGCTCCGCGTTCGGCGACGACGACTACGTCCGGATCAGTTACGCCACGTCGATGGAGTTGCTGCGCGAAGGAGTCAGTCGCATCGACCGCGCCGTGCGCGCTCTCGGTTGAGCGGCGATGTCAACTTGAAGGCGCGTGCAGGAACGAGTGTCATCCTGAGCGCAGCGAAGGATCCCCTCGAGCGTTGCGATACTGCCGGTAGTCAGGGGATCCTTCGCTGCGCTCAGGATGACACATCATGCGGCTGCTTGCCGGGCGGGGAATCAAACCGGCGACCCCTCCCGTTGTCTTATCGGTCTATCAGAGCATCTTCCAGGAGAACATGTGAAAAAGAATCTAGCGGTAGCGCTGATTTGCGCAGTAACGGCCATGGGGGCCTCGGCTCAGGGAACCACAACGCCGGCGGCGGCTACGGCCGACCCGGTCATCATCACTTACGGAACGGGTGAGGTTCGCAAGTCGGAATTCGAGGCCGCCATCGCGACCCTTCCCCCCGAGTACCAGGCGTATGTCGCAGGTGCGGGGAAGAGGGCATTCGCGGAAGACTACCTCCGCATGAAGATGCTCGCCGCCGAAGCGGAGCGTGGAGGTCTCGACAAGAATGCCGATGTTCAGGCCCAGCTCCGGCTGATGCGGGCAAACGCCCTGGCGAATGCCCAGCTCGGCAAGCTGGAGGCGGGCATTACAGTCACCGACGCGGAGATTCAGGCCGCCTATGACGCCAGAAAGGCCCAGCTCGAGCAGGCAAAAGCGCGTCATATCCTGATCGCTTTCGTCGGCAGTCAGGCCGCCCAGCCGGGCAAGCCCGAACTGACTGACGAGCAGGCCAAAGCGAAAGCCGAAGATCTGCGTACGAAAATCATCGGCGGAGCGGATTTCGCCGAGCTCGCGAAGCAGGAGTCTGATGATGTCGGGTCCGGCGCGCGCGGCGGCGATCTCGGCGCGTTCGGCAGAGGCCAGATGGTTCCAGAGTTCGATAAGGCGGTGTTTGAAAGCAAGATTGGCGAAGTCGGCCCGGCCGTGAGAACTCAGTTCGGCTATCACCTGATTCAGGTTCAGGAGCGGGGAGCCGCACCGCTGGCCGAAGTTCGCGAGGGGATCGAAAAGGAGCTTCGGGAGAAAAAGCTTCAGGACATTCTCGAGGGAATGAAGGTCGCCTCGAAAGTGAACTTCAACGAGGCCTATTTCGCAGAGCCACCTGCCGCGGCAGCGACGCCTCCTTCCGCTTCGAACTAGCTGAGAGTCACAGAATCACGAATGAGAGAGGCGGCCGGAAGGCCGCCTTTCTCCGTTGCGACGACTCTTGACTCCGCCGCCGCCACATCCTATCGTGGCCGCCATGGAAATCCCATCCAGAGTCTCTGTGTTCAGCACACTCCTCGACATCAAAGGCAAACCGGGTACGCTCATCGCGATCAATGCCCTTGGTTTCTTCGAAGTGGCTCTCGAGGTCAAGGAGCGGAATCATACGGTTCTCTTCCCGATCTCCTCGACGGTGCTCATCTTCAACGATCCGCTTCCGCAGGCGACGGCGGAGTTCGAAGTCGAGAGGTGAGGGGCTGATGAACGAGCGTGTCATCCTGAGCAAAGTAGACAGTACACAGTAGACAGAAGACAGTAAGGGACGCCGTCGTTCCATTGCCGCGGAGCTGCATGGCGACCCGCGCGCGGCGGTTCAATCCTCACCGCGACATTAGACTCGCTCTATTGACTATCTTCACTGTGCACCGTCTACCTGCAGTTTTGCCCTTCCTGAATGAATAGATTAAACATTAGCCCACGAGTTGCGAAGCAAGCGTCCGCGCAAATGTAACCCCGTCGGCCCTCTACTGTCTACTGTCTACTGTCTACTGTCTACTTCTCTAGGATGACATGGCTACTCTTCGTGCTTCTTCCCGAAGACGTATGCGATTCCGATCCCAATCACGTAGAGCAGAATCATAGGGATAGCCAGCGCAGCCTGAGTAACCATGTCGGGCGTCGGCGTGATGATCGCTGCGATGATGAAGCTGAGCACGACCGCATACTTGAACTTCTGGAGCAGGAACGCCGGAGTCACGATGCCGACCAGCGAGAGGAAGAGGATGAGGATCGGCGTTTCGAAAACGATCCCCATTCCCAGAATCAGTTTGCTCGCGAATGAGAAATAGTCGTCAACGGTGATCACCTGCTGGAAGCCCTCACCCATTTCGACGAAAAACTTCGCGGCCATCGGCAGGATCGTCCTGTAACCGAAATACCCGCCGGCTACGAAGAAGAGGGTCGAGAAGATGATGAAGGGAGCAGCGAATCTCCGTTCCCGCTTGTAGAGGCCTGGAGAGATGAAGAGCCACAGCTGCCAGAGAATGAATGGAGCTGCGAGAAAAAGGCCCGCAAAGAACGCGACCTTCATGTAGAGGAAGAAGGGTGAGGTTACCCGCGTGTAGGCGAGCTGCTGTCCCTCAGGCAGGTACTGGAGGATTGGGGCCTGGATCCACTCGTAGATCTGCCTGGCAAAGTTCCAGCAGACACCGAAAGCGACGACCATGGCCAGCAGTGAATACAGGATGCGCTTGCGGAGATCCTCGAGGTGTTCGAGGAACGACATCCTCGGGAGCTCGCTCTCATCAGCCGAGGCATCGGACCGGCCCAGCGCTTCGGCTGAATCCATCAGTCGCGGTTCACCGTGGGTGACTGCGCGGAGACTTCAGGCGGTGGAGCGACACTCTTCCGTTCCTCGAGCCGGACTTCCTCTTCCAGCGTGCTCTTCAGATCGTTCGTCGCCCGCCGGAACTCGCCCATGGCTTTGCCGATCGACCTGCCGATGTCGGGGAGACGCTTCGGCCCGAAGATGATCAGGGCGACCACGAAGATCATCATGAGCTCCGGAAATCCCAGTGAACCTAACATCTCCGCCTTTCCTTCGCGCCCCGGACTGGCCGCTATTTGTGACCACGTTGTAAACAGGGCAGAACGATCGAATACTCCACGCGTATAATCAGTTAGAAAGTTTACTTATGGCATATATCCAGAAGAAGAAAAAGTGGACCTACTCCATGACGCTCGTGACCGCGCTCCTGGGCGCGAGTCTCCTTGGCGGTCTCTACGGTGAGCGTCTCTTCGGCGCCCCCGTGCAGAATGACTTCCAGGACCGCATCAAAGAGTACACCGAGTTGCTCAGCGCAGCTTCCTGGTGGGCTGCCGAGGACCTCGGTACAGAGAAGCTCGTCTACTCCTCCGTAGACGGCATGCTTCGCTCTCTGGATCCCCATTCTTCATTTCTCCAGCCGACCGACTACACCGAGATGCAGGACCGCCAGAAGGGGACCTTCTACGGGCTCGGCATCCTGGTGACGAAGAGGAATGACCAGGTAACCGTCATTACTCCTCTCGAGGGTACTCCTGCATCACGGCTGGGCATACGCGCCGGCGATGTGATCTCCGAGGTCGAGGGAGTCAAGACCGATGAGCTGTCGCTCGACGAGGTCGTCAAGCGGCTCAAGGGCGCCCGCGGCACTCCCGTCAGCATCAAGATCATCCGGGTCGGCATGAATGAGCCGATTCCGCTGACGATCGTTCGTGAGGCGATCCCGACGAATTCGATTTCGAACGTTCTCATGGTGCAGCCGGGCATCGGCTACATCCGCATCAAGGATTTCACGTACACGACTGTCCGTGAGCTCGAGGAGGCACTCGAACGGCTCCAGGGCGAGGGGATGACGCGGCTGATTCTCGATCTCCGCATGAATCCCGGCGGGCTGCTCGACGCAGCGGTCGGCGTGAGCGATCACTTCGTCGAAAAGGGCGACATGATCGTTTACACCAAGGGCAGGACTCCGGATTCGTTCCAGGAGTACACGGCTCCAGGGAAACATGCTCCGATCGCCGTGCCGGTGATCGTGTTGATCAACAGGGGCAGCGCTTCCGCGTCCGAGATCGTGGCTGGAGCGATTCAGGATCACGATCGTGGTCTTGTGGTTGGAGAAACGAGCTGGGGCAAGGGTCTGGTGCAGAGCGTCTATACGCTTCCGTATGGAGCGGGGCTCGCATTGACGACTTCGAAGTACTACACCCCCGCCGGGCGGAACATTCAGCGAGACTACAGCTCCTTCTACGATTACTACGTCAGCGATGGAACAGAGGCTGGTGAAGTACCGCTGAAGGATCGCGAGATTTTCAAGACCGAGACAGGCCGCATCGTTTACGGTGGCGGAGGGATCACTCCTGATCACATCGTCAAGCCGCTCGAGCTTTCGCGCGTTGTGCAGTTGCTCGAGGTCCGGAGCGCGATTTTCGACTATGCCGTTCTCTACGCATCGAAGAACCCGAACGTTGGACGGGATATCGCAGTCGACGCGAAGATGATGGAAGAGTTCATCACGCTGGCGGCTGACAAGGGCATTGCAACAGTTCCCGAGATCCGGAAGGCCATGGAGAACGAGGTCGATCGCGACTACGTTCATCGCGCGCTTCGCGCCGAGATCGTCGCGGCGCGTTTCGGATATGACGCTTCTTATCCAATCAGACTTCAGGGCGACAATCAGGTCGCCAGAGCGATCGAACTGCTCCCGGAAGCCGACAAGCTTGCTTCGCTTGCGCGCGACCACCGGAATGGTGTTCTCGTTGAAGCGGTCCCTCGCGATGCCGGACGCCGTCAGGCCGCCGAGAATGTTCCGGCGCCGAACTGATCGGAGAGCGGTAACGAGCCTCTGCTGAGTCGTCAGCAGAGGCCTCGACGCTCCTCAGGAATACTCCCCGCCTTCTTCTCCTTCTCTGGGCTCCTCGCGCTCATCGTCGACTTCGTTGACACAGGTGCATGCGAGTGCTAAGTTTCCGCCGCCTTCGCAAGACCAGGGAGAACCAGCTGGATATGGCCAATCTCGGACGCAAGTACACATGCTATAGCTGCCACACGAAGTTCTATGATCTCGGTAAGCCGGAGCCGCTCTGTCCGAAGTGCGGCGCGGATCAGCGTGACGCGGAGGAAACTCCTCTTTATGTAACCGGACGAAGCAAGCGTATCGTCGAGGAGCCGGTGGACGAGCCTGAAGTCGACGAGCCGGAACGGCCATCGACCGGTGATGACGACGAGGATGAGATCATTCCGATCGAACCTGAAGAAGATACGGACGACGACGAAGACGAGGATCTTTGACGCACAGCGCCACGATGACGTGTCGTGGCTCGGTCGTCAGAATCGGGAGCGATGATGAGCAAAGCAGGTCGGAACTCGAGTGCTGGATTCGCCAAGGCGGGACTTCTGGGATGTCTCGGAATCGCGCTGGTTGCAGTGGTGCTTTTCGCGCTCTACGGAGTCGGCGTCTACAACCGGCTGGTCGGTCTCGATGAAGCCGTCAAACGGCAGTGGTCTCAGGTAGAGAACCAGTACCAGCGGCGGTTCGACCTCATTCCGAACCTGATCAAGACCGTCCAGGGCGCCGCCGACTTCGAGCGCGGTACTCTCCAGGCGGTCATCGAGGCGCGCGCCCGCGTCGGACAGGTTTCGGCGGCGGCCGGGCCTCCGGGCGCCGGCGGTTCGCCTACCGAGAATCCTCAGGCATTCCAGCAGTTCGCAGCCGCGCAGCAGGGACTCACGAGCGCGCTGTCGCGTCTTCTGGTCGTCGTCGAACGCTACCCCGAGCTCAAAGCGAACCAGAACTTCCTCGAGCTTCAGTCTCAGCTCGAAGGGACTGAGAATCGCATTGCGGTGGAGCGGGGGCGCTACAACGAGACGGCCCAGTCATTCAATGAAACCGTACGTCGGTTCCCGGCAAGTCTCATCGCCGGGATGATGGGTTTCACGCAGAAGGTTTACTTCGAAGCGACGGCGGGAGCCGAGCAGCCTCCTCCGGTGGAGTTCGATTTCAGCACCACCCAATAGCGGTGGCGTTACTTCCAGTGCACTGCTCATACGGAAGGACATGATGGTCTTGTCATCCTGAGGGCGAGCGTACGTCAAAACTCCGGAAGTGTCATCCCGAGCGTCGAGAGAGGGATCTGGGTGGTGGCCTTTTGCTCAAGAGTCATCGATACACGGCATCTTTTCCCTGGACCGCCGCCCTGATCCCTCGCTCGACGCTCGGGATGACACAGTCTTTCCTCAGGATGACATGGCTGGCGCCCAGGATGCAGGGTATTCATTTCCGACTCAGACCACTCCACGTTCTGAGGCGATGCAGCTGAAAACTCTCATGAACTTCATCGACGTCCGCAAGCTCCGGAAGCGAACAGGCCGGCTTCTGCTCCTCGCAGCGGCGGCGGCGCTGTTGTCGGCCGGCCTGATCGCCCTCGAGGTCCCCCCTGCTCCAACTCAATGGGTGACAGACGGCGCGGGCATCCTCCAGCCCGACGAGCTTGCCGCGCTCAATGACAGGCTCCGCACTTTCGAGGAGCGGTCAGGAGCACAGTTCATCATCTACATTTTTCCGTCCCTCGAAGACGAGTCGATGGAAGACTTCACGATTCGCGCAGCCGAGAAGTGGAAGGCCGGCCAGGACAAGTACGACAACGGTCTGATCGTGTTCGTCTTCATGAAGGAACAGCGAATCCGGGTCGAAGTCGGCTACGGGCTCGAGGGAACCATGACGGACGCCTATTCGTCGAGGGTGATACGCGACTACCTGGCGCCGAACTTTCAGCAGGGCGACTATTCCGGAGGATTGAGCGCCGCAGCACAGGCGATCATCGCGCGGATTGAGGGCAGCGAGCCGCCGGTGCCCGTCGGCGGTCGTGGATCAGGCGGCATAGTCAGTCTCGCCCCTCCAGTGATGATCCTCCTCATCTTCATCTTCTTCGTTCTGCCGCTTCTTCTCGCCAAAGGAGGATGCGGCGGTTGCGTGCCGATCCCGATGTCCACGGGTGGCACGACCTTCGGCCGAAGTCGAGGCGGATTCGGCAGCAGGGGCGGATTCGGCGGAGGATTCGGTGGCGGAGGTGGAGGCTTCGGGGGATTTTCAAGTGGTGGCGGCGGGTTCGGTGGCGGCGGTGCCAGCGGAGGTTGGTAATGAAACACAGGCAATTGATGGAGAGTCTCGATCAGAAGCGTCTCGTACGGGCCATCGAAGACGCCGAAAAGAAATGCTCGGGCGAGATTAGAGTTCATATCCAGCCGAGCGCCCTCGGGGGCGACGTACGGCATGTGGCGGAAAAGACTTTCGAGCGGCTGGGAATGACGAAGACCGAGTTACGCAATGGAGTGCTGCTCTTCATCCTCTCGCGGGATCAGAAGTTTGCGATCCTCGGCGACAGGGGAGTGAACGAAAAGGTCGGCGAGGGCTACTGGGATTCGATGGCGATCGAGCTGGGAAGCCGGTTTCGGGCTGGAGAATTCACCGAAGGCATTGTCAGTGTGATCGCGAAGGTGGGCGATCTTCTGGCGGAACATTTTCCGTTCTGTCCCCGCACAGACGTCAACGAGTTGACCAATGAGCTGAGTATCCTCCACGACGACGACCCTCCGCCGTCTTCCGGTCGTTGAGTATGTCCGTCCCGGTGCTGGTCTCCCTCGGAAGTAACCTGGGGGATCGCGAGTACCAGTTGCGAACTGCACTGCACCGGCTCGGCAGGTTTGTCAGGCTGGTGAAGGTGAGTTCGATCTGGGAGTCGGAGCCGCTGGACTCTCCAACCGGAGCGCCCCTCTTTCACAATCTGGCGGCCGTCGGGATCACCTCGCTGTCCGCCGAAGATCTTCTCGTTGCGACGATGGCCATCGAGACATCGATGGGCAGAGTGAGAGCGCAGCGCAACGCGCCCCGCCCGATCGACATTGATCTGATTTTCGTGGGATCCAGACGCGTTCGCAGTCGATCTCTCGTGCTGCCGCATCCGCGCTACGCGGTGCGCGAATTCGTGCTTGCGCCCGTCAGAGAGCTCCAACTGGGTTGGTTTGACGCCCAGCGCCGAGGGGAGATCGGGAAACTGCAGGGAGAGGGACGAGTCCGGAGGCTGGGGGCCAGTGATCGTTGAGGCAAGAGGCTACTTGTTTCCGCCGCCGAATCCACCTTCGAGGATCGGGTTCGGGCGGAGACTTCCACCCGCGTAAGCCCTCAGAAGGGGGAATGGATTGACGGTCTCATCCTGGTGACTCACCTGGAAGTGAAGGTGGGGAGACGTTCCGGCGGCGTTCCCGGTCGTACCGACGAAGCCGATCAGGTCGCCCTTCTGCACCTGCATGCCCTCGTAGATTCCGGGCGCCCAGCGATCCAGGTGGGCGTAGTAGAAGGAATAGCCTTCCTCATTTACGAGCCAGACGCAGCGGCCGCCTTTTCTCTGGTCGCCGATGTAGCTGAGATAGCCACTCACGACCGCGACGACTGGTGTTCCCCTCGGCGCGAAGATGTCGATGCCTCGGTGGCGGCGTCCACCTTCGCGGGGGAAGCCGAAATTGTCGTGGATGTCACGACCGGTCAGCCCGGCAACAGGCATCGGCAGGGAGGAGAACACAGTGGGGGAGACGTTCGCCGATCCGCCGCGCGGTGTTGCCGCGGTGGCGACTGCCATTCCGCTGCGTTCCGCTTCACGGGCGGCCGAACGGGTCAGGTCGTGGCGCATGATCGCCATCAGTTCGCTCAACTCCTCGGGAGTGACGGCTTCGATCTCCGCCATTGATGAGCCGGGCTGAGCGGCAGGAGCCGCCAGCATCACCGGCTCGACCACGACGGTTGTCTGGTTGATCTGGGAAACGCAGCCGGTGCCGAAGGCCACGAGAATCAGACCGGCCAGAAGGCCGGAAGGGTGCAGAGAGCGGAAGTGGCTTAGCGGCATGCAGTTATTTCGAATTTTGCTGGCGGGGCTCGACCGGCCGTCAGTGTAGGGAACGAGCGTGGAAATTGCAACTCGGAGGGGGCCTCATGGCTGACATGGGACGGACCACAGAGCTTCCGTCTCCCTCCGAGAGAAATTCCAGGCAGGCTCGGGGTGACAAACTTGGGGTGGCCGCGCCTCAGGCGCATCCGTAGCGCGTGCGCAGAATCTCCTCATGATAGATGGAGTGACCGGCCGTCATCCAGGCGAGTGCCCGCACCGAAACCTCTCCGCCACTCGCAACTCCGCGCCTTTCCCACGCCTTCGGCTCGAGATTTCGGAAGAGCAGGATCGTGGACTTCCGGACGCTCTCGAGTTCCTCGATGAGACCCTCCAGCGGCACAGACTCGAACGACGCATTGTTCACGAAGACGTCCTGATCGAATCCCTCGAGCGCCAACTGATCGTTTCTGCCGAAGCGAAGCGCCCGGTACGAGAAGACCCTCTCGGTATCGATCACGTGGCCCACCAGCTCGCGAATGCTCCATTTGTCTGGCTGATAGCGGTAGCCCTCTTTTGAATCGGGAACCCCGCGGAGCAGGGCTGTCACCGAGCCGAGCTGGCTGACCAGACTGACCAGAACATCGCCATCAGGTACGAGCGAGACATAGCGGTGGTAGTACGGGAGGTACTCGTCTGCTCCGGGTCGGATCTCACCTGCTCGGATCATTTCGTCTCCCCTGAAAGGGCCTGGACATCCCATCCGGCGAGCGTCGCGCCCGCGATGTACGAGCTCTCGAGAAATGCAAGGAGATCTTCCTCGGCTTTTTCCGAGCTCTGGATTTGCGAATAGGGAAGGATCGCCAGAGAGCCGCCATTCTGCTCGATCCAGTGAGCGCCGTCGGGCGAGAGCGGCTGGTCGCGCAGACCCTTCGGTTCGGGCGCAGCATAGGCGTAGTAGGCCGGCTCTCGAACGTTCTTGTCGCCGGCCCAGAAACCGAAGCTCACCACCTCGTGAGAGTAGGCCTCTCTCGCCACCCGATTTGCGGATGGCATCGGCGGTGCCGGTCGTCCGCTGAATCGAGTCACGGCGAGGTCGAAGCTATGCCAGAAGAGATGAATCGGACTGGTCTTGCCGACGAACCTGCCGGCGAACTCCCAGAACACGACGCTGCTCCACGCGTGGATACGAGCAAGCCGGTGTGCGAACTCAGGGTTGTATCCGCGATGCTCGTGATCTTCCGGAAAGGGTGTCTTGAAGGGTTGGTCGTAGGGTACGGCGAGAATCCGCGGGCGGATCCCGAGTCCAGCCAGTGCAGTGAAGACGCCGGTATGAAACTCAGCGACCGACTGCCCCTTCAGCGGGATTGCGATGCAAACGCCATTCGTGGTTGTGATGACGAGCTCGTGAGCGATGAAGTCGAACGCGATCTCGAAGCGCAGGTCCTCCCACGGCATCGTTCCGGTGGTCCATCCGCGCGCATTGACGTACAGCGGCGCATGCCACCAGTGGTTCCGGTGGGGCATGGTTCCGAGCCGGATTTTCCCGACGATCTGCGCGTACATGTGAAGCGTAATCTTTTCGGGTTCCCACGCTTCGAGCGGAAGTGGCGGCAGGGATGATGATTCATTCAGGTCATGCATCATGGGTTCATCTCCGGAACGAATTTAACAGCGCTCAGTCTTCTGAGCGCCAATGGCGTTAAGTTGAGCGGCGGACGAACGCGTGTCATCCTGAGCGCGCAGCGAAGGATCCCCTCAGGGCTCGAACTGCCGCAAGCAAGCAGGGGATCCTTCGCTTCGCTCAGGATGACACCTCCTCCGTCTAACTTAAGGCCATTGGGTTTAGAGCATATCCGATCAGAAGATCAGGTCGACGAACTCCTCCAGCCGGCGTACGGGGAGGACTTCGATATCCGTCCGGATCTCACTGGCGTTTGCCGCTGGGACGATCACGCGCCTGAATCCGAGGGCTGCGGCCTCGCGTGCTCGGAGATCCGGCTGGGAAACGCTGCGGACTTCCCCCAGCAGACCGACTTCGCCGAACACGGCAAGATCGCTTCGCACCGGGACGTTCTTCTGGCTCGAGAGAAGTGCGGCAACGACTCCTAGATCCGTGGCCGGTTCGTCGATCTCCAGGCCACCGGCAACATTGACATAGATATCGTGGGCGAGAAAGTTTGCCCCCGTTCTCCTCTCGAGCACGGCGAGCAGCAGCGAGACGCGGTTGGAGTCGAGTCCCATCGCCATTCGTCTCGGGCTTGGAAAGTGGGTGGGAGAGACGAGCCCCTGCACCTCGATGAGCAGCGGCCGGGTTCCCTCGAGCGTTGCCACGATCGCGGAACCCGCAGCTCCGCTCCGCTGCGAGATCAGAACCGCGGATGGATTCGGCACTTCTTCCAGCCCGTCGTCGTGCATCTGATAGATCGCGACTTCGTTCACCGGGCCGAAACGATTCTTGAATGCGCGGACGAGCCGGTAGTTGTGAAACTTTTCGCCCTCGAAATAGAGCACGGTATCGACGATGTGCTCGAGGGATTTCGGGCCGGCGATGGTCCCTTCCTTCGTGATGTGGCCGATGAGAAAAATCGGAAGCGACCGTCGTTTCGCTACAGTCATTAGAATCCCGGCGCAGTCGCGGACCTGGCCTACCGATCCCGGAGCCGAGGAATTCGTGGCTGTCTGGACCGTCTGTATCGAGTCGATGATCACCGCCGCAGGAGCAAGTTTGTCGATCTCGAGAATGATCTTTTCGATGGACGTTTCTGAATAAAGGATGATCGCCTCGTTCAGAGTTCCAAGGCGCCGCCCTCGAAGGGCGATCTGCCGCGGCGACTCTTCGCCGGAAACGTAGAGGACCGGGCCGTACGCCGCGAGTTGCTCGGCCGCCTGCAGGAGAAGCGTCGACTTCCCGATTCCCGGTTCGCCCCCTACGAGGGTGACCGCCCCTGGAACGACGCCTCCGCCCAGGACGCGATCGAGGTCGGGGAGCCTGGTCGAGATACGAGGGGTGAGGTCGGCACCGACAGCGGTGATCGGAAGGGGAACGGAACCCGAGCCGAGTGCCGAGAGGCCGCCATCGATCTGGGGAGTCTCCTCATGGTAGGAGTTCCAGGCGTTGCATTCAGGACACCGCCCCATCCACTTGGATGTCTGGCTGCCACATTCGCTGCAGGAGAAGACGACGTTCTTTTTCGCCACGGATGTCGATTGTACAGCGGAGGAGGGGACTCTACAGGGAGTGGCGGAGGAGAAAGGATGAAGGATGAAGGATGAAGGATGAAGCGTGTCAGCCTGGTCGGCGTGACAAAATCATCAGAATGTGTCATCCCGAGCGTCGAGCGAGGGATCTGGGAGGGGGCGAGCCACCGCCCTGTTCCCTCGCTCGACG